>NZ_JAGTPT010000033.1:0-34853 GCF_018195675.1 Brevibacillus sp. NL20B1
CAAGGAATGAAGGTTTTTTTCACGGAGCTGTGGTGAAGCTGGAGTTCACGCCGGTCTGTCACACCGGAGGTCGCGGGTTCGAGTCCCGTCAGCTCCGCCATCTACAATCAAAGCGGCTCGGTAGCTCAGTTGGTAGAGCAGAGGACTGAAAATCCTCGTGTCGGCGGTTCGATTCCGTCCCGAGCCACCATATTGTGAGCCATTAGCTCAGTTGGTAGAGCATCTGACTTTTAATCAGAGGGTCGAAGGTTCGAGTCCTTCATGGCTCACCAGTGCGGACGTAGCTCAATTGGTAGAGCGTCGCCTTGCCAAGGCGAAGGTCGCGGGTTCGAGACCCGTCGTCCGCTCCATTTTCGTTTTACACAATTGATACAACGGATAGACGACACCACTCGCTGTAAAGCCAGTGGTGTTTCCTGCTTTATTGGCTGGTTGCCAAGCACTTTGCCGGCCGAATCAACTTGTGGCGCGGGAGAGCTTCTGGTACGATACATGGAGTACTGCTCCCGGGATGTTGGAGGTTCTATGAAACATAACAAGGGTATCATCAAAGCCACCGTTGTTGACTTCATGCAAGATCCGGAATTCTTTGTGGAGCGAGGTCTTCGTTCCCTGCATCGCTACGATTACAAGAAGGCCCTTCGCTGCTTTCGCCGGGCAATCGAGCTGGAGCCTACCAATGCCGAATACCACTGCCACCTGGCCAGTGTTTTGGCAGAAACGGGGCAATTTGAAGCATCAAACGACGTCTTGTATGAAATTATCGAAAAGTACGATTCGTCCATGGTGGAAGTATACTTTTACATGGCCAACAATTACGCCAATCTGGAAGACTACCAGATGGCGGAAGAAATGGCGATCCGTTACCTGCAAGCGGATGAAAACGGCCCATATCGGCTCGAAGCGGAAGAACTGCTCGATTATATTTACTTTGAACTGGACATGCCGCCGCGCCACTTCCTTCCCGGTGACCGCGAGGACGTATACAGCAAACACGAACGAGCTCGTCAAAGCCTGGAAGAAGGGCGCTTTTTAGAGGCACTGGAGACGTTGAAAGAAATTGTGGAGACGGACCCGTCGTTCATGCCGGCCTGGAACAACCTGTCGCTGGCCTACTACTACGTGGGCGATTTTGCCCAGGCGATGGCGACGATCGAACAGACGCTGGAGCGGGAAAACGGAAACCTGCATGCGCTGTGCAACCTGGCCGTCCTGCTTTCCCACCACAATCGCGTGCAGGAACTAGTCGGGCTGATCGAGATGCTGAAAAAAGTGGTCCCGTATCACCCGGAGCACATGTACAAGCTGGCGACGACGATGGGCGTGCTCGGGCAGCATGAGGAAGCGTACCGACTGTACTACCGGATGTTGCGGACGGGGCGTATGCACGAAGCCTGCACATACCACTATGCGGCCATCTCTGCCTATATGACCGGACGCAGAAATCAGGCACTGCGTTGGTGGCAGAAGGCCAAGCAGCTGGACCCGGATTCGGGTGTAGCGGATCACTACTTGCAATTAGTAAAAGCGCAGGAAGAAGGGGAGAATACCCTATTGATTCCGTATCAGTACCATCCGCCGCAGCGTGAAGTATCCTGGGAAAAAGCGGCGCTTGAAGGCGTGGAAGGCCTCAAACAGGACCCGATGATCCGCGCTTCGTTGCTCTGGGCGCTGCAGCATGGGCGGGATGAAGTAAAGTTTGCCGTCCTGCAAACGCTTGCCATGATCGGCGATGACGAAGCGGAAGCGGCTGTTCGCCATTTTTACCACCAGACAGACGATCCGCAGCTGCAGAAGCTGGCCTTGCTGGCACTGGCTGACATGGGAGCGGCGTTGCCAGACTGCCCTCCCGGCATATCGGCGGAACGCGTCAAGGGCAAGCCAAACGCAGCGCAGCGTGATGCCGTCACAGACGGTGAGGCGAGCCGCACGACAAACGGTGCGGCGGGTCGCGTGAGCAGTGTCCCGCCCCAGACGGAAATGGAGAGCGTGGAAGACTGCATCTGCCGCTGCCTGATGGAAAACGACCGGACTGACATGGGCGAATGGTGCCTCAAGGTCTGGCACCGCTACAAGGAAAGCGTCGCCAACCCGGTACAGGTGCGGAAAACGGTGGCGTGGGTGGCCGCGCTGGAATATCTATACGGAACGATGAACAATCAGAAGCAATCCCAGGCGTATTTCGCCGAAAAATACGGGATATCTCCTTCAACCGTAGCCAAGTGTGTCAAAGCGTTGGCAGCACTTGATCTGAAATAGATTCTCATTTTATAATAAGTTTAAATAAGTGAATGAGAGCAGGCACAATCGTGCAGATTGAGGAGGCAGTGGACATGAGCGACCAAAAAATTTACGATGTCATCATTGCCGGAGCCGGCCCCGCCGGCATGACGGCTGCCGTATACACCTCCCGTGCCAACATGAGCACGCTGATGCTGGAACGCGGCGTTCCGGGCGGGCAAATGGCCAATACGGAGGAAATCGAAAACTATCCGGGCTTTGGGTCGATTCTCGGACCCGACCTGTCCACCAAAATGTTTGAGCACGCCCAGCAATTTGGTGCCGAGTACGCGTATGGCGAAATCAAGGAAATCCAAGACGGACATCCGTACAAGCGGGTGATTGCCGGCGACAAGGAGTACCTGGCGAAATCGGTCATCGTCGCGACCGGTGCTGAACACCGCCTGCTTGGCGTCCCCGGGGAAAAAGAACTGTCCGGACGCGGCGTTTCCTACTGCGCTGTATGTGACGGGGCGTTTTTCCGCGGCAAGGAGCTGGTCGTTGTCGGCGGCGGCGATTCGGCCGTGGAAGAGGCAGTCTTTTTGACCCGGTTTGCCTCCAAAGTGACCATCGTGCACCGTCGGGATCAATTCCGCGCCCAAAAGATTCTGCAAAAACGGGCGTTTGACAATGAAAAAATCGACGTAATCTGGGATACGGTCGTCAAGGAAATCCGCGGCGACAGCAAAGTACAGGCAGTGCTGCTGGAAAACGTCAAAACGGGCGAGCAGCGCGAATTCCCGACCGATGGCGTGTTCATCTACGTCGGCATGAATCCGCTGTCGGAGTGCGTGCGCGGGTTGGGCATCACCAACGAAGCGGGGTACATTTTGACCGATGAGCGTATGCACACCAAGGTAAAAGGAATTTTTGCCGCAGGGGACGTGCGGGAAAAAATGCTGCGCCAGGTCGTGACTGCTACCGGCGACGGTTCCATCGCTGCTCAATCGGCTCAGCACTACGTGGAAGAACTGAATGAGCGGCTGGCGGAAGAAAATGTCACAATGTCTTAACCTCCTTGTAACATAAATGAAATATTTGGGCGGTACACTAGAAGACGATGAATTGACCCCCTTATCTATACGAACCATACTTGCGTGGCTGCATTCAGCCGCGTCTTTTTTTTACCGAATCGGATGGGACAACCCGCTTCAGGTGCGATGCAGTCCGGCCGGTTCCACGGTTAGGTGGTTGGGAGGGTACGAATACGACAGTGGTTATGGTATGCTTATGTCAGAATCGTAGGAGGCGAGTGGAGTGACGGAAGTGGGAAAAGACAGAGCCATCAATTTGCTCATTATTACGGGAATGTCGGGTGCTGGCAAGACCGTAGCCGTACAAAGCTTGGAAGATTTGGGGTACTTTTGTGTCGACAACCTGCCTCCGGTGCTGATTCCCAAGTTTGCGGAACTGATTAAACAATCGGGCGGCGGCATCGAACGGGTTGCCCTGGTGATTGACCTGCGGGGACGAGAGTTTTTCGAAAGCCTGTCCGAAGCGATTGACAGCCTGAATCAGATGGAGGGTATTTCGTTTCATATCCTGTATCTCGATGCCAGTGACCAGACGCTGGTGTCCCGCTACAAAGAGACACGCCGACGCCATCCGCTTTCGCCGAACGGTTCGCCATTGGAAGGCATTCACGCCGAGCGCCGCCTGCTGCAGGAAATGAAAGGGCGGGCGCATCAGATTATCGATACCAGCCAGATGAAACCGGCACAGCTGCGTGAAAAGATTATCAGTCAATACGCACAGCAGGGATCGCCGCTGACGATCAACGTGCTGTCGTTTGGTTTCAAATACGGTACGCCGATTGACGCCGACCTGATGTTTGACGTGCGGTTTTTGCCGAATCCGCACTACGTGGAGGAACTGCGGCCGAAGACGGGATGTGACCCGGAAGTGGCCGAATACGTCATGAATCATAAGGAGACGAAGGAATTTATCGACAAACTGGTCGATTTTCTGTCCTTTACATTACCCCATTACCAGCGGGAGGGAAAAAGCCAGCTGGTGATCGGTATTGGCTGCACAGGTGGCAAGCATCGTTCGGTGGCGATCACCGAGCACATCGGGAACGTCTTCAGCAAAGATTTTACGGTTCGCATCAGCCATCGAGACATTGACAAAAACAAATGAGCATAGGATGGCGAAAGGACATCTGCGAGGAACGCCTGTGTGGATCAGCATATAATGAGGTGACATATGCCGACAAGGAGAAAGGGAACGCAGCCCGGGGAACAGCTGCGGGTTGTCGTGATCGGCGGGGGAACGGGATTGTCTGTCCTGCTGCGGGGGTTGAAGCATGAACCGGTTCACATCACGGCGATTGTTACCGTCGCCGATGACGGAGGAAGCTCAGGCATACTGCGGGAGGAGATGGATATGCCCCCGCCCGGTGACATTCGCAACGTGCTGACGGCCCTCGCCGACACCGAGCCGTTGATGGAGAAAGTGATGCAGTACCGTTTTTCAACCGGCACGGGATTAGCCGGCCATAATTTGGGGAATCTACTACTTGCAGCGATGAACGAGATTACGGGAGATTTTGTGACAGCAGTGAAAAAGCTGAGCGGTGTCCTGGCTGTGCGCGGCGACGTGCTGCCGGCGTCCACCCAGTCGATTCGGCTGCTGGCCGAAATGGAGGACGGCTCGATCGTCGTCGGCGAGTCCCAGATACCGCTTACAGGCAAGCGGATCAAGCGCGTCTTCCTCGATCCCGAAGACGCAGTGCCGTTAAGCGAGGCCTTGTTGGCCATTGAAGAAGCGGATGCGATCTTGATCGGTCCCGGCAGTCTGTACACCAGCATTTTGCCTAACTTGTTGGTGCGCGGACTGTTTGATGCCGTGAAGCGTTCGCCATCACCAAAACTGTACATTTGCAACGTCATGACGCAGCCGGGTGAAACGGATGGGTACACCGCGTCCGCGCACGTGGAAGTGATGTACCGTCACGTGGGCAGTCCATTTTTGGACACCGTAATCGTCAACTCGGCTGACATTCCCGCGCATGTCTTGGAAAAGTATGCGGAAAAGGGGGCAACTCCGGTCATCTGCGATCTGGGGCGATTGCGTCAACTGGGGCTGCACGTCGTGGCGAAGCCGCTGGTAACGTTTGAGGACGGTTATCTGCGTCACGACGCGCACGCCGTAAGCAAACAGGTGGTATCCCTGATCAGGCGCAAGCGCAGGATGCAGAAGCTAGAGAAGGAGTGAGGGTCAATGTCATCATTCGCCGCACAAACGAAAAAGGAACTGACCATGCTGGACACCCCCGAGTGCTGCAGCCGGGCGGAGCTGGCTGCCTTGATCCGGATGAACGGCAGTCTGCAATTCGGGGCAGGACGGCTGGTGCTGGATGTGACAACAGAGAATGCGGCGATTGCCAGACGGATCTACACCCTGACCAAGCGCCTGTTTCATATACACGCCGAACTCTTGGTGCGCAAAAAAATGCGGCTGAAGAAAAACAACGTCTACATCGTGCGGATTCCGCACAAGGCGCACGAGATTTTGCAAGAACTTGGCATTATGGACCAAGACAAGTCCTTTGTTCAGGGCATTTCACCGGAGATCGTCAAAAGCTCGTGCTGCCGGGCGGCCTATCTGCGCGGGGCGTTTTTGGCTGGTGGTTCGGTGAATCATCCGGAGGCGTCCAGCTATCATTTGGAAATTTTCACGTCCTACCAGAATTTTTGCGAAGCGCTGACCAAGATGGCCAACCGCTATCGACTAAACGCCAAGTGTATCGAGCGGAAAAAAGGGTATGTGCTCTACATCAAGGAAGGCGAGAAGATTACTGAATTTCTCAGCCTCATCGGCGCGCATCAGGCTCTCCTGTACTTCGAGGACGTGCGGATCGTCAAAGACATGCGCAACTCGGTGAACCGCTTGCACAATTGTGAGATTGCCAACATCAACAAGACGGTAAATGCCGCTGCCCGCCAGATGGAGAACATCAAGCTGATTCAGCAGGAGATCGGCTTGGAGAACCTGCCGAAGCGGCTGCGGGAAGTGGCGGAACTGCGCTTGATGCACCCGGACATCAATCTGAAGGAGCTGGGGGAAATGCTGCCCAGCGGTCCGGTCAGCAAATCAGGCATCAATCACCGGTTGAGAAAAATCAACGAAATTGCTGAGAAATTGCGAGAAAAACAAAATGTATCCATCTAGCAGCATGGTATACTTATCGGTAACGAGTACACTGTGTGAGGAGGTCCATACATGGTTCAACAGCAGGTTGTGGTCAAATTGAAAACTGGGTTGCAGGCCCGTCCTGCGGCATTTTTCGTGCAGGAGGCCAACCGCTTTGTATCGGAAATTTTTGTGGAGAAAGGAAACAAAAAAGTAAACGCAAAAAGCATCATGGGCATCATGAGCCTCGCCATCAGTTCGGGAACGGAAATCACGATTTCGGCGGAAGGCCCTGATGCGGCTCAAGCGGTCAGCAGCCTGGCCAATCTGGTCAGCAAAGAGGAATAGGCCGCAACGTTATTGACACCTTGCAGCGCAGCCCCGTTTGCAATCGCAATGCTGCTCCTTGCAAGAACCAGAGGCATAATGCAAAGCAACTTCATTCTTTGCGGGTGCCTCTTTTTCTTTTACCGTGCGGCGGCGATGGCGTTGTACTCGGCTGTTTCACATCCCGTGTAAAAAGGGTGAGTGACCATGATTGTAATGATAAATGGTGCGTATGGCGCCGGGAAGACGACGGTTGCCAGCAGGCTGGCTGCCTCCATACCGAACAGCATGCTGTTTGACCCGGAAGAGGTGGGCTTTATGCTGCGCCGCATCGTTCCGGAGGAAATGAGGCTGCGCGAGGAAAAGACAGATAATTTTCAGGATTTGCAATTGTGGAGGGTGCTGACGGTAAAGGTGGCCGGGCTGCTGAAGATGACCTACGGGAAGCATTTGATTGTTCCCATGACGATTATACATAAGGAATACTTCACATACATTTTCAACGGCTTCAAAGAGCTGGACAAACATACCTGCCATTTTTGCCTGATCGCCAGCCGGGAAACCCTCTATGAACGGCTCAGAAGGCGGGGAGAAGCGGAGGGGAACTGGTGTTACCGGCAAATCCCAGCGTGTGTGGAGGCTTTTCAGGACACATGTTTTGAAGAAAAGATCATGACGGATGGGGTGCCGGCAGAGGAAATCGTTGATTACGTAAAAAAACGTATCGAAGCGATGGCCCATGCTGACGCGACGGGGTGATTTGGCGCAACCGTAATATCCTCAAGGTACGCGTCTGTTTGGGGCAGGCTGCATGTTTTCCCGTCGCTCGGGGGAATGCTAACAGATGAAACAGGCAAGGCTTCCACTCGCTGCCGCATGCGATGGAGTCTTTCATCACCCGGTGCCCAACCGCGCCAAAGGAGGGAGACGTGTGGAGAACAACCGTGACACCCTATACGAAGGACGCGACCAGTACGACATGGACATTGACCGTATGGTAAACGAGGGGCTCGGCGGCGGACAGGTCAGCGACCAGAACGGATTGATCGAGGAGTCGACCACCGATACCATGACGGGCGCCAGTTCGGCCCGCGACAACCGCTGACAGCACCAAGGGAGGGAATGATACATGGATGTGAAGCGCGCACAGGAAATCCTGCGCTCCTCGGAAAAAATCGAGGTCCAGTACAAAGGGCAGCCGGTCTGGATCGACGGCGTGGATGAACGAACCGCGACGGCCCGCGTCCACATTGAAGGCAATCCGGCCAACAGCATGGCGGTCGAGGTCGGACAATTGGAGGAGAAGTAAAAACACCCGGCCTTGCTGGCCGGGTGTCGTGCTTCGAGGGGAAGAACCCTGTCAAGCCGATTGCTTATTTGGAAGAGGATTCCGGCGTGATTACCTTGTCGATCAGGCCGTACTCCAGCGCTTCCTGAGCGGTGAGGAAGTTGTCGCGGTCGGTATCCTTTTGAATCCGCTCCAGCGGCTGACCGGTGCGCTCGGCGAGGATTTTGTTCAGGTGTTCGCGCATTCTCAGGATGCGTTTGGCAGCGATTTCGATGTCGCTCGCCTGGCCTTGCGCGCCGCCGAGCGGCTGGTGAATCATCACTTCGCTGTTCGGCAGGGCAAAGCGTTTGCCCTTGGCGCCCGCCGCCAGCAAAAACGCCCCCATCGACGCGGCCATGCCGACACAAATGGTGGACACATCCGGTTTGATGAATTGCATCGTATCATAAATCGCCATACCGGCGGTAATCGAACCGCCCGGGCTGTTGATGTACAAGTGGATGTCTTTGTCCGGGTCCTCGGCCTGCAGGAACAGCAGTTGCGCTACGACGATGTTGGCAACGGTGTCGTTGATCGGCGTTCCGAGAAAGATAATGCGATCCTTTAGCAGGCGCGAATAAATATCATATGCACGTTCACCGCGATTCGTCTGTTCGATGACGGTGGGAATCAAGTTCATATGCATTAAGCCTTCCTCCTCTCTTGGTAAGATTAATCATACACGAAAGGTCAGTAAAGGTCAAACAGGTAACTGCAAGCCTTTCTCTCAGTTCTCTCCCAATCCTGCCTCTCCTAAACCTTATGGCGTCAGAAATGTTTTATTCGCCTGACGGACCGCGCAGGCCAGCGATCCGAGGAAGGCCATCCACACCGGCAGCGCGAACAGCCAGCCGGCAAACGGGATAATCAGCAGGCACTGCAGCGCCACCACGCCCAGCAGCTCGGCGAGCAGGGGGGGAAGCCGCCAGCGAAAACGCTCGGCCAGCCGGATGCCGATCCAGGAGCCGACAAACACCTTTGCCGACCAGGTAAGCAGCACGAATGCCAGCAGCAGCGCCACCGTCACCGGAATCCCGACGACGGTCACCAGCAGCGCGATCGACAGGAGCGGCAGGCCGAGCACCAAGCCGGCGCCACAAGCGAACGCCTGTCCCGGGTGCCGGTCCAATTGGCTGTAGATGCAGCTCAGCCCGGCCGGGAAGAGAAAGCGCACAGCCAGCCAGAGCAGCAGCGTGCTGAGCAGCGACGAGAGGCCCAACAGGATGGGAAAGTAGGAAAAGGTGTCTTGGTCTGCAGCCACCACCGCGGGGGAATACAGTTCCTTCCCTTTGAGGACAGCGCCGGAACCGATCGCAGCCCGATGCGGACTGGAGTAGACCAGATCGCCGCCGATCACGGCAGGTGCGTCAATCTGCAGGGAGCTGGAGTGGAGTAGTGAGATGCCTTCTCCGATTTCGCCCGTGATGCGCAGGGTGTCCACCTTGCCGTTTGCTTCACGGGCCACTTTGCCGTTCAGGTCCGCATGCGGGGTAAACATCAGCAGGCTGCCGCCTATACGGCCGTTCTGCTCCAGCACGATGTGGCTGGAACCGACGGTGACGTTTCGTTCCACATTGCCGGAGATCGACAGCTGCTGCGTGAAGGCGCGCACATCTCCCGCGACAGTGCCGTCGATGCGAGTGTCGACCGCAAACGCGAGGACATCACCGGTGACGCGTCCGCGTATCTGTACGTTTTCTGCAAGCACGTACAGGTCGCCGTTCACTGTTCCTTCGATGGAGACCGTATTGGCGTTGACCGCCAGATCGCCGTCGTGCACCGCGTCAGCCGGCAGCACGTAGCTATGGTTTGACACTGTGCCGAACGCATGGACTGCATGTGCCGGCACAAGCAGGAAAACGGACAGCAGCAGGCAGAGGATGAGTTTGATCCGTCCCATCAGTCGACCTCCCGATTCTGCAGCCGGGATGGAGGAAAGGGAAGGAAGCGTATGTTCACCAGCAAAAGCAGACCGATCAGCAGCAGCAGCGGCAGCGGCAGTGCCACCACGTATGGACCGGGGACGTTGAACAGGTCACCGGCGTTGTCCTTCAGCCACAGGGCTGATCCCCAAAAGAAGCGGGATGTCCAGGAATTCCACGCAGAGGCAACCCAGTGAAACCACACACTCTGCCAAAAAATGAGATACCCGGCCGCAACCGCCAGAAGAGTGCCCGCGCCAAGTATCGCCCGCCACAGCAGGCGGCGGCGATGCCGCCTGTGCAGGATGGCAATGCCTTCAATCTGCGCCGCCGTGAGCGAGTCCAACTCCAGCGGCGGCAGCGACGTATCCGCGGCGAAAATCGTCTCTGCCAGCAGATGCTGCTCGCCGGTCAACCGCTCCCACGACTGCCGGCAGTGAAAGCAGTGGTCCAGATGCTCTTGAACGCGGGCCGCTTCCTCGGCGGACAACTCGTCATCGCTGTACATCATCAAAGTCAGTTCGTCAATATGCGGCATCGGCCATTCTCCTTTCCTCCCGATGTTTCTCCAGCAATTCTTTTAACTGCTTGCGGGCCCGGAACAGCCGGGTGCCCACGGTGTTTTTGTTCATCCCTACAATGCTGCCGATTTCTTCATAGCTCATGCCTTCGACAAAACGGAGGGTCAGAATCAGCCGGTCGGTTTCGTTCAGGTTGTCCATAAGCGCTGTCAGCTCGGTATGCGTCTCCTTTTCCACGAGGAACCGTTCCGGGCTTTTGACAGTCTCAGCGGGGTGTTTATGTACGTGCAGCAACAACTGTTCGTCCTCCAGCACGATCTCCCGTTTTTTGCGCAGGAAGTCGATGCACGAGTTGGAGGCGATACGGTACAGCCAGGAGTGAAAGGGCAGTGCAGGATCGTATTTGTGCAAATTTTGCGCGACTTTCAGCCAAATTTCGTTGTACAGGTCCTCACCGTCGTGATAGCCGCTGACCAGCTTGCGAACGATGCGCATCACGCGCGGCGCAAACAACAGGACCAACCGGTGGAACGCCCGCGGCTGTCCGTTCACAAACTGCACGGCCAACCGGGCGGCTTCGCTGTTGAGTCGCGCCAGTTCCTGATCCATCACGCATCCCTCCTCCCAGTGATCAATACGGGATCGCCTCCGTCAAAATTTCAATCGACGGGCTCCCTCCTTCAAACATAGCAGGAGAGGCGGGCACTGGAAAAGAGGGGAGCTTCCGAAGCGGACTCAGGCTTCCTCCGTTTCTTCCGCTTCGGTTAGCTCAACAGCCAGGCGCAGCGTCGCGTTCATTTTCCGTCCCTTGATGATCGTGTATTCTTCCACCTGTCGGGCCTGCAGCTTGTTGATGGCCTCGGCCAATGCCTGTTCGTCCGTATACGGCTGAATGGTCAGCAGGCATTCTTCGTCGTTCGCTTCCTGGTAGATGAGGTACAATCGCTCGTTCGCCACGAGAACCGCTCCTTCTTGAACTTATCCACAGAGTTGTCAACAGGTTGTGCACAAAAACGTTTGTTCGCAGGATATGTGCCGTTTCTTCATAGTGTGGCATGCAGACGCAGGAAGGTTAATTTGTAATTATTGGTATTTTGTGTGGCAAGGAGAATCATGTCCATCTAGACGGACAAGCAAGCCGTTTGGCGGATTCATCCGTTGTAACAGCCTGTCTTTTTCCCGTATAATAAGGCAGAAAGCAGTGGGAGAGGGGAAGTGCAAGATGGAAACGACGGTCATTGTGGCCAGTGTCGTCATGTTTATCGGGTTTATCGCCTTGACGCTCTATGTCACGAGCAAAGCGTACTCCCGCAAATACAAGGAATAGAGAAATAGCCAAACGCGCATGCAGCCGCTTCCCGACGGGAGGCGGTTTTCCTTTTTCATCATCTTGGAATCGCTCCTATAGGTATTGCCTATATCTTGCATCTATTTTATCTGTTGCAAATTTTCGTATTTATTTTAAAATATGAGCAAGTGGTTTTATTTCATCAATTGGTTTGCTGGTAAAGTAAAGGGGGATTTCTCGCGATGAAAAAACAGAAATCATTTGCGTTTCTTGCAACGGTTTTGGCGCTGGGCACCGCTCTGGCCGGCTGCGGACAGCAGCAGTCTAGCGACAGCGGCAGCAATTCCGGCTCCAACTCGGGTTCGCTTCAAAAACTGGTGATCGCTTCGGTCGGCCCGCTGTCCGGTCAGTACTCCGATTACGGCAGCACCGCCAAGGCGGGGGCCGAATACGCCCTGAAACAAAGACAGGAAGATTTCAAAAAACTGGGCTTTGACGTTCAACTGCTCGCCCAGGACGACCAGGCCGACCCGAAACAGGGCGTGGCGGTTGCGCAGATGCTCATCTCCAATCCGGATGTCATCGGCGTCGTCGGCCACGTGACCACCGGTGCGTCGATTACGGCATCCGCCCAGTACGAACAGGAAAAACTGGTCATGGTTTCGCCGTCCTCGACCGGGGCCAACCTGACGGAAGAAGGCAAACAAGTGGTGCACCGCATCTGCGCGCGCGACGACATGCAGGGCTCCAAGGCGGCTATCTACGCCAAGAACCAGTTGGGCGTCAAGTCGGCCTACATCGTGCACGACAAGCAGGCGTACGGTCAGGGACTGGCAGACGAGGTGAAAAAGCAATTTGAAAAGGACGGCGTCCAGGTGGTCGGCTATGAAGGCATTACCGCCGGCGAAAAGGACTACAGCGCCGTGATCAACCAAATCATCGCCGCCAAACCGGAGATGATCTACTTCGGCGGCTACTACTCCGACGCCGGCGTGCTCATCAAGCAGCTTCGTGAAAAAGGCTTCAAAGGCATCGTGATGGGCGGCGACGGCTACGACTCCGCTGATCTGGTGAAAATCGCAGGCGCCGACAATGCCAACAACGTCGTGTTCACGTCCGTCGTTGGCGACATCGGGGCGACCGAGGAAGGCAAGAAATGGATTTCCGAATTTGAACAGGCTACTGGCAACAAAGTCGGGATCTTCACGTCCTTTGGTTACGACTCGATGAACGTCCTGCTGCACGGTCTGGAAGAAGCGATCAAAGCCAACAACGGTCAAAAACCGACCCGCGAGCAAGTGCTGGAGCACGTGCACAAGATCAAGGACTTCCAAAGCCAGTTCGTCAAAGTCGGATTTGACGACAAAGGCGACAACGAGTATGCGTCCGTCTACGTGTACAAATACGAAAACGGCCAGAAAGTATACGTGGGTGAAGCGCAGTAACGCGCGGATGAGTCCGGTCGATCGCATCAGCCGGAACGGGACCGCAAGCTGAACAAACAGGACCCGCAGTAAAAAAAGCGCTCTGGAGAATGCTCTCCAGGGCGCTTCAGCGTGTAGACAAAGTGAGTGGTGCATGGGTGATAGGACCCGTTCGCTTTCTTGACGACCAGCAAAGAAGTTGGTAGCGTCCGCTGCAAAACGCGACGCGGGCAGGGGGGCATGTACACGTAAAAAACGCGACCCTCTGCCTGGCAGAGAATCGCGTTTATAGCTGATTGCCACGTATGGTGCGCCCGGTAGGAGTCGAACCTACGCAAGACGCGGTTCCGGAGACCGCCGCTCTATCCACTGAGCTACGGGCGCGTGACGATCTTTATTATAGAACATATTTTAGGGATATGCAAATGCAAAAACTGGAAAATCACAAAAAACTTTTTGGGGCAGAGGCAGTCACACCGCTGCTGCTGAGTCTTCGTGTTTGCCAACAGTACGCGCAGCGGTCAATGTCGGTTGATTGGGCGAGCAGACATATTGAAAATCAAATATTGGCAGGAAAATTGCATGATTGAGCGAATATAATGAGAAAAGACAGAAGTGCCGAAATCTGCTGCATAATAGAGAAGGGGGGCGAACTCGATGAACATGGGACTGGGTCTTTATCAGGAGCAGACGCTGAAGCTGGTGATGACGCCGGAGTTGAGACAGGCGATCACCATTTTACAGTATTCGGCTGTCGATCTGCTCTCCTATCTGCAGGAACAGGCAAACGAAAATCCCGTAATCGAGTTGCAGGAAGAGGCGGTGGACGCGGCACCTGTAAAAAAGGAGCGTCCGGCTCCGGAAATCGACTGGAAGGAGCTCGTGGGAAATCGGGCCACGGGTGAATATTCCGTGGGGAAAAATGAAAGCACTTACAATCCGCTCGACTTCGTGCATCACGACACGGTGACGCTGTACGAACATTTGGAACGGCAGCTTGGCTACGTCAAGGGTTTTACGCCGCTGCAGCGGAAGATTGCCTTGTTTTTGATCGGCAATCTGGACGAAAAGGGCTATCTGGAAGTCCCGCTGGAGGAAGCGGCGGAGCGCCTGGGGGTGGCGTTGCACGAGATTGAAGACGTGCTGGCCGTCCTGCAGCACTTTGACCCAGCCGGGGTGGCGGCCCGCAGTCTGGAAGAATGTTTGCTGCTGCAGCTCCGCCACTTGGGCTTGGACGACGACAACATCGTGCAGGTGGTAAGTCTGTATCTGCACGATCTGGCCGACTGCCGCTATCAGCGGATTGCCGAGAAGATCGGCTGTACGGTGCGGGATGTGCAGGCAATGGCTGATCTGCTGCGCACGCTCAACCCTCGTCCGGGTTCCGCCTTTTCCCGCGCCGAGACGCGCTACGTCATCCCTGACGTGGCTGTGGAAAAGGTGGGCGACGACTACGTGGTGCTGGTCAACGACGTGGCGACGCCGCGGATCAAAATCAACAGCTTTTACGAGAAAATGCTGCGCCAGCAGAAGAGCCAGGATGACGCCCGGCAGTTTATTCACGAAAAGCTGAATGCCGCCATGTGGCTGGCGAAAAGCCTGGAGCAGCGGCGGTTGACCCTGATGCGCGTCACCCAGGCGATCGTCGAGATGCAGCGGGACTTTTTCGAGCGCGGTATACACTACCTGAAGCCGATGACGCAAAAAGAGATTGCCGAGCGGGTCAATCTGCACGAGTCGACCATCAGCCGCGCGACCAGCAACAAATACGTGCAGACGCCGCGCGGAATTTTCGAACTGAAGTACTTTTTTACGTCGGCACTGTCGACGTCCAGCGGCCAGGCAGCCTCGTCGGAGAGTGTCAAGCGCCGGATCAAGGCGCTGATAGAACAGGAGGACCGGAAACAGCCGCTGTCGGACCAGAAGCTGTCTGAGATGCTGCTGCAGGAAGGCATCGAGATTTCCCGCCGGACAGTGGCCAAATATCGGGAAGAGATGATGATCCCCTCGTCAGCGAAGCGAAAGAGGTTTTGAGAGATGCAAGCAGGCAAACCGTTTGAGATCGTGCTGTACGGGCGGAAAAACTGTCATCTGTGCGAGCAGGTGGAGCAGTCAATCCGCCTTCTGGAGATGGAGTTTCCGCTGCGCCTGACCGTGGTCGACATCGAGGAGGATGATGCGCTGCACGAAAAGTACATGCTGGTCATCCCCGTCGTGGAGATTGACGGACAGGAGGCATTTCGCTCCGTCACCAGCGTAGTCACCTGGGAAGAACTGCGAGCGGAGCTGGTTCGCCGCCTGCAGTAACCGGCAACACGTCCCTTGGCTCTGATGGGCTGAGGGACCTTGCATGTTTTTTACAGGTGTGTTACATTCAAAGAGAAGTGAGATTATTTTTTTGCTCCAACCGGGACAAAAAATGTTACAGCGGGACAAATTACGTCCCGGAACAAAACCAAGCAGACGAGGAAGAAGGCAGATGCGGCGTTTCATCGAGATGCAACAAAAACTGCTGCCCGACCTGGTTGATGTAATGCGGCAGCGGTACATGCTGCTTCGCTCGGTGCATCACCTGCAGCCAATTGGCCGGCGGGCTCTGGCCCAGGAGCTTCACAGCACGGAGCGCATCCTGCGGGCCGAGGTGGACCTGCTGAAGGAAACCGGGTTGCTTCACGTGACGGCAGCCGGGATGAGCTTGAGCGAAGAGGGTCAGCGTGTGCTGGATGAACTGGAACCGCTGGTTGGCGAACTTTTCGGCCTGACCGAGCTGGCAGAACGGCTGCAGCGAGTGCTGGGCATCGCCAAAGTGATCGTCGTCCAGGGAGACGCCGACCATTCCCCCTGGGTCAAACAGGAGCTGGGACGCGTCGGAGCGCGCGTGCTGAAGCAGTACGTGCGGGAAGGAGACATCGTCGCTGTCACCGGCGGGACGTCGATCGCCAGTGTGGCCCAGCATCTGACACCGTCACCTGCGTTTAAAGGCGTCCAGTTTGTCCCGGCCCGCGGCGGACTGGGTGAGCGGGTGGAACTGCAGGCCAATACGCTGGCATCGGCGATGGCTGCCAAGACCGGTGGAACATACCGCCTGCTGCACGTGCCGGATCGGCTGCATCCGGAAGCGCTGCAAAGCCTCTTGCGGGAACCGCAGATCAAAGAGGTTCTGGCCCTGCTGAAGCACACCCGGATCGTCCTGCACGGCATCGGCGACGCCCTGACGATGGCCAGACGGCGCAGTTACTCCGAAGCGGAGCTGCGCGAGCTGGAGCAGGCCGGAGCCGTGTCGGAAGCGTTTGGCTACTACTTTAACGAGGCGGGCGAGACGGTTCACCGCATGCCGACGATCGGCCTTCAGCTCGAGGACGTCAAAAAGGCGGAGGCGGTACTTTCCATCGCGGGCGGCAAGAGCAAGGCGAAAGCGATTCTTTCCTTTTCCAAGCAGTCGTGCCAAAATGTACTCATCACGGACGAAGGGGCGGCGCGTGCCATTTTGTCCGAATGACTGCATTGGAGGGACGAGGAATTGATGAACGTGCTGACGGTCCTCCCCGTTTTGTCGTTGATCGCGGGGATCGCGCTGAGTCTTCATTTCGGCTTTCCGCTGTATCTGGGGATGGTTTTTTCCATCTTGGTCACACTTGTTAGTGTACATCGCCTTGGTTATTCCTGGAGAACACTGTTGGCGTTCGGCTGGGACGGCGTAAAGCAGACCAAACCGGTGCTGCTCATCCTGTTTCTGGTCGGGCTGCTCATCCCTCTCCTGATGATGGGCGGCACGATTCCTTCCATCATCTATTACGGGCTGTCGGTCGTCGATGTCCGGTACATGTTGGTTCTTTCCTTTCTCCTGACCTCGGCGACAAGCTACCTGCTGGGAAGTTCGGTGGGGACGCTGAGCACGATCGGCCTGTCGTTGATGGGGATCGCCCACACGGCAGGAGTACCGGGCGGAAGCGTGGCAGGCGCGCTGATCAGCGGCGCGATGGTGGGGGAACGGTTTTCCCCTCTCTCCAGCAGCCGGCTGCTGGTATTGAGCATCACCGGCATGACCGAAGAGGAGGAACGCCGCAGCAACCGCCCCGCTCTGTTCACGGTGGGGGCGTGCACCCTGTTGTTCCTGCTGGTGGACTTGCTGCGCAGTCAGACGGGCGTAACGGACATGATCGGCTTTTACCAGGAACTGCTGCACCGATTCTTTTTCATCGGCTGGCTGCCGCTGGTCCCGCTGATTGTGCTGATCGGCTCGTTTGCCTTGCGGGTCAGGGCAATCCCGGCCCTGCTGTACGGGATCGCTGCAGCCGCGGTGCTCGTGCTGACGACGACCTCGCTGGAAACCGGAACCATCTTTCGCTCTGTCCTGAGCGGATACGAGCTGCATTCCGGCACGCCGCTGGACCAACTGGTGCGCGGAGGCGGGATGGCCTCCATCCTGAACGTGCTGGTGCTGATTAGCTTGGCCGGCTTTTTGAACGGCATCCTGAACAAGGCCAATCTGCTGGCCCCGTTGGTCGACCGGCTGATGGGCGAGACGGTGCGGCCGGCAGCCTTTGCGGGCAAAGCAGTACTGTTGTCAGTGCTGGTGGTCGCCATCAGCTGCAACCAGACGATTCCGCTGTTGGTGCTTGGTTCGACGCTGCTGGAGCGGTTCTCCCGGCTGGAGGGGGGAAAGGTGCTGCTCGGCCGGACGATGCTGGATTCGACCATGTTGATTCCGGTGATCATTCCCTGGTGCGGCCTGGCGATGTTGATGGCCGTCACCTTGGGCGTTCCCACTGTCGAGACGCTGCCGTATTTGTTCTTCCCCCTGTTGCTGCCGATTGTAACGATAGTCACTGCCCGTTCCATTCAGACGGCGGGCGTTTTTGAAAAACTAAGCAGATAACGATGATGAGAGAGCAGGAGGTATTGTCATGGTAAAAGTAGGTATCAACGGATTTGGCCGCATCGGCCGCAACGTGTTTCGCGCTGCGCTGAACAATCCGAACGTGGAAATCGTCGCCGTCAATGACCTGACCGACGCGCAGACGCTGGCCCACCTGCTGAAGTACGACTCCGTACACGGCGTGCTGGATGTGGATGTGGAAGCGCGCGAAAACACGCTGATCGTCGGAGGCAAGGAAATCAAGGTGTTGGCGGAGCGCGATCCGGCTCAGCTCAAATGGGCGGAGTACGGTGTAGAGATCGTGGTGGAGTCCACCGGCCGTTTCACCAAACGGGAAGACGCGGCGAAGCACCTGGAAGGCGGAGCGAAAAAGGTAATCATCTCCGCGCCGGCGACCAACGAGGACATCACGATCGTAATGGGCGTCAACGAGGACAAATACGATCCGCAAAAGCACACGGTCATCTCCAACGCATCCTGCACGACCAACTGCCTGGCGCCGTTCGCCAAGGTGCTGCATGAGAAGTTTGGCATCGTGCGCGGGCTGATGACGACCGTTCACTCCTACACCAACGACCAGCAAATCCTCGACCTCCCGCACAAAGACATGCGCCGTGCGCGTGCCGCTGCGACCAACATCATCCCGACCTCGACCGGTGCTGCCAAAGCAGTGGCGCTCGTGCTGCCGGAGCTGAAAGGCAAGCTAAACGGCTTTGCGATGCGCGTACCGACGCCGAACGTGTCCGTCGTTGACCTGGTGGCCGAACTGAAAACCGACGTAACGGTGGAAGATGTCAACCGCGTGCTGAAGGAAGCGGCGGAAGGTCCGCTGAAAGGCATTCTCGGCTACTCGGAAGAACCGCTGGTCTCCTCCGACTACAATGGCAACCCGGCTTCCTCTACAATCGACGCACTGTCCACAATGGTACTGGAAGGCAGCATGGTCAAAGTCGTCTCCTGGTACGACAACGAATGGGGCTACTCCAACCGCGTTGTAGACTTGTGTCAATTTGTTGCAGAACGTGGCTTGTAAAAAGTAAAATAGAACTGTTGTGAAAAAAGGGAGAGCGTCCTCTCCCTTTTTCCCATACGCTATTTTCCGAACATAAGCCATAGTTGTGGGGAGGATCGTTCATGAACAAGAAGTCTATCCGTGATGTGAACCTGGCAGGTAAGCGCGTTTTCTGCCGCGTCGACTTCAACGTACCGATGCAGGACGGCGTGATTACCGACGACACGCGCATCCGTGCCGCCCTGCCGACGATTCGTTTCTTGCTGGATGCAGGCGCCAAGGTGATTCTCGCCAGCCATTTTGGCCGTCCGAAAGGGCAGGTGGTCGAAGAAATGCGCCTCACGCCTGTTGCTGCCCATCTTTCAGCACTGCTCGGCAAAGAGGTACAGAAGCTGGATGACTCTGTCGGTCCCGACGTGGAAGCAGCTGTCGCCAACATGCAAAACGGCGACGTGATCCTTCTGGAAAACGTGCGTTTCCATGCAGGTGAGGAAAAGAACGATCCTGAACTGGCACAACGCTTTGCGCAGCTGGCCGATGTGTTCGTCAACGACGCGTTTGGGGCGGCACACCGCGCCCATGCGTCCACGGCGGGCATCGCCCAGTACATCCCGGCAGTAGCGGGCCTGTTGATGGAAAAGGAAATCCGCTTCCTGGGCGGCGCCCTGACCCGTCCGGAGCGTCCGTTTACGGCCATTGTCGGCGGCGCAAAGGTTAAAGATAAAATTGCCGTAATCGAAAACCTGTTGACCAAGGTGGATCATCTGATCATCGGCGGCGGCATGGCCAACACCTTCCTCAAGGCAAAAGGGTACGGCATCGGCGCCTCCCTCTGCGAGGACGACAAGCTGGATCTGGCCCGTTCGCTGATGGCACAGGCCGAGGAGCGCGGCGTCCAACTGCTGATGCCGGTGGATGTAGTGGTGGCGGACCGCTTCGCGCCTGACGCACAGAAACAGACCGTCTCCGTCGACGCGATTCCGGACGGATGGATGGCGCTCGATATCGGCCCGAAAACGGTGGAACGCTACCGCAGCGTGATCGTCGATTCCCGTACGGTTGTGTGGAACGGGCCAATGGGCGTGTTTGAGATGGACGCCTTCGCCCACGGGACGATTGGCGTAGCTCAGGCGATGGCCGACTGCTCCGGCACGACGATCATCGGCGGCGGCGACTCCGTGGCAGCCGTGGAGAAAGCAGGCGTGGCGGAAAAAATGACGCACATTTCCACCGGCGGCGGTGCTTCCCTGGAATTCATGGAAGGCAAGGAACTGCCCGGCGTGGCCGTGCTCGAGGACAACGAATAGGGAGGGCGATTCCTCTGAGAACCCCAATTATCGCTGGAAACTGGAAAATGTACAAAACGATTGCCGAAGCCGTCCGCTTCGTCCAGGAGGCGAAAGCGGGCAGCGCTCCGGCTGGCGTGGAACAGGTGATTTGCGCGCCGTTTACGGCTCTGGCTGCCCTGGCAGAGGAGCTCAAGGGCACCTCGATCGCACTGGGGGCGCAAAACGTTCACTTTGAGGAGCAGGGCGCCTTTACCGGTGAGGTCAGCCCGCTGATGCTCAAGGAGATCGGCGTCCGCTACGTGATCATTGGTCACTCGGAACGGCGTCAGTATTTCAACGAATCGGACGAGACCGTCAACAAAAAGGTGCTGGCTGCCCTGAAGCACGGCATCAAGCCAATCGTCTGCGTGGGCGAAAGCTTGGAGCAGCGGGAGGCGGGGGAAACCGCCGCAGTCGTGCGCAGTCAGACCGAAGCGGCGCTGGCCGGCGTGGAGGCCAACCAGTTGGCAGACGTAGTGATCGCCTACGAACCGATCTGGGCGATCGGCACGGGCAAATCGTCCACGGCGGAAGACGCCAACGAGACGATCGCGATCATCCGCGGCACGATTGCCGATCGGTTTGGCCAGGCAGCTGCCCAGACCGTGCGCATCCAGTACGGCGGCAGCGTGAAGCCGGAGAACATCGACAGTTTCATGGCGCAGCCGGACATTGACGGAGCGCTGGTGGGCGGTGCCAGCCTGACGGCGGACAGCTACCTGCAGTTGGTGTCCAAAGCCGCCGCACAGCGTCAGTCGTAAGGAGGAAAGTCAGATGGCACATCGACCCAAACCGGTCGCACTCATCATTCTGGACGGCTTTGCGCTGCGGGAAGAAACCTACGGCAACGCAGTGGCGCAGGCCAACAAGCCCAACTTTGACCGCTATTGGCAGCAGTATTCCCACGCCACGCTGCAGG
The DNA here is from genome assembly GCF_018195675.1 of Brevibacillus sp. NL20B1. NCBI lineage: Bacteria > Bacillati > Bacillota > Bacilli > Caryophanales > Paenibacillaceae > Brevibacillus > Brevibacillus sp. NL20B1. The sequence goes on from NZ_JAGTPT010000033.1 coordinate 21,362, forward strand.
CGAGCGGACTGGCTGTCGGGCTGCCGGAAGGGCAGATGGGCAACTCCGAAGTCGGCCATCTGAACATCGGGGCAGGCCGCGTGGTGTACCAGGATTTGACCCGGATCTCCAAAGAGATTCGCGAAGGCGCCTTTTTCGAAAACGAAACGCTGATCGGCGCATTCCGCCACGCCAAGGAACACGGCAAGCAGGTGCACCTGTTCGGCCTGATTTCCGACGGCGGCGTGCACAGCCACATCGAGCATTTGTACGCACTGTTGGAGCTGGCCAAACGGCAAAATGTCGACCGCGTCTTCATCCACGGTTTTCTCGACGGGCGTGACGTGGCGCCGGACAGCGCCGTCGGCTACATCGAGGAACTGCAGGGCAAAATCGCCGAGCTCGGCGTGGGCAAAATTGCCACCGTGCAGGGACGCTACTACGCGATGGACCGGGACAAGCGCTGGGAGCGAATCGAAAAGGCGTACCGGGCAATGGTGTACGCGGATGCACCGGCTTACACCGACCCGATTCAGGCAGTCAAGGAATCGTACGAGAAGTCGATCATGGACGAGTTTGTGATGCCGACGGTGATCGTGGACGAGCAGGGCAAGCCGGTTACCACCATCCAGAGCGGCGATTCGATCATCTTTTTCAACTTCCGGCCGGACCGTGCGATTCAGATTTCGCAGGCGTTCACCAATGACGACTTCCGCGGCTTCGACCGGGGTGAGGGGCATCCGCGCAACCTCCACTTCGTCTGCCTGACGCATTTTTCCGAGACGGTGAACGGCTATGTAGCCTACAAACCGACCAACCTGGACAACACGCTGGGCGAAGTGCTGGCGCAGCACGGATTGAAGCAGCTTCGCATCGCCGAGACGGAAAAATACCCGCACGTCACCTTCTTTTTCAGCGGCGGACGTGAGCAGGAGTTTCCCGGCGAGACGCGCATCCTGATTCCGTCGCCCAAAGTGGCCACCTACGACCTGAAGCCGGAGATGAGTGCGCCGGAAGTGACGGAAGCGGTGCTGAAAGAGATCGAAGCGGAACGTTTCGACGCGATCATCCTCAACTTCGCCAATTGCGACATGGTGGGTCACTCCGGCTTAATGGAGCCGACGATCAAGGCAGTGGAAACCGTGGACGAATGCCTCGGCAAAGTGGTGGACGCCATCCTCGCCAAAGGCGGCGCAGCGATCATCACGGCTGACCACGGCAATGCCGACCTGATGCTGGATGAAGCAGGACGGCCGGTAACGTCCCACAGCACCTTCCCCGTGCCGGTAATCGTCACGAAGGAAGGCGTGACACTGCGGGAAGACGGCATTTTGGCCGACCTGTCGCCGACCATGCTGGAGCTGTTGGGTCTGCCGCAGCCGGCGGAAATGACCGGGAAATCGCTGATCGCCAAGTAAACAGCCAAGAAGACGAACCAGGCCAACGACGAACGCCGCACCCGCGAGTCCCAGGCTGGTGCGGGGTTCTCCAACATAACAAAGGAGATGGTCACAATGACGATGATTACCGACATTTACGCACGCGAAATCATGGACTCCCGCGGCAATCCGACCGTGGAAGTAGAGGTGTATCTGGAAGACGGCTCCATGGGCCGTGCAGCCGTTCCGTCCGGCGCATCCACAGGCGCGTACGAAGCAGTGGAACTGCGCGACGGTGACAAGAGCCGCTACCTCGGCAAAGGGGTACTGAAAGCGGTGGAGAACGTCAACGAGATTATCGCGCCGGAACTGATCGGCATGGACGCGCTGGATCAAGTGGGCATCGACACGGCGATGATCCAACTGGATGGCACCCCGAACAAAGGCAAACTGGGCGCCAACGCGATTCTCGGCGTCTCCATGGCAGTCGCTCGCGCCGCAGCTGCGTCCCTGGGCGTTTCCCTCTACAACTACCTGGGCGGCTTCAACGCCAAGACACTGCCGGTGCCGATGATGAACATTCTCAACGGCGGCAAGCACGCAGACAACACGGTGGACATCCAGGAGTTCATGGTGATGCCGGTCGGAGCCGAATCGTTCAAGGAAGCACTGCGCATGGGTGCGGAAATTTTCCACTCGCTGAAAAAAGTGCTCGCTGCCAAAGGCATGAACACGGCAGTAGGGGACGAGGGCGGCTTTGCGCCTAACCTGAAATCCAACGAAGAAGCGATCACCACCATTCTGGAAGCGATCAAGGCGGCTGGCTACGAGCCGGGCAAAGACGTCTTCCTGGCGCTGGATGTGGCCGCTACCGAAATGTACAAGGACGGCAAGTACCACTTTGAAGGTGAAGGCGTCGTGAAGACGACGGAAGAAATGATCGCCTTCTACGAAGACCTGGTGAGCAAGTACCCGATCATCTCCATTGAAGACGGTCTCTCCGAAGACGACTGGGACGGCTGGAAAGTGCTGACCGAGCGCCTCGGCGGCAAAGTACAGCTCGTCGGCGACGACCTGTTCGTGACCAACACCGAGCGTCTGGCACGCGGGATTGAAAATGCGACCGGCAACTCCATCCTGGTAAAAGTAAACCAGATCGGTACGCTGACCGAAACCTTTGACGCCATCGAGATGGCGAAGCGGGCCGGCTACACCGCAGTCATCTCTCACCGCTCCGGTGAAACGGAAGACTCCACCATCGCTGACATCGCAGTTGCGACCAACGCCGGCCAGATCAAAACAGGGGCTCCGTCCCGCACAGACCGCGTGGCCAAGTACAACCAACTGCTGCGCATCGAAGACGAGCTGGGCGACACCGCACGCTTCGGCGGCCGCAACGCTTTCTACAATCTGAAGAAGTAAGCCCATTCGCGGCAACGCAAAAAAGGTGCTTTCCCTCTGAGGGAAAGCACCTTTTTTTGTTCGTTTATCGTGTACCGATCGATCGGGCCGCATCTATGCGTGCACCATCTGTCTCGGCTCAGCTGCAGTGGTCAACCGGCTTTTGCTGAACGGGATGCACATCGGCGTGCCGTAGAGCGGATCGCGTGTGATCTGACACTCCATCTGAAACACGTGGCGGACCATTTCTTCTGTCATGACCGCGTCCGGGCTGCCCTCGGCGTACACGCTCCGGTTGTGCACGGCGACGATGTGGTGAGCGTAACGGCATGCCAGGTTCAAGTCGTGCAGTACCATGACGATCGTGCGCTGTTCCGTCCGGTTCAGTTCGTACAGCAGGTCGAGGATCTCAATTTGGTGCGCCATGTCCAGGTAGGTGGTCGGTTCGTCCAACAGGATGGTCTCCGTCCCCTGGGCCAAGGTCATCGCGATCCAGGCACGCTGCCGCTGTCCGCCTGACAGCGAGTCGACGGGCTGGTTGGCCAATTCGGTCAGTTGGGTGGCGGCCAGCGCCTTGGTCACCATCCGTTCATCTTCCTCCGACCACTGCTGCAGCCAACTCTGGTACGGATAGCGCCCCTGCTTGACGAGCTGCAGGACGGTCAAGCCTTCCGGAGCTGTCGGCCCTTGGGGCAGAATCGCCAGCCGCTTGGCCACTTCCTTGGTCGACTGCTTGGCGATCGACTCGCCGTCGAGCAGGATCGCCCCTTGCTTGGGCTTCAACAACCGGGCAAGCGAGCGCAGCAAGGTGGATTTGCCGCTGCCGTTGCTGCCGATGAAAACCGTGATCTGCCCGCGCGGGATGCGCAGATCAAGTGCTTCGATGATATTCCGTTCGCCGTAGGACAACGTCAACTGACGGGTTTCCAAGGCATGCACGCTGCTTCTCTCCTTTCAGCTTACCGGTTACGGTTTTTGTAGAGCAGGAAGATGAAAAACGGTGCCCCTACCGCTGAAGTAAAGACGCCGACAGGGATGTCGATCGGGGAAAAGGCCGTTCGCGCGATCAAATCGGCAATCAGCAGGATCAGGCTGCCGATCAGGGCGGACACAGGCAGGGCGCCTCCAAACGAGGGGCCGACCAGCATTTTGGCGATGTGCGGCGCCAGCAGGGCGACAAAGCTGATTTCTCCGCCGACGGAGACGGCCGCCCCGGTTAACGCGGCACAGATGAGTAACAGCGCAAAGCGGTCGAATTGAACCAGGCTGCCCACGCTGGTCGCCACTTCGTCGCCCAACTGCTGGACGTTGACACGGCGGGCGAGCAGCGCAGCCAGCGCGATCAGGCCGACAACCCACGGTCCGATCATCTTCACGTCGTTCCAGTCGACGCCGTAGATGCTGCCGGTAAGCCACAGGGTGGCCTTGTTTTGCAGGACAAACGGACTGAACAGGATCAGCACCGTAATGACTGCGCTGGCGGCGATTTTGATGCCCACGCCGATGAGCACCAGCCTTAGCGGCGTCACTCCTTTTTTCCAGGCGAGCGCGTACAGGATCAATGTCGTCAGTGTCGCTCCCAGAAACGCGACAGGGGGAAGCCACTGGATGCTGACCGATTCAAAGTAGAGCAGAAAGGCGACAGCCGCAACCGCAGCGCCTCCCGTTACCCCGAGAATGTCTGGCGCAGCCAGGGGATTGCGGACGATTCCCTGCAGAATCGCCCCGGCTGCTCCCAGCGCGGCACCCACCAACAGGCCGATGACGACGCGGGGGAGGCGAAACTGCGTTACGATTAGCGCATCCTGCTCCTCTCCCATGCCCAGAAACGCCTTTACGACGTTGAGGGGAGAGATGTTCATTTCGCCCATCCCCAGGCTGACTACCATGACGGCCGCGGTCAGCAGCAGGCAGACGGCGGCGCACAACAGCGACTTCTTGTGAATGTGGAAGGAAAAGGAGCCTTTTTTGTTGCGCAGCGACAGATACGACTTCATTTTTTCTCCAGCCCCTTTCTCGCCACGTAGATGAAGAACGGGATGCCGACCAGAGCGGTCATCGCTCCGATGGGCACTTCCGCAGGCTTGGCGATGAAACGGGCGGCGATGTCCGCTGCAAGCAGGATGGCGGAACCGAGGATGCCGCTGTACAAGAACACCCACCGCGTGTCCACCCCGACCAGGTAGCGGGCGAGATGCGGCGTGACCAGTCCGACGAAGCCGATCGGCCCTGCCACGGCGACTGAAGCGCCGGAAAGCAGGACGATCACCACGCCGGTCATGATTTTTACCAGCAGGGTTCGCTGCCCCAGTCCCTTGGCCACGTCATCGCCCATCAGCAGGGTCTGGATCGGACGGGCGAGCAGGAAGGCTCCCACCCAGGCCACTGCCATGTACGGAAAGACGGCTTGCAAAAACTCCAGCTTGCGTCCCCCCACCGAACCGGAGAGCCAGAACAGCACCTCGTCCAGTGCCTTTTCGTTCAGGACGAGCATGCCGTGCCGGGCGGATGCGGCCAATGCGGTGATGGCTGCACCGGCCAGCGTCAGCTTGACCGGCGTCAGGCCGTCCCGACCCAGCGATCCCAAGAGGTAGACGACGAGGCCGCTGGCCGCGGCGCCCAGAAAGGAAATCCAGGTAAACGCGGTAAGGGAGCTGATGCCGACAAACGTCACCGCAAACACAACAAACAGGGCGGCTCCGGCGTTGAGGCCGAACAGTTCGACGTCGGCCACCGGGTTGCGCGTCAGCGATTGCAGCAGCGCGCCGGCGATGCCCAGGCTGGCTCCGACGGCGAGGGCATTCAGCACACGCGGGACGCGAACTTCCTTGATGACGATGTGTTCATTGGAACCGTTGAAGTGCGTGTAGGCGTCAATCGCCGTTTGCCAACTGGTGTCGATGACGCCGAAGATGAGGCTGAAGTAACTCAAATATAATAGAAGGAACAGGCCGATACAGACGCCAGCGATTTTGAGCGGATTGCTGTGGAGTAACGATTTCATTGTCTTCATCCTTGGGTGACGATTTCTACAGTTCTTATCACATTTCAGTGTAGTTCTTGCCGGCGTGCATTGTCAATGATTTTGAGATTCATTATCACCATTTTTGCAGTTGACTTCATCTGACCCTGGTAGTAGGATATTGGGTGTAAATGAGTTTAATTCTCATTATCATCAAGAATAGAAGGGAGTCAATTTCATGTTTTCTCGTACATACCGCACAGTACGCGGCAAAGCGTTTTTTGCCCTGCTGATGGCCCTGCTGCTGATCGTCACCGGTTGCGGCGGCGGACAGCAGGCAGCCGACCAAAAACCGGCTGACCAAACGCAAGCTCAACAGCCTGCGGGCAGCTCCGATCAATCCTACACGGTGAAACACGCCATGGGGGAAACCAAGATTCCGGGCACTCCGCAGCGCGTAGTCGTCCTCACCTCGCAGGGGGTGGAAACGCTGGTAGCTCTGGGTGTTAAGCCTGTGGGCGCGGTCGGTTCCTGGACAGATCCGACGACCTTTTACGATTTCGTGAAGCCGCACCTGGAAGGCACCAAAACGCTTGGTACCGAGTCCCAGCCGAACATTGAAGCGATCGCGGCGCTGAAGCCGGACCTGATCCTCGGCATGAAGTTCCGCCACGAAAAGATTTACCAGCAGCTGACTGCCATCGCGCCGACTGTCTTCGTGGAAGAACCGCGCGGCGACTGGAAAGAAAACTTCATGCTGTACGCGGAAGCGCTCAACAAGAAAGCAGAAGGCGAAAAAGTGCTGGCCGATTGGAACAAGCGCGTTGAAGAGTTCAAGGCGAAAGTGGGCGACAAGGCGAAGACCAAAGTCTCTCTCGTTCGCTTCATGCCCGGCCGTGTACGCATCTACTACAACGACACGTTTGCCGGCACGATCATGAAAGACCTGGGCGTAGCTCGTCCGGAGTCGCAAAACAAAGAAGAATTCGCCGCCGAAGTGACCAAAGAGCGGATTCCGGAAATGGACGGCGACATCATGTTCTACTTCTCCTACGAGACGGGAGACGGTGAAGCGACCAAGTTGGAAAAAGAGTGGACCAACGATCCGCTGTGGAAAAACCTGAACGTGGTGAAAAACAACAAAGCGTTCAAAGTGGACGACACGATTTGGAACACCTCTGGCGGCGTAATCTGTGCCAACAAAGTGGTGGACGAACTGGAAAAATACCTGCTCCAACAATAGTGAGAGCGACAGGCTGCCGGGATTCATTCCCGGCAGCCTGCTTTTTGCCCGGTGATCGCACGCGTTACGGAATCAGCATGGATTCGCGGGTAAACCAGAGCCGGTAGCACAGCAGGCTGACCAGCACGGCTGAGATTGCGGCGGACGAAGAAAAGGCGAACATGATCATAATCTGGTAGCGCACGGCATCGAGCGGATTGGCTCCGGCGATAATCATGCCGGTCATGGTGCCGGGAAGCTGCACCAGCCCGATCGTCTTCATCGTGTCGAAGGTGGGGATCATGCTGGCTTTTACGGTCCGTTTCAACACGTCGTGAATCGCCTGCCGCTTGGTTGCGCCCAGGCAGAGCAACGTCTCAATCTCGCCGCGGGCGGTGTTCATTTCACGCTTCATGTGACTGAGAAACAGGCCGCTGACCAGCATCGCATTGCCGATGATCATGCCGGAGAGGGGGATCAGGTACTGCGGTGTCGGTTCGATCAGCCCCAGCAATAGCAGCAGTCCCATCGTCACAACCGTCGAAGTTGTCAGTGTGGCGGCGATGCGCCAGAGTACACCCGGCAGCCGGTCCCCCCGGCGTGAGGCGTTCCAGGAGGCGACGGCGATCATCATGGTGAGCACCAGCGCCAGATAGACGGGGTGGTCGGCGTGAAACACGACCTGCAGCACGTACCCGATCACCAGCAGTTGGACGGCACAGCGAACCGTGCTGATCACGATTTCCTTTTCCAGGCCGAGCTTCTGCCATAGGGACAGCAGCAGCGCGATCAGGACAAACGATACCGACAGCCACAGCGACATTGATGACATCCCTATTTCCTCCTATCCCTCCTGGATGGCGGCGGCCAAAAATCGGCGCGCCTCCTCCGAAGCGGGAGCGTCAAAAAACAAATCGCTCGACGCATCCTCCAGCAGCCGGCCGTCTGCCATGAACCAGACCCGCTGGCCGATGGAACGCGCCTGCTCCCAGTCGTGCGTAACCCAGATGAGTGTGGTGCCCTCCCGGCGGTGCAGGTCGGCCAGCAGCTGCTCGGTCGCCTGTTTGCTGAGCGCATCCAGCGAGGCGGTCACTTCGTCCAGCAGCAGTACGGTCGGCCGCAGCAGCAGCGAGCGGACCAACGCGACGCGCTGTTTTTCCCCGCCGGAAAGCTGGTCGGCCGGTTTGGACCAATCCAGTCCGCCCAGTCCCAACTGCTCCATCCATGCCCGGGCCTGATCGGCAGGAAAGGAACGCTGGTGCAGGCGGCTGATCGTCTGCAGGTTGTCCTCCACGCTGCCCGGCAGCATGACCGGCTGTTGGGCGACGTAGCTCATCGTCATGCGCCAGCGTTCCGGCGTCCATTGTTCCGGAGGTTTTCCCGCCAGCCGGACGCTCCCGCTGTCCGGGCGGGTGAGAAGGGCCAGGATGCGCAGCAGGGTGCTTTTGCCCTGTCCCGACTTCCCCAGGATGTGGATGATGGCCGGCTCTTCCACCACCGCCGACAGGTCGGCGAACAGCCAGCCGTCGGGCCCTGACGACGACCGTTTGCCCAGTTGTTCCAGTTCCAGCAGCGGTGCCATCTGCTGTTCCTCCTCTCGAGAAATGAGAAAACACCGGAGATGTCTCCGGTGTGTAACGCCGCGGCTGTCTATGTAATTACTTGTGCTGAGCCAGCCACTCGGCAACTGCCTGGATTTCCGGTTGTTTTTTCAGGACGCCGGCGGGCATGCCGCCTTTTCCTTCCTTGATGATTTTGGCAATATCATCTGCGCTGTACTTGCTGCCCGCTGTGGTCAGGGCTGGGCCGAAAGCCCCTTCCAGGTTTTGACCGTGACAGGATGCACAGTTTGCTTTGTACACGGCTTCCGCGTCAATTTTGGCCGTTTGCCCGCCATCCTGGGCCTCTTCGCCGTGTTTCGGGAAAATGGCGGAACCGACAAGAGCAATAAGAAAAACAAGGAACAAGATGCCAAACGAAGTAAAAAAGGCCTTCGCGGAGTCAACCACGTCATTTTGATTCATGTCTTTTTTGTTGGAACCAGCCATATAACTAGGACCTCCTACGGCAAGTATAACGGTACAACTGCAATTTTACGGCAAAATCGTGACAGTTGCAAGGAAACGGAAAAACAGACATAGAACGTACACAATTTTTGGATAAATCCCCGTCAATTAACCAGGGTTGCTGATCCGATCCAACTGTGGTAGAGTGGAAGTAATAGTTTCTTCACGTTTGTTTTGAGGTGAATACAGATGGTATTGGCTGCGAAAATCTTACTTGTGATCGCAAGTATTGGCTTAATTCTTGTCGTATTGCTGCAATCTGGAAAAAGCGCCGGGCTCTCTGGGGCGATCGGCGGCGGCGCGGAACAACTGATGGGCAAGCAGAAGGCCCGTGGGATTGACGCTTTGCTCGGCAAACTGACCGTTGTGTTTGCCGTGCTGTTCATGGTGTTTGCCATTCTGCTCGGGTATTTCTTGAGAAGCGGTGCGTAACATACATGATTGCCAAAGGCAGCAAGTTTGACTTGCTGTCTTTTTTCTATTAGGATTGCCTACGGCGTAATCGGAGAATACTGAATACTACATACTACATAGATGAAGCAAAGTCGCGGCAAAGCATGTGCCGAAAAGGAGGATACGGAATGAAGGAACAGGATATCCTCGCGTTCATGCGGGAACAGGCGTATCACCCCATGACCGTGAAGGAGCTGGAGGAGGCGTTTGGACTGGCCGACACCGAGGCGTTCAAAGAGCTGGTCAAAACGCTGAATGCGTTGGAAGAACGGGGCGAAATCGTGCGGACCCGTACCAACCGCTACGGCGTGCCGGAAAAAATGAACCTGGTGCGCGGCCGACTGCAAAGCCATCCCAAAGGGTTTGGATTTGTCACCCCTGACACGCCTGGAGAGGACGACATTTACGTCCATGCCAACGACATGAACGGCGCCATGCACGGCGATACGGTCCTGGTTCGGGTGGAAAAGAAAACGAGCGGCAACCGCCTGGAGGGGCGGATCATCCGCATCGTGGAGCGCGGCGTGACGGAAGTGGTGGGGACGTTCAAGGATGAAACGTACTACGCCTACGTCATACCCGATGAGAAACGGATTGGCAGGGACATCTTCATCCCGAAAACAGCCTATAACGGGGCTGTGGACGGGCACAAGGTCGTCGCCAAGATCGTCCGCTACCCGGAAGGACGTACCAGTCCGGAAGGGGAAGTGATCGAGATCCTCGGGCATAAAAACGATCCGGGTGTGGACATTCTCTCGATCATCCGCAAGTATGGCCTGCCGGAAGCGTTCCCTGCCGACGTGCTGGCCGAGGCGGAAGCGGTGCCGGACGAAATCTCCGAGGAGGAGATCAAGGGCAGGCGTGACCTGCGCGACCGGATGATGGTAACCATCGACGGCGCGGATGCAAAAGACCTGGACGACGCGGTCTCGGTGGAGAAGCTGCCCAACGGCAATTACCTGCTGGGCGTCCACATCGCCGACGTCAGCTACTACGTCCGGGAACATTCCGCGCTGGATCAGGAAGCGTATCGGCGCGGCACCAGCGTCTATCTCGTTGACCGGGTAATCCCCATGCTGCCGCACCGACTGTCCAACGGCATCTGCAGCCTTAACCCGAAGGTGGACCGCCTGACGATCACCTGCGACATGGAGTTGGATGCGGAGGCAAACCTGGTCACCTACGACATCTACCTCAGCGTCATCCGCACCAATGAGCGAATGACCTACACGGATGTGCGCAAGATTTTGGAAGAAAATGATGAAGCGCTGATCGAAAAGTACAGCGAACTGGTGCCGATGTTCCGCCTGATGGAGGAGTTGGCCCGCAAGCTGCGCGCCAAGCGGATGCGCCGCGGCGCAATCGACTTTGACTTCCGCGAGGCGAAAATTTACGTCAACGAAGAGGGAACGCCGACGGAGATCGGCTTCCGTACGCGATCCATCGCCGAGTCGATCATCGAGGAATTCATGTTGGCGGCCAATGAAACCGTGGCAGAGCACTTCCACTGGATGAAACAGCCGTTTATGTACCGGGTGCACGAGGAACCCAACCCGGAAAAACTGATGGCCTTCATGGAGTTTGTCACCAACTTCGGCTACACGGTCCGCGGCAAGGGCAACACCGTCCACCCGCGCGCCCTCCAGCAGCTTCTGGAGGAGGTAAAAGGTACGCCCGAGGAGGTCATCATCAGCACGGTAATGCTGCGCTCGATGAAGCAGGCGCGCTACGACGCGGAAAGCCTGGGGCACTACGGCCTGGCGACCGACTTCTACACGCACTTTACCTCCCCGATTCGGCGCTACCCTGACCTGATCGTCCACCGGCGGATTCGCGAGTGGCTGGAGAATCGCGAGCTGTCCGAAAAGCGCTTGGCCTATTGGACAGAGCAGATGCCGATCATTGCGGAACACGCCTCCCAGCGCGAACGCATCGCCGTGGATGCCGAGCGGGAAACGGACGATTTGAAAAAGGCAGAGTACATGCTGGAGCGGATCGGCGAGGAATTTGAAGGCGTCATTTCCGGCGTTACGTCGTTCGGCATTTTCGTGGAGCTTCCTAATACAATTGAAGGTCTGGTGCACATCAGCTATCTGACCGACGACTACTACCATTACCACGAAAAGGCGTACGCCCTGATCGGGGAGCGGACGGGCAAACAGTTCCGCATCGGCGACGTGGTGCAGGTGCGTGTCTCCAACGTCAATGTGGATGAGCGGGCCATTGACTTTGAGATCGTCGGGATGAAGCGGCCCAACACCTTCCGCGGCCGGGAGCGCACCCCCAAGGTGATCGACGGGCGCAAAGGCAAGCGCGACACAAAACGGGCGTCCAGGCAGGAAAAGCCCCATCCCGCCGTGCTGCGCAAGCAACGAAAGCAGCGCCGTCAGCTCGAAGCCGCTCAGCAGATTGATGCCGGTCAAGCAGACACGTCCGAGGGTGACGTCGTGCCGCTCGACGAGGCAGAATCGCCGACGACCCGGCAAAAGGCGTTTTGGGAAGACCTGATCCGAGCCAAAAAATCGAAAAAGAAACACGTGGCCGCGCAGGCGAAACGGAAGCGGCGGTAATGATCTTGTCAAACGCCGCGATATTTGCTAGACTAACAGGTACGATATTGACCGATTCTACAGCCGTCCGTTTACCCAGGCAAGCGAGGTGATCTCCCATGGCAAAAGCGAAAACCGGTGTGAAGACGCTGGCGCAAAACCGCAAAGCGCGTCACGACTATCACATCGAAGACGTGTACGAAGCCGGCATTGCCCTGACAGGCACGGAGATCAAATCGGTGCGGGCCGGACGCGTACAGCTCAAGGACAGCTTCGCCCGCATTCAAAACGGTGAAGTTCTCTTGTACAACATGCACATCAGCCCGTATGAGCAGGGCAACCGCTACAACCACGAGCCGGAACGGACGCGCAAACTTCTGCTGCGCCGTCTGGAAATCCTCAAACTGAACGGCCTCACCCGCGAAAAAGGGTACTCGCTGGTGCCGCTCAGCCTCTACCTCAAGGGCGGCTGGGCCAAGGTGGAGCTGGCGCTGGTCAAAGGGAAGAAGAACTACGACAAGCGCGAGGACATCAAAAAGCGCGATGCTCAGCGGGAAGTGGAGCGCGCGCTGCGCGAGCGGCAGAAGGTGTAACGAAGCGGAAGACAAGTACCTCTTGTTTACTGCGATGGCATTTGATCGTGATGAATGGTTTTGTATCTGCTGGGCAGCGTACTTACAGGCAAGGTGCGCTGCCAGCAGCTGAACAGTGGCCGACAAGCCGTTGGCTGCAGGCACCGCGCATGGTGCACGATGGCAGGATTGGCACAAATCGACGTTGAGTTTTGAATGCCGCGTGTGCTATAGTAAGAAGGCAATGAACCCCGAAACTACAGTCTAGGTGTGGACAGTTGCCATCTTCGCCTAGACTTTTTTTCTCCTGATTGATTTTTTCATCACGGGGGCGTTCTGGATTCGACGGGAATAGTAGAGCATAAGAAGCGAGCCGGGGGGCTGCGGACCCCGTTAACAACGCGGAAAGCCATAACTGGCAACAAACAACTTTCTCTCGCTGCCTAATTACCAGCGAGGCTCTAACACTCCATCGGCCCGTGTGGCGTGATTAGGGCTCACTTCTAACGGGCTACGCCGGAGGTCTCCGCCTGGGGCCAAAGGAAGAAGATCAATCAGGCTAGGTTAGCGGCTGGCGTGTCGTTCCGCAGGCCGTTAGCCGAAATCTTATAGAACGACTGCGCTCGGAGATGCTTATGTGTCGCTATTTTCGGACGGGGGTTCGAATCCCCCCGCCTCCACCAATATCATGAGAGAGAGTACCGCATGAGGTGCTCTTTTTCCGTTTTTAGGGGAGTTTTGTGGGGGTCGTGGAGGTGTCAAAGCGTTGGTATGTCTGAGTTTGATGGACGTGCTGGTTATGAATAGCGAGACAGTCTCTCATGATGTACATTGACTACCGCAACTTATATGAGAGAGGGGAACAGCTAAAAGCATCCCAAATGATACGGTTCACAGTATCTATTGATA
>NZ_JAGTPT010000034.1:0-32663 GCF_018195675.1 Brevibacillus sp. NL20B1
AGAGAAAAGCCCTCTCAAGATCGCTCGTCTTGAGAGGGCTTTCACCCAAATTCTTCATTATTTTATTTGATCAGTTCATGAATTGCCGTATATTTCCTACGATTCGGTGTGAAGTAACTGGAACACCGTGCTCAGCAAAAAGATGTTCATGCCGCCGATCAGCAATCCAATCGCCGCCATCAGTCCAAAATTATCCGCACGGAAATCGCTTACATTCATCATAAGCAAAACAGCACCAAGTATTGTAGCTGCCCACGCGAGCCATTTCAAGGTTGTCGCAGCTTTGATACCATTGCTCAATTGGTCCATCGCATCCAACCCCTGTCCGTTTTCTTTGATTGATGGCTCTATTGTAACACATTTTTCACACTTTGTTCACGTTTTGTTCAATTTTTTCTCAAAAAAATGTCGTTTTTTTCGAGAGGATGGGGGACGTTTCCAATCTCGTGGACGGAACAGCTGTTACACGCAGAGCAGAGATCGCCATTTCCATGTTACATACTATGCGGACAGGTTTGACGAGCCGGGGCGGGTTGGAAAAGTTCGCGAGCGATGGCATGTGTATACCCGGAGAGGCCTTGAGATGTGCAAGCCGGAGACTACACCGGATATGCTTTCAACTATTGGCCAAGTTTCCCCCTTGTAACTCATCCTGTAATCTCTTGATAAATGTTTTCGCCGCATGGCTAAGAAACCTGTCAACGCGATAAATAATACCGATATCCCGAGTTGGGCCTCCCTCGATCTTGATGGCACGCAAGTCGGGATCATTCATGGATAAAATTAGTGGCAGTGGTTGAATTGTCGCACCGATATTCGCTTTGACTAATCGAATAAGCGAAAAAGGTGTTGTCGTTTCAATAATAGGATCTAAGCTGAAGCCACGCTTTCTACAACAATCATCGACTATCTCGCGTCCAAGAGTGCCTTTCGGGTACATCACGGTTCTAATATGTCGAAGTTCCTCCAACTCGATGGAGCTTCGATCCGCCAATTCGTGGTTCACCGATACGACCAGCACATACTCTTCGCGGGATAAGGGAATTCTCACAATCCGCTCATCTGGGAGAGGCAGGATTGCAATTCCAATATCCACTTCCATATCCAATACTTGCTTCAAGATTTCGATTGATGTCAATACGGTTAGTCGTATATGAGGAAATTCATGGTGAAAATCGATTAATAGTTGTGTAATTCTGTAATCGAGATCAGATGGGATCGCGCCAATGACCAGTGTTCCACGCTGTTGATTGCGCAGTTCATCAATGGCGTCGATTGCATTTTTTCGGGTTCTGAACATCTGGATACTGTATTCTAGCAGCAGTCTGCCTGCTTCGGTTAGTGCGATTCGTTTGCCAATCCGATCAAACAACGGCATCCCAATTTCATCTTCCAACGATCGAATCTGGTGACTGAGCGTCGGTTGCGATATGCCCAATTTGTCCGCTGCTTTGGTAAAGTGCAGTTCCTCGCATACAGCGACAAAGTATTCTAGTTGTCTAAGATCCATAATGGCCCCATCCCATTTCAATCATTCTTTTTTTCTATCATTTTAATAGAAATCATAATATTGATCAATTAACTTGTGTATTTTAAACTTAACCTCATTCACAAGAAAGTATTCACGCCAGTGATGTTTTAAGGAGTGAGTGTAATGAAACCTCGTTCAACGCTTTTGGTAATCGCCCTATTTTTGGCATCTCTAAACTTGCGGCCGGTTATTTCTTCGATTTCGCCGCTATTAGAGACGATTCGGAGCGATCTCGGAATGAGCGCATCCTCTGCCAGTCTTCTCACCTCTATACCGGTTCTATGTATGGGAATCTTCTCTCCGATAGCTGTCAAGTTGGGAATTCGTCATGGAATCGAACGGATGATAGCGTTAGCTCTAGTGCTCGTGGGCGGAGCTACTGTTCTCCGATGGTTTACGCCTTCTTATACATTCCTGCTACTGACCTCACTGATCGCTGGCATCGGTATTGCGACTGCGGGTCCGCTTCTATCTGGTTTCATTAAACGTTATTTTCCCAGCCAGGTGGCTGCCATGATCGGTGTCTATTCCGTAGCAATGGTGGCTGGAGCAGCCCTAAGCGCAGGTCTATCCGTTCCCTTCCAAAATGCCTTAAATGGCTCCTGGCGATCAGCATTAGGCTTATGGGCAATACTTGCCGTTATCGCTTTGCCTGCCTGGTGGTTATTTGTACCAAGACGTGTAGAGCCGAATCTTGATCAATCATCTTCTCTGAAAAACGCGGGGCAGTTGCCCTGGAGAAATCATAGGGCATGGCTTTTGACAGTATTTTTCGGAATGATGGCGTTTTTGTTCTACTCCATTACAGCATGGCTTGCACCAGCCGTCTCAAACATGGGGTACAGTAAGATTTACGCTGGCAACATGCTTACACTTTTCACATTGGTTCAAATTCCGGCAACCTTCTTGATTCCGATGCTGGTTAATCGTTATCCAAATCGACTTCTATGGATGGTTGCATGCTCTTTGCTTGAATTGGCAGGGTTACTGCTTGTCATCCTTTCTGGTTCACCATGGATTTCTGCGATTCTTCTCGGTATTGGCTGTGGTGGTCTCTTCCCTCTAGGGTTGATGCTGCCGATTGACGAAACATCGAACGCACAAGATGCCAGCTCATGGTCCGCCATGACACAATCGGTGGGATATGCGATTGGAGCACTTGGACCGTTTTTGGTTGGATGGATACAAGACATGACAAACAGCATTGTGTTCGCCTTCGTCGGACTAGCCGTGATCTGCACAGCGATGATTTTCTTGCAACTTTTCATCGGTTCCAAAAAGGAGCCAGACAGAGAACTGCCCGCATTCCCGAAATCCTCAAACTCTCTTGGCAATACCAACTAATTTAAACGATATTGACCTTCCGATCGCGTTCTAGCATAACTGGGGCTTGGCCCCTCCTGTGACCGGACTCTCACCGGCAGGAAAATAAGCTGAGCAACACCGCGCATAAAAAGAGAAGGCATCCTTGAGAATGCCTTCTCTTTTTTATGTGCTTTTGCAGACCCCATTATGCTCTTTAAGATGCTTCTCATCCGTCAACGCGGGCAGCTTAATGTTTCTGATCTTTGGAGAACACCGGCAGCAGCACCTCATCCACCAGACGGGTCAAATACGCGGCAGTGATCCTCTCGTGGCGGATAACATTTTCGACACGCAGAAGATCGAAGGGGAGACGCATTTGCAACTCGGTAAAATCATGGGTGATTTCTCCGCGCCGCTTGGCGTTTTCTTCCACCGTCTTCATAATCCTCACATTGCTGTCGAGCGCCTGTTCGAACCAGTCCCGGAACCGTTCATAATCTCTGCTGAATTCGGTCATCACGGCGCTCATCAGCTTCTGCCCGATGGCATCGAAAAACCGCTGGTAGATGCGGACGACCTCAAGCAAATCGGCGCGCAGACTTCCCTGGTCCCTGAGCAAATCGATCATTCTGCCGCCCATCGCCCGGGTGGACCTGTACTGGACCAGGGCATGCAGCAAATCAACGGGCGTTTCGTACCGGCGGTAAATGACCGTTCGGCTGGTTTGCGCCTGTCGGGCAACGCGTTGAAAGGTCATTTCCTCGTACCCCGATGTTTCGATGATTTCGTACGCAGCGTCCAGAATCGCCTTTTCCAGTTCTTCTCCCCGTCTTCGTTCCGCTTTCAATGACTTTTCCTCCCGAAAGATGCTGCAATCATTATACAACAAATAAGATACATGTTGCACCTTATTCAAAAAGCATGTATACTTATTTCGAAAATAAGATACATCATGTACCTTAATTAAGGAGTGGACGCACGTGAATCAAACCGACGGAACACTGCCGAAAGATCTTGTCCGCGTCGCACTGGTGCTGGTGTTCGGAGCGGTCGCCCCCATGCTGGACACCACCATGGTGAACATCGCGGTGAATCATTTCAGCCGGGATTTTCAAACTTCGCTGGAAACGGTGCAGTGGGTCATGACCGGCTATGTGCTGGCCCTGGCCATCGCCGTCCCTTTCTCCGGCTGGCTGGTTCAGCGGTTTGAGGGTAAATCCGTATATTTCATCGCGGAGCTGCTGTTCCTGCTCAGTTCCCTGCTGGCGGGGTTGTCCTGGAACATCGAAAGCCTGATTGCGTTCCGCATTGTGCAAGGGTTCGCCGCCGGGCTGATCATTCCCCTGCTGACCACGCTGCTTGTACAAGCCGCGGGACAGGATCAAATGGGGCGCTTGATGGCCATCGTGGGCTTGCCCATCATTCTCGGCCCCATCCTCGGCCCGGTCGCCGGTGGACTGCTCGTGGAGTATGCCTCTTGGCGCTGGATTTTCTACATCAATGTCCCGATCGGAATCATCGCCCTGGCTTTGATTTCCATGAAAATGCCGAGATTTCCCGCCACCAACAGACGCGCTGCGCTGGATTGGACCGGCATTCTGCTGCTGGGCGGACTTTCCGCAAGTTTCATCTACGGGATCTCGCGGGGGGCGGAAGGCGGCAGTTTTGGCGGCGGGGCTTCGATCGGCTTTATCGCGCTGGGCGTTATCTTGACGATCGCCTATATCGTTTACGCCCTTGTCCGCTCCTCGGCCGTCATCGTGCCCCTCAGCCTGTTCCGATACAAAAGCTTCACCGGGTCCGTCATCGCCTTGTTCCTGGCCGGTTTCGGGACGAACGGCGCCATGCTGCTGCTGCCTTTGTACTTTCAAAATGTTCGGCACGACTCCGTCATCTCCGCCGCGCTCGCGCTCATTCCGCAAGGTGCGGGCATGCTGCTCGCCAGACCCGTTATTGGGACGCTCACCGACCGGATCGGAGCCCGGCTTATTGTCCTGGCCGCTACGGCGATTACGGTCGCGGGAACCGTTCCGTTCATCCTTTTCCCGCCGGACGTTCCTTATTGGCAGATCGGCCTTGCACTGTTTATTCGGGGAATCGGTGTCGGCGGCATCACGATTCCGGTGATGACGGATTCCTATACGGGGCTCTCCGGCCATCAAGTTCCGCAAGCGAGCGTCGCCACGCGCATCATCCAGAATATCGGCGGTGCCTTCGGTTCGAGCGTACTGGCAACGGTCGTGGCCCTGCAATTGCGACAAGCCGTTCCCGCTCTCCCGCATGAAGCCGCCGCCTATCACACCGGCTTTCTTGTCGCTACCGTGATGACCGCGGCAATGGCCATACCCGCCTTCCTCTTGACAAGCAAGACGAAGGCAAAGGCCCGAGCGTGACCAAGTGCTATTGAAAATACTTGAGTCCGCTTGGAAAACAAAGGGAAATTGTGGCAAAGCAAAGCCCCAAACTTCCCTGCTGATCAGGGGGTTTGGGGCATTGCTTTTGTAAGCCGCGGTGAGGGGGGAGTCTGGGCTGTGCCTTTTGTCTTCTATCTATATCATTACTCATTTACAAAAACCGTTTGTGCACCTTTTTTCCATCGTAGGTAAACTGCACCGCACGCTCCTCGATCACCGTCTCCAGATGGACGTTTTTGCCCCAAAGCTGGTAGATGTACGGCAGCGTCTTTTCCAGGTACTTGACATCCAGCTCCAATCCCTCGTAGTAATGCTTCAGGTACAGCTCGCCGGCCCGCAGGTAATCGCCGTCTTCGACCATGACGTACGGAAAGCCGCCGTTGACACGCGTCGCGGCCAGGCCGTCCCGCACCTGTTCCCAGGATTTTTCCGTCACCACCCAGTCGTTTCCCTGCTTGCCGAACAGGTACAAGTCCAGCTTTTCGACCAGCTCCTTGGTCAGGTAATTGCGCAGAAAGCTGATGTCCGACTCCAACTCGCGCACCTCGAAAATCTTTGCCCTTCCCTGTCCCGGCTTGCGTCCATAGCGCTCCTGCTCTTCCTTGGTCGGGTTATCCCAGCGCTCCTCGATATCCTCAAAAATTTTCAGCCCGAGATGATACGGATTGATGCTGGTCGGCGACGGTTGGATCACCGAGGCGTGCAGCTTGGCAAAGTCGATCGTCTCCGCTTCCGTCAGGTCCAACTCCCGCAGGATGCGCAAGTGCCAGTAGGTGGCCCAGCCTTCATTCATGATCTTCGTCTCCAACTGCGGCCAGAAATAGAGCATCTCTTCGCGGATGATTGTCATGATGTCCCGCTGCCAGTCCTCCAGAACGGTGCTGTACTCCATGATGAACAACAGCAGGTCTTTCTCCGGTTCGGGCGGGAACTTGCGGGTCGGCTTCCCTTGATCGGCTGGCTGTTCGTCTGTGCGATCCAGCCGCCACAGGTCGTCGTACGGCGTGGTCCGCTCTGTTTTGCCCGGTTTGCCGGTCGTCTCCTCCACCTCCCGCTTCCAGCGCAGTTTCGGCCGCAGCAGACTGGGATCGATGTGCTCCTGAATGGACAGGCAGGCGTCCAAAAACGACTCCACTGCCTCCTTGCCGTGCTTGATCTCGTACTGCCGAATCCGCTCCGAGCTGGCCGCCATGCTCTCCACCATGTCGCGGTTGGTGTTGGAGAACCGCACGTTGTTTTTGAAAAAGTCGCAGTGGGCCAAGACGTGGGCGACGATCAGCTTGTTCTGGATCAGCGTGTTGCCATCCAACAGAAAGGCGTAGCACGGGTTGGAGTTGATCACCAACTCGTAGATTTTGCTCAAATTGAGGTCGTACTGGAGCTTCATCCGGTAAAAGGATTTGCCAAAGCTCCAATGCGAGAACCGCGTCGGCATGCCGTACGCGCCAAACGTGTAGATGATGTCAGCCGGGCATATCTCGTAGCGCATCGGGTAAAAGTCAAGGCCAAAGCCTTTGGCGATTTCCGTGATTTCTTCAATCGAGCGCTCCAGTTCCTTGCGTTCGTCGTTGGTCATGTCGCTTCCCCCCATTTCTTCTCTCCACTATGTATATGGGAGCAGCTTGCATGAGAGCACTCGACAAGACGACGATGTAAAGCCGACCACCTTTGAGCTGGCCAATGACAAAGACGCCCCTTTTGCCGGGACGTCTTTGCCGCTGTCTGCACTAATCCGGTTGTTAACCTTGGATCCAGTCGCGTACGCCATAATAAATGAGTGCACCCGAGAACACGACTGCCGCCACGATACCAACGCCATCGACGACAGGATCGATAAAGGAGAGGAACGTGCCTTCCAGCGGAATTTTCAAGAAGGACCAACCGCCTACGAGGCCGCCCACCAGCGTTGTCCATTTGCCCATGCTGCTCACCTCCTGCGGCGGCGACATCAGAAAGCTGCCGCCTTACTGCATCCTATGTCGCAAGTTGTGAGACGGTCTGGACGAAAGGCCAAAGTGCGCGTTCAACAATTTGCAATTGGGCATGAACGCCGTGATTGCGGTACAATAACGCTATATATGCATATCGTTACACAAAGGAGCGAATGTTTCGTGCGTATCTTTTTATTGCTTGGCGCTATCAGCGGTTTTCTCTCCGTCGCCTTGGGCGCATTTGGTTCCCATGTGCTGAAAGGCAAACTGAACGACTACCTGCTCAGCGTCTACCACACCGGGGTTACCTACCAGACGACACATGCGCTGGCGCTGGTGCTGGTCGCCCTGCTGTGCAAATGGTACCCTGAATCGTCTGTCCTGACCTGGGCGGGCTGGTGCTTCACTGTCGGCACCCTGCTCTTTTCCGGCAGCCTGTACGCCCTCAGCTTCACCAACATCAAAGCGCTCGGGGCAATCACGCCATTTGGCGGCGTCCTGTTCCTGGCCGGCTGGGCGCTTCTCGCCGTGCACGCCTGGAAATCTGTCTCGTAAGGAGGTTTTCCATGTCGCGGTTACCCGCTTGGGCATCTGCCTATCTCCATCATCTGGGAATAGCGCCGCGCCCGGCCGATTACGCCTTTCTCAGCGAACTGTGCCGCGCTCATCTGCAGGCGTTTCCGTTTGAAAACGTCGGCAAACTGCTGCAGGCCCGGCGGCCGGGGCACAAGAGCCTCCCCTCGCCTGAACAGTTTGTTGCCGACGCCGTCCGCTGCGGGTTTGGCGGCACCTGCTACGCCATCCACGCCAATCTCCTCTGGTTGCTAAGCGAGCTGGGCTTTTCTGCACATCTCGTGCCGGTGGGAACCTCCCATACGGCGGTCATCGTCCGGCTGCCGGAATGGGGAGGAGAGCCGGTCTACGTCGATCTGGGCTCCACCGCCCCCGTGTATCAGCCGGGCCGCTTTCGCCGCGATCCCGACAACTGCATCCGCTTTGGCCCGGAGACGGTGCGAATCACACCGGATGCGGAGCGGCCGGGCCGCTACCAATACCTGCATTACCGGGGGGAGAAGCTGGTGAACGAAGACTGGCACTTTGACCCGGAGGAGCGGCGGGAGCCGGACGATTTCGCCGAAGCGATCGACCGCTCGTTTGCCCCCGGCGCCTTCTTTCTCAACTGCCTGCGCATCCATGTGTATCAATGGGACAGCGAACGCAGCGTCTCATTGAAAAACAACACACTGCTGATCACGCACGCTGACGGCGGCGAGCGCCGGCTGACGCTCGGTTCCCTCCGGGAGCTGGAAGAGACGGTGGCGGACGAATTCCGCCTGCCCCGCTTGCCGGTCAGGGAGGCGGTGGAGATCCTGCAGTCGCGGGGCGTTGATCTATTTGCAAATGAAACGTAGACACGTCTAGCTGGCTGCTGCTGCTGGAACAGCCGGTGTACGGATGCACGAAAAAAACCGCTGGATCAGCGGTTTTTTAAGCGAAATCGAGGGTCACAAGGCTTGCCTCCCTGATCCTCTCTTTGCGTGACGGCCAGATACATGGTCACCGCCAGCAGGATGAGATCCAGCTCGTACCCTCCTGCGCCGTTCGCACCGATCAGGCCGTTTGACCATTTGACGGTAACGATGGCACCGACCATGATCACAGCCAGAAGCAGCGACGCAGGCCGTACCGCCAGCCCGATCACAAGCGCCATCCCACCCAGCAGTTCCGCCAGCGTCACCAGATAGGCCAACCATGTCGGAAGTCCGACACTCCCGAACCACTCGGCCACCACTCCCAATCCTTTTTGCAGCTTCTGCAGGCCGTGGGCAAAGAAAATCAAGCCCGTCACCATCCGCAGGACGACGAACGCCGCTTTCTCCCGCATCCGACTCCCTCCTCACCACCAGCATATGCCGATGCCCGGACAAACAGCATCACGATATCCGTCCCCGCCAACAAAAAAAGCAGTCGGAAAACCCAATTGTTCCCGACTGCTTTTTACGCTTGTCCGGCGAAGGTCCGCTTTCGCCGATACCTCCAAAGCCGTTTTTCTTACATCAGGACCAGATACAGCACCGCTGCCAGCACGATGCGATAAAGGGCAAACGGAACCAGTTTGATCCGGTTGATCAGCTTCAAGAAGAAGCGGATGAAGAGCAGCGCAAAAACGAATGCGCTGATGAAGCCGACCGCAAAAAACGGCAGGGCATCAAGGGTGAAGGAATCCCAGTGCTTCAAGAGCGACAGGCAGCTTGCCCCCAACATGACAGGGACAGCCATGATAAAGGTAAAATCGGACGCAGCGCGGTGGCTCAATCCCAACAGCACCCCGCCTGAAATCGTCGAACCGGAACGGGAGAAGCCCGGCCACAGCGCAATGCATTGAAACAACCCGATCAAGAAGGCCTGCTTGTACGTAAGCTGGTCAACCGTCTCCACTTTCGGCCTGCCCGGGCGGAACCAATCAGCGGCCAGCATCAGGAAAGCGCCCGCCACCAATCCGATCAGCACGGTGTTCACCGAAAACAGGTATTGGTCGATGTAGTCCTCAAACAGGAGGCCCAATACGGCAGCCGGCAGCAGCCCGACGATCACCTGACCCAGCTTCAGTTTGCGGCCGGAGGCTTGTCCGCCTGTCGCGCGTCTCCGCAGCCCGAGCAGATCGAAAAAGCGCTCTTGAAAGACGATTACCACAGCCAGGATCGATCCGAGCTGTATCACCACCTTGAAGGTGTTGGCCACCTCGGGGGAAAACATCTCCTTGGATTTCAGCCACATATCGTCAACGATGATCATATGCCCGGTCGAGGAGACGGGCGCAAATTCCGTCAGTCCTTCCACAAGCCCTAACACGAATGCTACGAACATTGACCACAGATCCATTGTACTCACCTTTCTGGCAAAAGAGGCAGTTTGACGACGCCGTTTGCCTCCTCGCTTGTCTCGCGCATGATCGCTTGCGCCACGCCCTTCATTTTAACGTACTTTCCCATTCACCCCAAGCCTAAATTTTTTTGCTCCGTTCGTCCCATAAAAACCCCCGCCGGAGCTTGAGACACCGGCGAGGGTTACCCTCACGCCGCCGGCAGACGCCTGGCGGATGTGCTGATGTGCAGGGCGCGGGATCAATTCCCATCCGATCGTCGGGATGACGTCCGCTCGCGCTGATATTCCACGTTTTATTTCGTCAGGTGGAGAAACTCGTCGATGTCGGCGACGGCCCGATCCACGGCCTTCTGCCAAAACCGGACGTCGGTAATGTCCTCATCCAGATGCCGTTTTGCCAGCTCTTCCACGGTCATCCGTCCCGTATCGCGCAGCAGGGCGTCGTACTTGTCGGCAAAGGCCGGTCCCTCCTGCAGGGCGCGCGCGTACACGCTCAGGCTGAACAAATAGCCGAAGGTGTACGGGAAGTTGTAGAAGGGATACGTCGTGATGTAAAAATGCAGCTTGGACGCCCAGAAAAGCGGCTCGTATTCGGCCAGCGCGTCGCTGTACGCCTTTTTCTGCGCTTCCAGCATCATGCGACTCAGCTCCTCTGCGCTGACCAGCCCGTTTCTCCGCTTGGCGTAAAAGTTTTTTTCAAACAGGAAGCGGGCCTGGATGTTCATGAGAAAGGCGATGGTCTGCTGCACTTTGTCTTCCAGGAGAGCCACCCGCTCCTCCGTACTGGCGGCGTTCTTCACCGCCGCGTCCGCCACGATCATCTCGGCAAATGTAGAAGCCGTCTCCGCCACGTTCATCGCGTAGTTTTGCGCCAGCGGGGGCAGATCGTTCATGACGTGCTGGTGATAGGCGTGCCCCAGTTCATGCGCCAGGGTGGACACGTTTTGCATGCTGCCCGCGTAGGTCATAAACACGCGAGACTGGCCCTTGGCCGGAAAGCTGGTGCAGAAGCCGCCTGGCCGTTTGCCTGGCCGGTCCTCTGCCTCGATCCATCCATTCTCGAAGGCGTTTTGAGCAAAGGCGGCCAATTTCGGGCTGAACCGGCCAAACTGTTCGAGGATGAACGCAGCGCCTTCCTCATAAGACAACTTCTTGTGCTGACGGCCGATCGGAGCGGACAAATCGTACCAGCTCAATTTGTCCACGCCCAGCAGCTTGGCCTTGCGCTCCAGGTACGCGACGAGCCGATCTTTGCGGTTGTCGATCGCCTGCCACATCGCGTCCAGCGTCTTTTCCTGCATCCGCCCGATGTCCAGCGGCTCTCGCAGCACGGAGTCCCATCCCCGATGCCGGTACAGCGCCAGACGAAAACCGCCCAGGTGATTGAGCGCCTGTGCGCACAGTTCCGCCTCCTGCGCCCAGGCCTCCTTCCATTTGGCAAAAACGCGAGCGCGGACGCTGCGGTCCGGATGGTGCATCAAATTGGCGGCCTGGCCGACGGAGAGACGCTTCGTCTCGCCATCCACCTCCACTTCGATGGTCATGCGGCCAACGACGGTATTGTAGAGGTCCTGCCAGGCGTGGTATCCGTCCACGGCCAGGTCGTTGGCCAGCACCTCCTGAGCGGGCGGAAGCTTTTCCTTTGCCCGTCTGCGTCGTTCATTGAGATTGAACGCGACCGGCTTCACCTCCGGAGCGGCGAGCAGCTTGTTCCAGGCCGGCTCGTCGATCGCGAGCAGGTGTTCCTCCCATTTGGACAGCGCCGCAGCGAATGACGCGGATACGGTTTTCACCCGTCCGCTCAGGAGTTTGGCCTGTTCGTCTTTTACATCTTGGGCGGTCAGGCAGGAGACAAACGCTCCCGCCTCCTTCAGCCGAACAGCAATGCTCTGCACTTGGGTGAGCAGGGAAACAAATGCATCCTTGTCGTCGATCCGCACGCGATCGGCGCTCACCTGCGCCTGCAGTGCGGCAATATCTCCTTCCAGCATGCTGAGAAATGCGCGAAAGGACTCGGACTCGCTTCCGCCGGAAAACAGCACCTCCAGATTCCAGCGCATCGGCAATGGCGTTTTCATGTATATCCCTCCCTGATTATGTATACGCACAAGTACTCTCTTTCACAGCACTCAGCAAAAACCTCTTTTTCAGTCAAAATTTTTGTATATGATCCTGCTGTAGTTACCACATGCTTCACTTACAAGGAGATTTCTTACATGAATTACCTCTTTCAACGAAAAAAGCAACCTGCAATGTCAGGTTGCTCAGCATGCAGACAAAGTCCGTGGCGCATGGGTGATCGGGCCCGCTCGCTCTCTTGACGACCAAGCAAAGAAGTGGATGATGTCCGCTCCAAAACGCGACGCGGGCAGGGGGCACAAATCTCACCCGCCACATATTGCCCGCTCCCACTACCGTTCTTTCATTATATATCTGTTCAGGATAAACCTGGCCACACCCGCTGCGTCGTCAATGGCGTACACCGGCAGTGTCGGGTGCGCAAACGGCTCCCAGCTAGCCACAGCCACGGGCCGGGTGACTGCCTCCACCAATTCACGGTGCGCCGGGTCGCGGAGCACGACCAGTTTCTCGTAGTCCTCTTGCTTGAATCCCTCGACCAGAACAAAATCGGCACCGGCTTCCGCCATTCGTTCCACCAAAACAGACAGCGGGACGGGCTTCAGCTCCAGCATCGCCGTCTTGCTCCGCGAGACGATTGCCACCAGTGACGCTCCCGCATCGCGGTATCGCCATGTGTCCTTGCCCGGTCGGTCCCACTCAAAATCGTGACCGCCGTCGTGTTTGATCACGCCGACGCGCAGCCCCTCCTGCTCCAGCAGCGGAATCAGTTTGGTCAACAGCGTTGTCTTGCCCGAATTGGAATAGCCCACCACCTGCAGCACGCTCGGCTTGTTTGCCATGCACTACGCCTCCTCTCTCCACTCCGGCGCGGCGTGGGGAATCACGTCGACGGTCTCCCCCGCCTGTTTGCCCCGGCCACCAGCCGGGATGATCAGGAAGCATTCGCTTTTGCCCAGCGTGGACAGGTTGCCCGCCTTGTCGTTGTGGTCGGGAACGACGTACAGTTTTCCCTCCCGCTCCGTCAGCCGACCGCGCAAATAGCGCGGGAAGGGACACGGTTTCGTGTAGGACTCCGCCAGCGTGGCCCGGATGCGTCGCAGGCCAGTCTCTCGGTCGCCCTGCAGTCGGCGCAGCACGGGACGGACGAACAGCTGGGCGCCGAGAAAGCAAGCCCCCGGATTGCCCGACAGCGCACAGACCAGTTTGTCTCGGAACAAAAGGCCGGTTGTCGGTCCGCCCGGCCGCATCGCGACACGGTTGAACAGCAGGGTGACCTCCGGATCGTTGGCCAACGCGGCCATTACGTCGAAGTCTCCGACCGACACACCGCCGCTCGTCACCAGCAGGTCGACCTCCTCCAGACATTTGGCCAGCTGCCGCTTGGCCAGAGCCAGATCGTCCGGCAATCGTCCGAACCACACCGGGATGCCGCCCGCCTCGGCGATCAAGGCGGACAGCATTACCGCGTTGCTGTTGCGAATTTTGCCCGGCTCAAGCGGCTGGTCCACATCCAGCAGTTCCGTGCCGGTGGAAATCAATCCGACGCGCGGTCTGCGGACGACCGGAACCTGCGCGTAGCCAAACGCCGCCAACACGGCCAAGATCCCCGCGTTGATCCGCGTTCCCGCCTGGGCCACGCACGCGCCGGCAGCGATTTCTTCACCCCTGCGGGAGATGTTTTCTCCAGGGCGAAGCGCCCGTTTTACCCCGACCCACTCCAGCTGCCGGCCGGGCTGCTCCGTCTGTTCGAACATGATCACGGCATCAGCTCCCGGCGGGATCATCGCGCCAGTCATGATCCGGACGGCTGTTCCGGCGGTTACCGTCTGCCGGGGGACTTGTCCGGCCCCGACCGTTTCCAGCACCCGCAAGCGAACCGGCTGATCCGGTGTGGCTCCGGCCGTATCCGCTGCTCGCACGGCAAACCCATCCAGCGGCGAGCGGTCAAACGGCGGCATGTCACATGTGGCGGCAAGGTTCTGGGCCAACGTCCGCCCATACGCTTCTCCAATGCCTACCTGTTCTTCCGGCAGCGGCGTCAGGTCCGCCAACAGCCTGCGCAGCGCTTCCTCCACGCTGATGGTTTGTCGCTGAACGTGCATCGTCTGTTCCTCCTTTTGCTGCAAGACCCGTCCCCTGAAGTCGGCCGGTGAACCTGCGTAACGTGCAGGACGACAAAAAGACAACCACCCATGAACCAGTCCCTTCTCATCGGACAGAGAATGTCCACGGTGGTTGTCTCAGGCAGGGGCGCTGCCAAGTCCCAACTACGCGCGCGTTTCCCATGCTCTCTTGTCTGCCCGACAAACAGGGTCGCTGCTTCGGCGCAGACTCACGACTCGTTTTTAAACTTCTTCTCGATATCTTGATCAAAGACGAAAATGGACATGCCAAAATCGCGTTCAATGTCAATATCGACGAATAAATCGACGAAGTTTGCGCCCAGAAATGCCTCCATTTCGACCGGCCGGTTTTTGCGGTACATTTCTTTTACCATTTCCGTGCGGGCCGCGCGAAGCATCTGTTTGCCTTCATCAGCCGTCGCAATGAACTTTTCCACCGGGGAAAGATTCCCCTCCATTTCGCAAATTGCCCAGTTTTTGCAAAACGTGGTCACAATCTTGCTGGGGCCTTTACCCATGTGACGCTTGCGGAAAGCTCTGACTAAATTGCTGAACTCAGCTTCGTATTTATTCATCGAAATGTCACCTTTACAAAATTCTCTTACCTAAAAATTTACCATCTATCAGCAAGCCAATTCAACAGAGTTTTCATTCTGTTTCGCCTGCTCCCGCAATTTCTTGATGTCCAGTCGGATGATCAGCGAGATGACCAAGGCGACGGCGAACATGGCAGCAAAGACGGTCATCGTACCGATGTAGCTGCCGGTGCTCTCGCGCACCCAGGCGGCGAAAATCGGCCCGGCCAGCCCTGCCGCTGCCCATGCCGTCAGGATGTAACCGTGAATTGCGCCCATCTGCCTGGTGCCGAACAGGTCGGCAATATAGGCCGGAATGGAGGCAAAACCGCCGCCGTAACAGGTCATGATGATAAACATGGCCGCCATAAACAGTGCCGGCATAGTCAGGTTGGGCAGCAGGAAGAACAGGACGAGCTGGATCAGGAAAAACGCCGTGTAGGTGTTGGGCCGACCGATGTAGTCGGACAGCGTCGCCCAGCCAATCCGGCCGCCCCCGTTGAACAGGCCGTTCAGGCCAACCATCGTCGATGCCATTGCCGCAGACATGCCCACGATCTCCTGTGCCATCGGCGAGGCGACGGAAATGACCGCGATGCCGCAGGTCACGTTGATGAACAGCATCAGCCACAGCAGGTAGAATCGGCGGGTTTTTACCGCTTCGTTGGCCGTCAGCTGACACAGGTCCTTCTTGATTTGCTTGCCGCTTCCTTCTTCAGCCGAATAGCCCTCCGGCACCCATCCCTGAGGCGGCGGGGAAAGATATTGAGCGGAAGCAAACATGACGACAAAATAGACGGCTCCCAGAATGAAGAAGGTATTGGCGATCCCTACGCTTTCGATCAGCGCCTGCATGATCTGGCTTGCCACCAGTGAAGCGAAGCCGAAGCCCATGATGGCCAACCCGGTGGCCAGCCCGCGGCGGTCCGGGAACCATTTCACCAGCGTGGAAACGGGCGTTATGTAGCCGACCCCGAGACCGATGCCGCCGAACACGCCGTAGCAGAGGTACAGCAGCGGGAGGCTTTCCAATTGAATGGCCAGACCGGACCCGGCGATCCCCAAACCGAAAAAGATAGACGAAAGAGTGCCTGATTTACGGGGACCGTGTTTTTCCACGTAGTGGCCGAGAAACGCAGCCGACAGGCCCAGGAACAGGATCGCGATGCTGAACGTGAACTGCACCTTCGACAGCTCCCAGCCAAATTGGTTGATGATCGGCTTGGTGAAGACGCTCCAGGCGTACACCGAACCGATGGACAGGTGGATTCCCACCGCAGCCGCAGCAATCAGCCAGCGGTTCTTCAATTTTTCCTGCATGTGATTCATCTCCTTTTAAGCGGGGTAAAGAGCGTCCACTTTCGCGAACAGGCTCTCGCAGAAAGAAAAACTGCCGCATCCATCAGTTCTCCTCGTCGTCCGCGCGTTGGCCCCGAGGAGGGAACAGATGAAACACGGCAGTTAATCATCAGCAGGGTCGCTACTTCAGCATCAACAGCAAGTGTTTGCTATTCACTTTCGGCAGTTCACAAATAAACCGGCGACAGGTGCGCTATCCCGTGTCTATATGTGAACTGTTGCAAGAAAAGTTGAATGTTTTGTGACAAGTAAAACCTCACATAGTATACTATCATGTGAGCGCTTTCTCGACAATACATTACTTTCAAAATTTTGCTACATCCTGCGTGAAACGGCAAGGAGGCTGCTATGTCAAACCTGATGAGTACGATTAGACGGCCGGTGCTGAAGATCGGGCAGGACCGGTTCGCCTGGGAAGACGACGAGATTGTTACGGAATACCCGCTGACGATATTTCTCAATGACGAAGAGTTTGCGACGATTGTCTGCACGCCCGCCGACCTGGAGGAAATGGTGATCGGCTTTCTCGCCGCAGAGGGAGCAATCCGGCAATACACGGACATCAAGCAGATGTCCATCGACGAAAGCCGCGGATTTGCCTACGTGGATCTGCATCAGCAAACCGGACTGTCACACAGTTTTTACACGAAGCGGCGAATCACGTCCTGCTGCGGGAAAAGCCGGCAGTCGTTTTACTTTTTCAGCGATGCGCGAACGGCAAAACCGGTGGCGGGCACAGTCACGCTCACGCCGGCGCAGGTGTTCCGCCTGATGGACGAGTTGCAGGCGTCGTCCCACATCCACCGCAGCACAGGCGGCGTGCACAATGCCGCGCTGTGCACGCCGGAGCAGACGCTGCTAAGGTACTCCGACATCGGCCGGCACAACGCGCTGGACAAGATTTACGGATACTGCCTGCGGGAAAACCTGCCGACGGAGGACAAAATTCTCGTGTTCAGCGGCCGCATCTCCTCCGAGGTGCTGCTCAAAGCAGCCAAGATTGGTGCCGGCATCATTCTCTCCAAGTCAGCTCCCACCGACTTGGCGCTGCAGTTGGCGGAGGAGCTGAACATCACCGCCGTCGGATTTGTCCGCCCCGACAAGATGAACGTGTATACGCATGCGGAGCGGATTGTAGCTCTCGATACGTAAAGGAAACCCCCGGTTTTGCCGGGGTTTTTCCTATTGCTTGATAAAGCCGCGATTCACAACAAACCTACCTCCGCTCCATGTCCCGCGCGTGCTGTTCCGCGAGGGCCATCCGGTATTCTTCCGGCGTGTTGGCGTTGTAGGCAGCCCAGTCATCCAAAAGACCGGGCGGCGTCTCGGCAATCCGCAGCCGCTCCAGCACATCCATCAGTCGATAACGGCCTGATCGCAGTGCTTCTTCCCACAACGGCTGCGTCCTTCTGTGATACAGGGCAAACAACGGATGAAGCCGGCCGGCCGTGTGCGCTGCCACGACATCCCACTCCTTCGCTTGCTGCGCATGGGCGAGCAGGCGGCCGATCTGCTCCCGGTCAGCAAACGGCAGGTCGCAGGAGAGGATGAGCAGCGCTTCTTCCCGCCGCACGCGAAACGCCGTCACGATTCCACTGATCGGACCGGCGGAGGGCACCAGGTCACCGGTGATGCTCACTTTCGCCAGCCTGGTCACTTCCTCCGGCAGCCGTTCAGGGGCGTTGGAGACGATCAGACAGGGCAGGTTCAGCGCAGTCACTTCGCTGACCACGTGTCCGATCAATGTGCCCCCTTTCCAGCTCAGCAGTTCCTTGGGCCGTCCCATCCGGCTGCTGCGGCCTCCCGCCAGCACCACTCCGCCGATTGTCAGCACATCCAGATTCACCACTCCCCTCACCTTACCGGTTATTTTCCATGATAAACCGAGCAAAATATTGGCTGTAATGAAGCCATTGACAAAAGGGGGTATTAGTTTATAATAAGTATTAAATAATAATAATTTTAATTAAGGAGCGGATAAACCATGAAACATCAGGTACACAGTGTATTGAACAAACAAATCGCCAACTGGACCGTCCTGCACATGAAACTGCACAACTATCACTGGAACGTGAAAGGCCCTCATTTTTTCACGCTGCACGCCAAATTTGAGGAGCTCTACAACGAAGCAGCCGCCCACATCGACGAACTGGCTGAACGCGTCCTGATGCTGAACGGCCAACCGATCGCCACTCTCGGCGAATGTCTGCGGGACGCCAGCGTCGAAGAGGCATCCGGCATCGAAACAACCGAACAGATGGTCGAGACCCTGATCGACGATTTCCAGACGCTGGTGGACGAACTGCGGGAGGGCATCAAAACGGCCGAACAAGCAGACGATGAAGCGACCGCCGACATGCTGCTCTCCATCCAGCGCAGTCTGGAAAAACACCTCTGGATGCTGAAAGCCTTTCTGAGCTAATCTCCAGGCCTCAGCTGCTTCCCCAATTCGCTGTTCCCCCGACATCACCCATGCACAAAAAGGGCGTTCGTGCTTGAAACACAACGCCCTTTTTGCGGCTGTTGTCACCGTTTCAGGGAAAAGATCAGCTTGCGGCCGTCCTTGTCTACTTTCACCTGCGGCAGGTGCTTCAACGCTTTTTGGATGCCGATATACGGACTGGCAAACTCCACGCCGTGCCGCTGTTTCAGTTCGCTGCATAATTCCATCAGCGTCAGCGGCGCCGACGCCTCCCGCAAGATGGCTTCTACCTGTTCGGCCACGGCCGCGTAATCATGACGGATAGGCGTCTTTCTTTTCCGCAAATGCTCCAGCACTTCCGTCGGAACTTCCTCGGCCGCGGGCGCCTCCACGTTCGTTTGGTAAGCGTTTTCACGTTCATCTAACTCCCTGATCCGGGCCAACAATTCCTTGATGTCCAATCCCAATTGTTTGTCCTGATCCACATACTGTCGCCGCAGTGCGGCACGCTGTTCCAGCAGCCCCTGCAGCGTCATGTGCAAAGCCTTGCGTTCATCAAAAAACGACGCCATCCCCTGCCCCCTTTTTTCACATTAATTTCTTTATTCATTATCATAATAGAAATTTGACTGATTGGAAATTGGAGATTTCCGCTGGTTTCCCGCGCCGCTCGCTATCCAAATCGAGGATGGATGCCAACTGGTGCGTTGGCCTGGGGGATGGGCCTGTTTACGTGCGTATCTGTATCTCACTCCCCTACCTTGTCTTTGATTTCTCGCAGTTCGCAGATGATCAGATCGTACTTGTCGCTGAACTTGTCCAGCAGGTCCTGCAGCCGGGTTTCCCGCTCGCGGTTAGTTTTCATCACGTAAAACAACAGCCAAACAAACAGCGCTGCAAATGGCCCCTGCTGAATCAGCGCGTCCAAGACCGTATGTTCCATGGCGCCTTCCTCCTTCCTTAACTGGTTTCAACTCCACGTTCTCGCTTCACTTATATAAGGAAAACATCACGGTCGCGTAACAACCGGGTCATCTCTTTTTCTTCCAAACAGAAAAGAGCCTTGCGAAGGCTCATTCGACGCATGTTTTTTGTGCGACGCAGAAACATGACCGGGTGCAGAAGCGTCTTACATTTAGAAATAATTTAAATAAATGTCAACCATATATGGATCGAGATGCGAAAACCAACGATGCTTATACAGATCGTCGCTGTCCTGTGTGCAGCGGTAAGTGGTCTCTATTCCCCCGCGTCTCCGGAAACAGGCGCGGACGAACCGGCTGCCTCCCAAGAAAAAGCAGTGTCGGAAATCGTCATTCTGTCACCTCAAGAACGGAGCGTATTCACACTGCCGCTTCCCGAAAACCAAATCACTGTTGCGGGTAAAATCGACGGTTACGTGCAACCGGGCAAAACGCTTCAAATCGGATTGTATGGCGGTCAGGAGAATTACAAGCAGCATATGATGTACGCGTTTGACTATCCTGTCAATCCTGACGGTACCTTTACCGTCCATTTCCCCGTGGGAAGGTTGGTTCCCTTTCCGAACGCCAAACCGGATCACTATACACTGGAATTGACATATCCGCATGCGCCAACGAAAACGGTGACTGTTGTCATCCAAAAACAAACAGCCTTCGATTAGCTGCTCACTCCATTTCGTATAGAGAAAGGCCGAGAAGCATCAGTTCCCGGCCTTGCATATTCCTTACGGCCCAAAACAAACCGTCGTGCAGCCTTTTTTCTACAGGCTTGTCCGCCGTCCAACCTTGCATCAATCAGACAGATGAGCGATGCCATCCGATCAAAACCAAGCTGTCTGAGCATCCGCACGGTCATTCACCCTCGCGGATAAACGCGATAAACTGCGCCTTGATCTCCTGGATGCTGTCTTCTCTCGGCATTTTGATAAACCGGGCGAGCGCGTGAATCTCCGGTTCAAACCATTCCAACAGCTGGAGCAGCGCTTCATTGTCCCCTTTCCGGGCTTCGTCCATCAGCCGTTCAAATGCTGCAGACGCGTGCGCAGCTGTTGCAGCGCTTTCGTTTTGCATTTGTTCACCCCCTGCTGTGACATGGCCAGTTCGCGAGCCACTTCCCGTTCGGGATACCCGTGCAGGATCACGCGTTGAACGATCCACCTGCCCTTGTCCGACGAGATCGCGGCCAACATTTCCCGGACGTACAGCGCAGACATGTCCTGGTCCGTTGATACCAGGGCCACAACCCGTTCGGCCCCCAGGCATTCCCGCTGTCTGTACTTCCTGGCTTGGTATTGGATGCGCCAAGCAAGCCGGCGCAGTACCGTACGGCATTCTTCCTCTGTCAATGTTTGCTGATTCAATGTACCCTCCCCCTTTCCAACATCCCTCTCATACATGTAGGAAAAATATGGATCACCATAACAACCACATAAGAACACGTGTTCTGTATTGGAAGATATTCACATCATATAGTACAAGAGTCTTGTATGTCAACGGGGAAATACAAGTTTTTTGTACCATATTTCCTAATAACCTCCAATTGTGTACAATATATTTGTACCCATCTCACAGGAAGGAATGGATGGTCCATGCTGTCCCAGCGCTTGCGAATGGCCCGCAGGGCGAAAGGACTAACGCAGGAAGGTCTGGCGGAAATGGTCCGGACGACCAAGGGAACGATCAGCAACTACGAAAACAATCACAGCTCGCCCCCCAACGACATGCTGACCATGTTGGCCGACGTGCTGAACGTCTCGACCGACTGGCTGCTCGGGCGAGTGGACGAGCCGCTTCCTCCATCCGCCGCGAACGACCATAAGCGCGAACGGACACTGGACGAGCTGCTCCAGGAAAAAATCGACGATCCGGACGACTACTATTTTCTCGACGGGTATTTGGAAGCATCCGAAGAAGAGAAAAAAGAGATTCGCCGATACTGGTACGATTTGAAAAAGCAAATGAAGCCCCACCATGTAAAAGAAAGCCATTCTCCTTCCCTGTATGCCATCACGGAGGAGATCAAAAAGATAAAGTAGCCCCGCGACGGGGCATTCTTTCCACCCATAAACCGAACATATGTTCCGCATAAAGGAGGTTTCCATGCACTTCCTCGTAGCTGATATCTGCCAGCCGCAGACGTGGCTGGAATCACGTGTATACCTGCTGCTGCGGCATCACGGGATCCAGCGTCCCGAGCAGATCGACCTTCCCGAACTGTGCGCCAGTTACGGCATCGAGCTGCGCAGCATCCGCGGGCGGAGCCGCACGCACCGTCATCCACAGGAAGCCGGCCGCTTCGTGATCGCTGTCGACGAACGGCTGGACGAGCCCACACGGCGGGTCAAAATCGCTCACGAGCTGGGGCATCTGCTGCTGCATGAAGGGGTTCAGCCGCTGGGCAGCGACCTGATGATTGACTGGCAGGAGGCCCAGGCCAATCACTTCGCCGAACACCTGCTGATGCCGTATTACATGTTTGACTCGCTGATTGGGCATTGCAGTCGCTATGAAGCACCCAGCTACCTGGCCAGGACGTTTCGTGTGCCGCTCGACTTTGCCCGCAAGCGGTTTGAGCGTTTTCTCAACAGACTGTACACCAAAGGCTATCCTGTTGCGTGGTGATGAGAGGAGGTTGTGGAATGAAGCGCGTGTTTATTGCCGGTGATGCTTACAGCACCCGTTTCTTTGAGCTGCCGTTGGAGGATGAGGAGCTATATTTGATGCCGTATTTGCTTGCGGCCAGCTATCACGTGGCCCGTTTCGCCTTGATCATGCGGGACGACGGGCTTGCAAACATCGGGATTCGGGAGGGGGACGCCCTGCTGATTGCCGACTATTCACTGGAGCCGGTGCGGGGCAGACCTGTGCTGGTGAGGCAGGAGGGGGAGTACATCGTCCGCATCGCCGAAGACGTCAATCCGGTGGAGTGCGTGTTTACCGCCGCCAAAAAGGGCGTCGCACCGCTCGTCTTGCCGTCGGAAAACATCCGCATCATCGGTGTCGTCTCCGGCATCATCTCTCCGCCGTACGAGACCGGACGGATTGGGAATGCGGGAGATACGCTGTTTTGATCAGGGTGGCTACCGCCAAATCCGTTATCTCATCCATGCGTAAAACCGCATCGGTTGCCGACATCGGTGCGGTTGCTTTTGTCCTGAAAAAAGGCTGCTTTTGGAACAAATGCGTTCCTTTTCCTCAATATCATCGGCGTCTGCACGAGATTTGTCCTAGATTTGCCAGAATATGGACAAGCGGCTGCTCCTTTTTTTCTCCTCTCCCTTCGCCTTCTCTCCCTCCCGACGAACTGCACTGTCCTTCCAGTTTTAGGAGGCTTCCGCACAACGTTTTCTCGTACCAACCGATCATGAACATTTGACTGAACCGACATGATTCGGGTGAAGATGTGCCTGTTCCTGCCCCGGTTGGAGCCAGCATGCGAAGGACCAAGGCTGTATAAATTTTTTGGTCTATTCGATCATTTTCCCACTAGCAGTATTTGGTAGAATGGCACTGTCACGAAACATCGACATCATTTGCGAGAAGGAGGAGGATTACAGATGAAAAAGATCGTAACGACCTCTCTCACGGCTGCCTTGATGGTGGGCGCCGTACCTGCAGCACTGGCACAAGCGGAAGAGCTGGCGAACCAAAATCCAGCGGTCTATGCCGAAGTGCAGACCGAAGATGCTGCAGCGACGACGGATGAAACCGGCACTGACACATCGGCAAACACAGATGAGCAATCGTCGGCGGACAAGCCCTCACAGACCGAAGACGATACAACAACTCCCTCCGCAACTGCACCCGATCAGTCAAACACCACTCTGACTGTCCAGGAAGCAGTGCAGGATGCGGAAAAACTGAGCAAACTCCGCCAGCAGTTGAAAGACGCACCTGAGGTGACAGAGCAGGTGGCAGCCACGTACAAGGAGCTGGTCAACGCACTCGTCGACATCTCCGATCTGCCGCAGGCCATCGAGGTGCAAAAGGAACTGCTGAAGCGAACCTATCAGGCCGGAAATACCGAGCCGTTTCAAACGTTGGGCCAGCTGTACACCAAGGCGAACGTGACGGGTATCAAAGCGTTCGTCAACGGCGTGGAACTCACGCTGGATCAGGCGCCGTTTATCGTAGGCGGACGTGCGCTGGTGACGGAGCGGGTCATCCGCGAGGCGTTGAACGCGGATGTGCGCTGGGATGAGACTACAGGGATCGTCACCGTAACCCGCGGAGACCGCACAATCTCGCTTACGGTGAACAAAAACGTGGCGGTAACGAACAACAACAGGCTCACGACCGACGCCGCGCCCGTTGTGAAAAACGGCAGCCTCTACCTGCCGATTCGCTTGATCAGCGAACAGTTGGAGGCCAAGGTCGACTGGCAAAAAGACGGACAGATCATCATCATCGACGACAATGCAGACCAGGCGCAACCGGCAGACTCCACTGCACCGGACGCAACGGACCAGACGGGCGAAGGAACGTCGGGTGCGGACAATGCCTCGGACAAAGACACTACGGCCCCGGACAACTCCACTGACGGCTCTGATTCGGACCAGTCGGCGGATCAAGACTCGTCTGATTCCGATGATTCCGCGGATGGCGACTCCTCCAGCACGGACGATGCTGCCAATACCCAATAGCGCAGACAAAACTTGGTGAAGTGTGAAATATCGCTATATCAAACTCATCAGCCCTTGTTGTTGCCAGTAGGCAATGCCAAGGGCTTTGTTCATGTGTAGTGTTTTTGTTGTCCACCATGCCTCCTTTTAGGTGTTTGCAATTTCCAGTGTTATGCTGTGAGAAAGACTATGCGAACGAAGCATGCGGTAACGCATACAAACACTTATCCATTGCATCCATAGGCAGATCCAGGACCTTCGGTGACGGAGGCAATCCTGCTGGATGTATTGATCTACTACGGCGGGGATCAAGAGTCTGTATCCAAAAATGGATGATGATTTATAAATTTCCATGTTTTGGTTGACAATCTCATTCTTTCGAACTAACATATTACTTGCTGGTACCAGTCCTTATTCCTATTAATTGAGTATTAATGGAGGTGAATATATCAACAAATCAAGAATTTTCATAATTTTCTTATGTATTATTTGATTAATAGATGGAGGTGGAATTAATGAAAAAACGTAAACTGATTCCTCGAGTTGCTCTAGCATCTACTATATTCACAGCGCTTTTGCTCCCACAAACTGTAATGGGAGAAGGAACTGGTGATGATCCTAGAATGATCGAAGATGTTAAGACTGAAAAACAGGTAAAAGCTGAAAAAGAAAAATTGAGGAAGGTAAGAGAACACATTACTAACAAGAGAGAAGCAGCGGAATCGGAAGGGAAAGTATCTGCTTTAGGTCTTTTTCGAGTCATCTCGGTCCCAAGTTTCGAACAGGAGACAAGTTATTGGTGTGGTCCTGCCACCGTTAAACAGGTACTGGATTACATCAATGGCACATCGAAAAGTCAACGTTACTATGCCGACGAACTTGGTACAACTAAAGACGGTACAGTCTTCTCTGTTGTGGA
The DNA here is from genome assembly GCF_018195675.1 of Brevibacillus sp. NL20B1. Classification (NCBI taxonomy): domain Bacteria; kingdom Bacillati; phylum Bacillota; class Bacilli; order Caryophanales; family Paenibacillaceae; genus Brevibacillus; species Brevibacillus sp. NL20B1. The sequence continues at coordinate 25,153 of NZ_JAGTPT010000034.1, forward strand.
TGACGTATTAAATGATCATCAGGATGAAAATTATTATGTTTACACAACTCATGATTCCGATGAACAAAGTAAATTTAATGATAAAATTGAATGGGGAATCGACAACGGATATCCTAGCATACTCGATTTGAAGATTGACCCGGATTATATGCCCAAATATACCAGGTCCGTTGCAGGACACATCGTAAACACCTCAGGGTATGACTGGGATGATTGGGAAATTCGTATCACAGATCCTTTTGACCAAGGTAATCGCGGTGTAACCCTTGGTAATGTATGGCATCCTGCAGACGGTATTTGGGAAGCCAACCAAGCACACTTCAGACAAGCTATGATTTGGTGAGTAGTTAGAGTCCTAGGGGGAAAAATATTCCTCCTAGGACTCCTATCTTTGCGAATGGAGGAAATCAAATGGGGAGACGGACGATTACAATTGTTGCAATTGCTGGAGTAATGGTATTAGCAGCCTTTGGAATTTGGTATACCCAGTATGATAACCATCAAATGACAACTTCGAATGAAACTGATGATGAGATAATTGAGAACAAAGAAATGAAAACAGTTGAGGATGGTCGAACATTAATCAATATTGAAGAGACCCCCGATGTAGAAATTAACTCCGTTGAGGAATTTTCTTATCCGTTCCAGATTGAGGAGTATGTAGTAGAAAGTCCTGATTTTCGCTGGGCTCCAACCGCACCACAGTTTGTAAACGATCGAGTGATTGCTTTCGATATGGACGACAGTAAGCTCCAACAGTCGTTTGTCGGACTGTTTGACCGGAGTAGTAAGAAATATGAAAAAATATATAGTGCCCCTCCATTTTTTATCATTAATTCTTTAGTGGGAATTGATAACGTTTTATATTGGGTAGAATATGACAGAAATCCCTCCCTAGAACTAAAGTGGAGGATCATGTCCATGGACTTAGGGAATAAAAAAATTGAAATGATCAAGCAGGGCATAAGTCAGGACGGTACAGATCCTCCTATCCTGCGGGTTTACGGAAAAAAAGTTACTTGGATCGAGTATGAGGTAGAGAACCAAATCGTAACAAGTAAGGCGATGATCCTGCATCAAGATCGCCAGAAAGCTATAGAGGTTATTGCAGAAACAAAACTAAGCGAAAAAGATGGTCGGGACGGATATTATTTTGCAGTACAAACCCCCACTGATCGAGGACTAGTCATCCAACAGTCAAAGTACCAAAATAAGGACGGAAAGTCACAAAAGAGTTATGTCATCACTTTGTTTCCTTATGATCGTTCCAAAGCTGTTGATTTGTTAATTGGTGAACGCATCATTGATTTCAACGTTCATGGGAACTGGTTTGTATGGACTGAAGAGGGAAAAGTATCCGTAGCTTCATTGCAGGACGGAAAAGTAAAATACAGATTTTCTGGAAAATCAAAAACCTTGACGAACGATACCCCCTTTATTAAGAACGATTTTCTGATTTATCGCTATGGAATGAACCGAGTTTTTATTGCCAATCTGAAAACAGGCAAGCACCAAGGTTTATTGGAAGAAAAAATAATCACGACGAAACTATTTAGGTCTGGAGAGTATCTGTCTTATGGAATAATTGAAAGAAATGGTCAAAATAGTCGCATGAAGTTTGTCGTGATAAAATAGCTAGAATAGACTGATGACAACTGCTCATTTTTTAGTAAGGTCTCGCTAGAAACCGATCTTCCCATAAAATCCAGTCCAGAGGCTCGGTTTGCCCCCTGCCCGCGTCGCGTTTGGGAGCGGGCGCTATCCACTTCTTTACTGGTCGTCAAGAGAGCGAGCGGGCCCAATCACCCATGCGCCACGGACTTTGTCTACAAACGGAACCCGGACCATTGACTGGTCCGGTTTTTCTGTCGCGGCTGCACAGATTTCCCTCCGGATTACGCCTCCCGCCTCATCCGGTTGGTGAGACGGCCCAGCTTTTCGATCTCGATCGTCACCACGTCCCCGTCCTTCAGCCACACCTGCCGCTCCTTGGGATAGCCGAGGATCACGCCCTCCGGCGTACCGGTCAGGATGACATCCCCCGGCTCCAGGGTCATGTACCGGGAGATGTAGTGAACGATTTCGTCGCAGGCAAAAATCATGTCCGAAGTATTGGAGTGCTGCCGCACGTCCCCGTTGACAAAGGAGGTGATCTCCAGATTGTTGGGATTGCCCACTTCATCGGAGGTGACCAGGTAGGGACCTAGCGGACTGAAGCCGTCACAGCTTTTGCCCAGCAGCCACTGGCTGGTGCGCATCTGCAGGTCGCGGGCGGACAGGTCGTTTGCGTTGCAGTACCCGGCCACGTACGAGAGGGCCTCCTCTCGCTTTACCCGCTTGGCCCGCCTGCCGATCACGATGGCCAGCTCCGCCTCGTAATCCACCTGCTGCGCTTCCGCGGGCAGCGTGATCTCGTCGTTGTGCGCGGCCAGCGCGTTGCTGTACTTGTTGAACAGCACCGGATATTCGGGCACGGCCATGTTGGACTCTTCCGCGTGCTTCCGGTAGTTCAGTCCCACACAGATGATCTTGCCCGGCTCCGGCACGCACGGCCCGAAGCGCAGCGACTCTTCGTCCAGGAACAGCTGCGCCTCCCCCGCTGACTCCATGCGGCGGACGTGGGCCGCAAGCGCCTGAAACGCCTCCTCCCCTCCCTCGAGAAACTGACGGATGGTCTGCGGAACAGCAGCCGTTCCGCCGTGCCGCTCCACCGATGCCGCTACGTCCAGCACACCGCGGTCCGTCTTGACGCCAAGCGTCAGGCCGCGCTCCGCATAAAAGGTCAACAGCTTCATCTTACTCCCCCCGTCTGTCTTCTGGCATGTATGCAAACACGAACCCGCTGTCGATGTACAAGGGTGATTCCATCATCAGGCGGGACTCATCTGCTCCAATCACAGAGCAGCCTTCCTCCTTTGGTTCTTGTATGTAAAACCAGGTTTTATATCATGATTACTCTCATCATAGCAACGATTTTCGCACCAAACAATCACCAAATTTGAAAATATTTTTTATTCAGAAAACAGTTGCAATTGCGCTTCCATTTGCTCTATCATAAAAATTGCCAACCATTATACGATATTGTCGTATGTCGTTTTATATTATAAAACTACTCAGACGTTCTGCCGAACATGCCTACACGTCCCTTTCTTGCACCCGACATCCCGGTATTTCCATCCCCCGTGTTACATACGGAAAGGAGGCTTGTCCATGTCCGCCTATCGCGCCATCATGATGCAGCCGCATGACAACGTGGCCACGGCCCTCGAACCCATACCGGCAGACAGCCGCGTCACCGTTTCCTGTCTGGACGTGCAGCATACGGTGACGCTCCGCCAGGCGATTGAATTCGGGCACAAGTTTGCCGTCCGCCCGATCGGAAAGGGAGAGGACATCGTGAAATACGGGGAGGTCATCGGAGTCGCGACCCGTGACATCGCCCCCGGCGAACACGTCCATGTGCACAATTTGGAAGGAAAACGCGGGAGAGGAGACAAAATCGCTCATGAAGCATGACACAACGTTTTGGGGATACCGCCGTCCGGATGGCCGCGTCGGCGTGCGCAACCACGTCCTGATTCTGCCCACGATTACATGTGCCACACAGGCGGCCAGGCAGATTACCGAACTGGTGCAGGGGACCGTCTCGTTTATCCACCAGCACGGCTGTGCCCAGGTGGGCAGCGACTACGAGCAGACGTTTCGCACGTACGTCGGAATGGGCGCCAACCCTAATGTCTACGGCGTCGTCGTCCTCGGACTCGGCTGTGAAACGCATCAGGCGCGGAGCGTAGCCGAGGAAATCGCCAAGACGGGCAAGCCGGTGGAACTGGTCTCCATCCAGGATCACGGCGGCACGCTGACGGCGATCGCACAGGGCGCAAAAATAGCTGCCAAGATGGTGCAGGACGCATCCGTCTTGCGGCGGGAGCCGTGCGATTTCAGCGAACTGATCGTCGGAACGGAATGCGGCGGTTCGGACGCCTGCTCCGGTCTGTCCGCCAACCCGGCCGTCGGCGTGGTCAGCGACATGATTGTCGACCTTGGCGGCACCTCCATCCTGGCGGAGACGACGGAGCTGATCGGCGCGGAACATCTGCTGGCCAACCGCGCCGTGGACGACAAGGTGGCCAAGCGCGTCTACGAAGTCATCCACGCCATGGAACAGCGCTCCATCCAGATGGGCGTGGACATCCGCACCGGCAACCCCAGTCCCGGCAATATCAAGGGCGGCCTCAGTTCTCTGGAGGAAAAGTCCCTGGGCGCGGCCAACAAGGCCGGCACCCGGCCGCTGCAGGAGCTGATTGATTACGCCCAGCGGCCGACCAAAAAAGGCCTGGTCTGGATGGATACCCCCGGACACGACATCGAGCAGCTGACCGGCATGGTGGCTGGAGGAGCACAGGTGGTGCTGTTTACGACCGGCCGCGGCACGCCTACCGGTTCACCGATCGCTCCGGTGATCAAAATCGCCACCAACACGCCCATTTTCGAGAAAATGGGGGACAACATCGACCTGAATGCAGGCACGATCATCGAAGGAAAAGAAACGCTTCAATCCGTGGGGCAGCGGATTTTTGACGAATTGGTCCACGTCTGCTCCGGCAAGCTGACCAAAGCGGAAATCCTGAAGCAGCACGACTTCGGCATCTGGCGGATCGGCCCCACGTTCTAGCAGTTGTTTCCCTGTAAAACCATACGTTGAGAGGAGGAATCATCGTGAGCGTTCATACACAAGCGCAAACCTACCAAAACTACATCGGCGGCGAGTGGCGGCCGTCCGCGTCCAACCAGGTGGAGGCGAGCATCAATCCGGCCAACCGACACGAGGTGATCGGATACGTGCAAAAATCGACAGCCGAGGATCTGGATCAGGCGGTGAAAGCGGCCCAATCGGCACAAATCGCCTGGCGGAAGCTCTCCGGTCCCGCCCGCGGCGAATACTTGTACCGCCTGGCCAACGTGCTGGAGCGGCACCTCGACGACATCGCGGCAACCATGACGCGGGAGATGGGCAAAACACTGCCGGAAGCGAAAGGTGAAACGGCCCGCGGCGTGGCCATCCTGCGCTATTACGCGGGGGAAGGCATGCGCAAAATCGGCGACGTCATCCCCTCCACCGACAGCGAAGGGCTGATGTTTACCAGCCGTGTGCCGCTGGGCGTCGTGGGCGTGATTACGCCCTGGAACTTCCCCGTCGCCATCCCCATCTGGAAAATTGCCCCGGCCATCGTCTACGGCAACACGGTCGTCTTCAAGCCGGCACAGGAGACCGCTGTCACCGCCGCCAAGCTGATGGAATGCGTGGACGAAGCGGGGCTGCCCCCGGGGGTCGTCAACATGGTGACCGGCGCGGGTTCGGTCATCGGCCAGGGAATCGTCGATCATCCCGGCATCGCCGCCGTTACGTTCACCGGCTCCGATCAGGTGGGCAGGCAGGTGGGCCTGGGAGCGCTCGCCCGGGGAGCCAAGTACCAACTGGAGATGGGCGGCAAAAATCCGGTCATCGTCGCGGCCGACGCCGACCTCGATCTGGCCGTGGAGGCGACGGTAAGCGGCGGTCTTCGCTCCACCGGCCAGAAGTGCACGGCCACCAGCCGCGTCATCGTCCAGAGCGCCGTTTACGACGCGTTCAAGCAAAAGCTGCTGGAACGGGTGGCCGCTCTGAAAGTGGGCGACGGCCTCGCCCCCGACACCTGGATGGGACCGTGCGCCAGCGAACGGCAGATGCAGACAGTGCTCGGCTACATCCAGAAAGGGCTCGAAGAAGGAGCCGTACTGCTGTGCGGCGGAAAACGCGTGACCGCGCCCGGCCTGGAACACGGATTTTACGTGGAGCCGACTGTGTTTGAAAACGTAACGCCGGACATGACCATCGCCCGGGAGGAGATTTTCGGCCCGGTGCTGGCGCTGATGAAAGTGGACACCCTGCAGGAAGCCCTGCAGCTGGCCAATGATTCCCGCTTTGGACTCAGCGCCTCCATCTTCACCCGGGACATCGGCAACATGCTGGAATTTATCCGCGACATGGACGCCGGCCTGGTGCGCATCAACGCCGAGAGCGCGGGTGTGGAGCTGCAGGCCCCGTTTGGCGGCATGAAGCAGTCCAGCTCCCACTCCCGCGAGCAGGGTCAGGCGGCCATCGAGTTTTTCACCGCGATCAAGACGGTGTTTGTGAAAGGATAAAAACAAGCCAAGGGGAAGCCTCTTTCAGCTTCCCCTTTTATTTTTCTGCCGCTCGCGAAACCGGCCGACTTTCTTGTGGTTGTTGCCCATCTCGTCGTCACACCAGCGGCGGGCCCGGTTGCGGCTGTGTCGCCAAAAATCCGGCAGGTCAGCTCAGCGTACAGGCAATGCAGCACGTTGAGAACGGTGGGTTGCAGCACGTCCAGCGCCTGTAGATTTACTCTGCAAGCGTTACGACGTTGCCTGGAATGGTAATTTTCACGTAATTACGGTTCCATATGGTTGTTTCCACGATTACGTTCTGCTGCTCCTTTGTAAACAGATAACCGCTGCCCATTTGTGTGTCGTAGGTCCAGCCTTCCTTGTTCATTCGCTCTTGCAGAAGTGTTAGAACATCAGAGCTGCGTCGTTTGTCCGTCAGATATATGCCATGCCCTTCCGGGGTGACTGTGACCGGAACGAGAGGTTGATCTGTTGTGTTTAAGATGTGCATGGGCATGAGGTAATCGCGATCGGCTTGCTTCAGCGTAAGCAGCAGTTGCAAATTGTCGTATCCGATCCGATTCACAAGCAGCACGACTGCTGTCACACCGAGAACCACCGCGCCAGCCAAGCCAAAAAAAGCAATCTCCACGGATTTTTCATGATTGAACCTCACCGTCCCTTTCCATCTTAATTATTTATTATCTTTCAAAAAATTCACCGTCGCCAAGAAACGACGGTGAATTCTCTGCATAAATCAATTTGTAGCTTTATCCATTTCATACCCGTAGACTGTGTAACCATCATTGTACCACTTTGCCAGAGGATCAAGTTCATCTTTGTGTGTAAATTCCCCACGGTTAGAGAAATAAACCAGCCAACACGAATCACTTTAGACAACGCAGTTGTGGCCTGCATTTCTCGCCATTCTAAGTACTCTCCCATATCGAGATACTTTTTGCCGCCTGCCCATTTTTTGTCTATCTCCATAAGTAAAGCTCCGATTAGGCGGATAACCGATTCACGGTTAGGCAATATGCGAATGACACGTTCTCGTCGGCGAATTTCTTCGTTGAGTCGCTCCATGCCATTCGTTGTCCGAAGTCAATCTGACCTTCCCAGTCGATCATTTCCACTAAATAATCTGACACAAGTTCGGCAAGATCAGCCTTAGCAGGTCGCTCCTGTGTAAATCACGTTACTTTCCACTAAATAGTGGTCAGGAAAAGAGTCGACATAACAAATAACATCCAGCACTCTGCATGGGGTATATATTGCGATTTAATAGCGAGGGGATAATAAACTAGAATCGCCAAGCAAAATTTTAGTGATTTCGAGCCTTT
>NZ_JAGTPT010000035.1:0-32153 GCF_018195675.1 Brevibacillus sp. NL20B1
CGAAACAAGCGCGGGTCAGCGTTGGCTTTCCCGCGCTTGTTGTTTTTGATTGGTGCTCAGACCGGGCCGATCGACGGCCAGGCCAGCTCGACGCCTTCCCGCACCAGGAGCCGCTGAAAATCGGCCAAATCCTGCGGCGTGTTGCGGACAGCACGGGGGGAAATCCCCCGCTCGAGGCAGTAGCCGGCCAGAAAGCCGGCCGCTTCGCCGATATTCCACTCCACGGGGTGGAGCCGGAAGCAGCCGTTGGTAATGTGCGTGACCCCCGCATTCTTGCAGGCCGGCAGCAGATTCTCCATCCGGAGGGGAATCAGGCAGCCGAGCGGAATCTGGAACGGCAGGGAGGGAATGTACAGGTAGTTCCGGCCGCCCGTGCTGGGATGCAGGTCGATCCGGTAGCAGCCCACGCCGACGGAATCTTCGAACGTCTCCGCCTTGCCGTCTGGGCGGCACGCCGGACTGACGTGCTGTTCGAGCACGGTAAACTCCGCCCGGATCCGTCGGGATTCGCGGATGTAGGGGGACATGGCAAATCCGTCGTCCGTTCCAAGGACGTCCCGGCGCAGGCGCAGTCCGGGATATCCCTGTTTGCCGTCGGGCCTGGGCGCTTCCGTCTGCATCCAGTACAAGAGCGACAGGCTGAGCTGTTTCGCCTGATGCAGATGGCGCGTCCGCTCGTCCTCGCTGACGTCGATGATCGGGCCGAGCCAGTAGTCGTTTTGCGGCCAGTTGACCAGCGTGACGCTGCTCGGGTACAAACCTGCAGTGAAGTTGTCCTTGTCCGCAATCTGCCGGTAGCGAAACAGCGAGAAGCGGTCCGTCCCCGGAAACAGCTCGTAGCGAACGGGTTCATGGGTATCCGGCTTGACGCCTGTCCAGCTCAGCAGCTTGTCCGGCCAGAAATCGGGCTGGTAGTTCCGCCAGAACTCATAGCTGGCCGGTTTGTCGATCGTATGGTCTTCCCCTTCCAGATAGTCCATCGCAAACACATACGTGAACGACTGCATGTCCATCGGCTGCGGGTTCCCTTCCAGCGCATGGGGTTCGCCCGTTTCGCTGACGGATTCCGCTCCGGTCACGTATTCGACACCGGCCAGCGGCAGCAGGTCGCCGCACTCCGTCGCGTCGAGAAAATAAGGAGCCGCCAGTTCCACGCGATCCCCCGTCTCCAGATGGGTGACGGTCGCGGAGACGATCCGGTCTCCCACGGTGCGGGCCGCCGCAAGCCTGTGCCGGACGAGTATGGTCACCCTGCCGCTGTTGACGTACGGAGCCAGCATCTGGTGCAGAACGGCCAGCGCCACTTTCGGTTCATGACAGAGGCGGCTGACCGATCCGTTTCCCGGGTTGAGGTACGGGACGGCTCTCGCCGCTTCCGTAAGCGGATAAACATCGCGGTAATAGCGGCGCACGCCGTCGCGAAACGCCCGGTAACTGCGGGTACAGCCGAACTGTTCGATCCAGGGGTGTTCATCCGGCGGAACGGCCTGGCTGGTGAGCTGCCCGCCGATCCAGGATGTTTCTTCCGTCATGACGACGGTTCTGCCCAGTTTGGCAGCGGCCAAGGCAGCCGCACAGCCGCCCACGCCCCCGCCGATGATGACCAGGTCGGCATGAAGTTCCCGTATCATGTGCCTGCACTCCTTCCGCTTCGTTCACAAAATTGCTTTTAACTCCATTTTTGAAATAATTTGTTATTTTTCCATTGTATGAGATGGGCTTCCGGGTGGCAAGGCAACCATACAGGAACATGCCGCCAAACGAGCGTCTGTTCACGAATGCTTCACAAACGGACACAGACAGGAAGTGTCGCGCCCGCTTTCGTTTGCCGACTGTGCGAAGTAATGATAAAATAGTTCGTGGTTTTTGCCGTTTTTTTCTAAAAAAGGAGGGAATATCTTGATGGATTTTGGAGCAGTAGCGTTAGAGTACCATTCTTTTTTCATGATCGTCCCCCTGCTGCTGACGCTCGCCTTTTACGGGTTCATCGTGTACGTTCTCGTCAGCCTGCTCCGCTTCATGAAGCAAAAAACGGAAAGCGACCGGGAACGCAACGCCAAGCTGGGCGAGCTGATCAGCTTGCTGCGTGAGACGAATGTCGGGCGCCTCAAAAACGAACAGGTTGATGAGAACCGATGAAAAAACAAATCTTGTCACTGCTTCATGAGGCGGGACTGTCCCGCTACGCGGAGCGCTTTGAACCGCTCATCCGCCCTTCATTCCGAATATTCACGCATCCTGTGGACGAGGAATCTCTGTCTCTTGGCACATCCAAAATCGGCGGCTGCCCCGACCTGCCGGCGGGAACACCCTGGCCGTATTGGAAGTCGTATCCGCTGTCGTTTCTGGGGCAGATCAACCTGGCCGAGCTGCCCCCTTTTCCGGAGAAGATACTGCCGGAGCGGGGATTGCTCCTCTTCTTTTTCGCCGCGGCGGCAATGTTCGACGACGATGAGTTCTACCACAGCGTGGAGAAAGCAAAAGTCTTGTTTGTAGCGGAACCGGACAGCGCTGACCTGAAGCGGACCGCGCCGCCAAACGAGCTGGACGATTACGATCCGCCCGTCCGTTTCTCTCCCTGCTCCCTCGACTATCGTGTGGAGTGGACCGTACCGCCCGCCGAATCGAGCGACATCGAACAGCTAGGCATGAGCTGGAACAAAAACCGGGACGATTTCGACCGATACTGGGAGCAGTTCAGAAAGCGTGTCTGGGAACAATTGCTTCATCCGGACGACATGAAAAATCGCCTGCTCGGCTGCCCCGACCAGATACAGGGGGACATGCAGCACGAATGTCAGCTTATGGCCTATCCCTCCACGGACAGAAACGATAAGGCGGCCCTGCTGCGGCAGGCTGTGCGCTGGCGGCTGCTGTTCCAGGTGGATTCGGAAGAGGAAAAGACGGGGATGATGTGGGGGGACATCGGCCGCCTCTACTTCTGGATCGAGCAAGAGGCGCTGGAGCGGGCCGACTTTTCCCTCGTCGTTTGCATCGATCAGTACCACTAAGCTGGACGATCGTAACAGGCTGCCCCGCCAGTGGGGACCGGCCGTCGAACGGCCCCCGCGAAAACAGACACTGTCGGGGCAATCGCGTCAGATGTCCCAAAAGGCCCGGGGGTTCTCCAGAAAGCGGCGGGTCAGTTGGTAGTGCTCCGTCTCTTCATAGCGGACCTCTGTCAGCGGTGATGTGTCGAAGCTGAGGATGCGGGCGCCCGGGAAGCCCATCAGGATTGGCGAGTGGGTGGCGATGAGAAACTGGGCTCCTTCCTCCACCAACTCCTGCATCAGGTACAAAAACGCGATCTGCCGCATCGGCGAGAGGGCTGCCTCCGGCTCGTCCAAAAGGTAGATGCCTTTGCCGCGAAAGCGGTGGGCAAACAGCGAGAAAAACGACTCCCCGTGCGACTGCTCATGCAGCGACCGCCCCCCATAGCTGCGATACCCGGTGGGATAGTCTTTCTCCACCTCGTCGATGTGGCTGGCAAACTGGTAAAAGCTCTCCGCGCGCAGAAAAAAGCCGTTGGTCACCTTTGGACGCCAGGAAAGGCGGACATAATCGCCCAGAGCCGCCTCTGCCCGGTCTACGTGGTAAAGGTTGTTACGGCTGCCGCCGGCGGTGTGAAAACCGCACTGGTAAGCCACCGCCTCCAAAAGCGTCGACTTGCCGGAGCCGTTTTCGCCGATAAAAAAGGTGACGCTGCTGGTCAAGGGGATTTCCTCCACACCCTGGTACGCAGGCAGGCTAAACGGGTACCCCCCTTTTGCGGGAAACAGCTCCCTGCGCAGGATAATGGCATGCAAATACATATATCTCTCCTCCACTCTCACGTTTCCCCGCTTCCTGGCCGATACTTCCAGTAAGGAGGGAGTGCGGTGAACAAGGCACAATTTCTCCAGGAAAAAAGCGCGTTTCACATGACCTATCCGGACAAGAGTGACCTCGCCTTTTACCGATGGTTCGTCGAACGGCATCCCGACCTTGCCATTGGCTGGTACCATCTCGGCCGCGAACGGGAGATGCGAAACGAAATAGACGAGGCGCTGGCCGCGTACCGCCAGGCGCTGCACGCCAAACACGGCCCTTACTCGGAAGAAGCGGCCGCGGCCTATCAGGACCTGCTGCGCAAACGCCGGCGGCGGTTGTGGGCCGGCAGAATCCGCCTGCTGCTCGCCTCCCTTTTGTTTTTCCACGCTCAATTTGCCTTTTCACCGGGGCTTTTGTCTGAGCCGGATAAGGCTGCTTCGACAGGCGCCGCATTTACTAATGGAAAGAACGCATCCGGCCAGGAGCGGCCGCACGTGGAAGTGATCGCCGTACCGGCCGGCACGGACGGCAAGCAGCTGCGCCATCACGTGTACGACTATGTGAGCGGGCGGCGTACAGCGCTCAAACAGCCGTACACGGTGCTGGTTGTCCCTGAAGTGACGGGAGCGCCGCTGTTTACGCCGCTGTTGTTTTACCGGCCGGGAGAACTGCACGGTCTGTTGCGGTATGACCCCGTCAGCCGCACCGTCTTGAGCCAGCAGTGGTTTGACCGTCCCTGCGCCTGCGATCAGCATCCGGCGGTGCGGACGGCCAAGCTCCAACTCGCAGAAGAACAGCGCACGCTGGAACACCTGCTGATCCTGCGCAGCGCCCTGTACCGCCACTACCAACGAAAAGGGAGCCTGCCCCAGAAGCTGAGCGATCTGGCTCGCTCCTATCCCGGCAACGCCCTGCCGGACATTCCTCCGACGCCCGCCTGGTACGGAGCCACGGACTGGGCATACCAGCCGGCTGCATTTCGCCGGGAAGCGGCCTGGGAAAGCATGCGCCACGTCGTCCCGCTGCGCGGCTATCCGGAGCCGTCGGTGCCGCTCGCGCCGCTGCAGATCCACGTCCACCTGGACTCGCACGCGATGACGCTGATCAGCGGACCGCACCTCGTCCGGCGCTATCCGATCGCCATCGGCAAAAACGGCTCGACGCCGGCAGGTTACTTTTCCGTACTGCAAAAAATCAGCAATCCCCGCGGTCCCGATGATATCTACGGAACGCGCGGCCTGATTTTTCAGCAGAACGGCTACGCCATCCACGGCACCAACCATCCCGCCAGCATCGGCCAGTCGGTCTCGCTTGGCTGCATCCGTCTGCACAACCGGGACGTCGAGGAACTGTATACGTTTGTCGCGCCAGGAACGGAAGTGATCATCTCCGCCCATGCCGCTCCCGTGCCCCGGTGGGCCAACCCGGCAGCGTTTGTCCTGCCGGCCGGCCGCGACGAGGAAACGCCCCGCGTCGTCTATCATTGGCTTCATTAACAGGATGGACGAACATGCTGCTGTCCCAATCCGGAATGGGGGCAGCGGCTCTCCTGCATCCGGTGGACAGAAACCGGCGAACCGTCGGCAAAAAAGCGCGCTCCCGCTGCGGGAACGCGCTTTGCTTATTCTTCCATATGGCTCAGGGATTCTTCTTCCTGTTCTTCTTCCGGATTCCACTGATCCAGCACTTTGCCCTGCAGGACTTTGCCTTTGATAAACTCCACCTGCTGGCTGCTGAATTCGTTCGTCCACGCGATCCCCAACTCTTCGGCCAGACGGACGACAGTCAGCAGTTCGGACCACGCCACGTAGCGTTTATACCAGAAGAACTGGGGCTGTTCGTTCATATACGGATACAAATCGTCAAAATCGGTGTGTTTACAGTCGAGAGCACGTTCAAAATTTACCTTGGCCCGCCGCAACTGCTCTACAAAAAACGCCTGCAAATCCACTTGTGCGAAGTCTGTCATAGACCGTCCCTCCTGTCTCCCGATTTATGTGTATTGTACCACGCGGGAGAGGAAGTGCAAATAGTCGAAAATATGCTAACTGTTCAGCAGATTTCCACTGTCAGCGGTTGCGGCCGTTTCCTGGCGAGTGCCTGCCGCCTCCCGCATCTTCGGGCGGCGGCGGCGGCAGCTCAATGCCGTTCGGGGGCAATTGCTGGCCGTTTGGTTGGACGATATCCGGCGGAATCACCGGCGTTTCGCCGCCAGAAGGCTGATCGTCTGCAGGCTGACCGGTTCCGTCCTGTCCCTCTGTTCCGGTGGACGGGTACTGGCCGTTTCCTCCCTCGACCGTGCCGTCGTCCTCATGCGTGCCGCTGTCGTCGTGGTGCTCCCCTTCCTGCAGCAGCTGCTCCAATTGCTTCGTGTTGATTTCAGCGATGTTGGACGGCTCCAGTTCCCTGCCATCCGCATCATGGGGAACGACGACATACTTGTACATGACCGGAGAGTCCAGCGTATCCACGTGCCTGTTATCCTTCACTCCAGCGGCGATCAACTGGCGATTGTCCGGATTGTCCGGAGATACGCGGTACACGTCGTACGTATAGTCGTCATCCCCGCCGGACCAGGTCAATATCACTTTCAGCGAGTTGCCTTCCAGGGTCAGGTCGGCGGAGAGGTGCACGGAAGCAGCCTCTTTTTTCTCCTCTTCGTACCGCTTCATGCCTGCCGGCGGTTCAAAATCCCGTACCGGTTCTCCTTTCAGGCCTTTTTTCAGGACAGTGGCGAACATTTTGGCCGTCAGACTGCTGCCCTCGCGCATCAGGTGCTGGGCATCTTCCTTGTCATAGCCCATCCAGACCGCGCCTACGTACTCCGGCGTGTACCCGACGAACCAGGCGTCCTTGTTGACGCTGCTGTTGCCGATGAGGGACTGCGTCGTCCCGGTTTTTCCGGCAACGTGGCGGCCGGAAATCCGCGCGTTGCGTCCCGTCCCTTCCTTGACCGCACGCTCCAACATGGTGTGTACCTTCCATGCCGTTTCCGGTTTGATCACCTGCTCCTGTTTCGGCTGGTAAACTTTCTGGATGCCGCCCCGTTCGTTCTCCATTCGCTCGATCACGTGCGCTTCAGACACCACCCCGCTGTTGGGGAAAGCCGTGTACGCCTGCGCCATTTTCAACGGCGACGTCCCTTTGTCCAGACCGCCCAGCGCGATCGCCAGGTTGCGGTCTTTTTCCGACAGGTTAATGCCGAATTTTTCCAGATACTTCAACGAGGTCCCGATGCCGATTTCGTTCAGCAGCCAGACCGCCGGCACGTTCAACGAATCGATCACAGCGCGGGTCATGCTGACGGAATCGCTGTACTTGTTGTTGTAGTTTCGCGGCTCGTAGCCGTTGAAATCCTGCCGCTTGTTGGAGAGCGACGAATTAGGGCCCCATTTGGAATCCGAATCGATTGCCGGCGCGTAAACGGCCAGCGGCTTGAACGACGAACCAGGCTGGCGCTGCATGTCGGTCGCCAGGTTGAAGCCTTTTGGCTTGTAATCGCGGCCGCCCATCATTGCGGCGATGCCGCCGGTTTTGGCGTCGATGACGATCATCGCTGACTCCACGGCCCGCTGCGGCCCCGGTTTCGGGAAGTTGGCCGGGTTGTCATACGCCTCCACCATGGCGTCCTGCATTTTCGGGTTGAACGTGGTGTAAATCTTCCAGCCGCCGCGGTACAGATCCTCTTCCGTAACGTCGTACTTCGCCTCGGCCTCACGGATCACGTAGTCGTAAAACGCCCGGTAGCCTTTTTTCAACCCGCCGCCTGCCTTCGTCTCATCGGTCTCTTCCGGCACCGGTTTGGCTTGGGCCGTCACCTTTTGCTCCTGGGTGATGAAGCCTTGCTCGCTCATCAGGCGCAGCACGGTGTCGCGGCGCAATTTCGCCTTGTCCGGATTGTTAAACGGCGAGTAGGTGGTCGGCGCTTTCGGAATGGCCGCCAGCATGGCCGACTCGTGCAGATCGAGCTGGGTTACATCTTTGTCAAAATAGCGCTGGGCGGCGTCACCCACGCCGTAGGCGCCTTCCCCGAAGTAAATCTGGTTCAGGTACATCTCCAGAATCTGATCCTTGGAATATCGGCGTTCCAAGGCCATAGCGATGCAGACTTCCTTCGTCTTGCGCCAAAACGTCTGTTCCAGGGAGAGGAATACTCGTCGTGCGAGCTGCTGCGTGATCGTACTGCCCCCTTCCGCGAGCGACCCCTTGCGGATGTCGTTGATGATCGCGCCGCCGATCCGGAACATGTCCACGCCTTTGTGCTCAAAGAAGCGACGGTCTTCTGTTGCGATAAAGGCGTTGATCAAATGATCCGGCATCTGGGTGAGCGGTACGTATTTGGTGTTCTTTTCACGCAGCAGTTTCGTGATTTCATTACCGTCTTTGTCATAAATCACCGTAGGCTCCGATTTCAGTGCCTCCAGTTTCTGTATCTGCGTTTCAATCATTTTTTCACCGGCGTACAGCAAGACAAAGTATCCGCCGATGACGCTGAAGATTAGAAAGACCGTAAAGGATACGGCAAACATCAGCAATTTCTTCTTTTTCTTCTTCCCTCGTTGCTTGGCCTTTGTTGCCATGAATGACCTCCTGGTTACTTTCTCTCTCCCACATCATATAGACGGAACCTTTTCAAAAAAGTTTCTGTCCGCCCCCCGTCTATGATTCCATATCTGCGCCCGTTTGTCACTGGAAAAAGCCTGTCTCCCAAGGAGAACAGGCTTTTTCACGCAATAAGAGTATTTACAAAAAGGGATCGTTACTTGAGCAGCTTTTCCGCTTCTGCCACCACGTTGTCCACGGTAAAACCGTACTCTGTCATGATCCGTTCGCCCGGAGCGGATGCGCCAAACTGGTTGATGCCCAGCACTTTGCCGCCGTCGCCGACATAGCGCTCCCAGCCCAGCGGAGAGGCCATTTCCACAGCCAGACGGGCTTTTACCGTCGGCGGGATCACGGCGTCGCGGTACTCCTGCGGCTGCCGTTCAAACAGCTCCCAGCTCGGCATGGAGACAACGCGCGCCTGAATGCCTTTGGCGGCCAGCACTTCGCGAGCCTGCATGCAGAGGGAGACTTCGGAACCGGTGGCGATCAGGACGAGCTGCGGGTTGCCGTCCGGCGCGTCGGCCAGTACGTAGGCCCCTTTGCCTACCCCTTCAGCAGCCTTCTCGATCGTTTCGTTGAGCACCGGCAGGTTTTGACGCGTCAGCACCAGGATGACTGGCTCATCCGTGCGGGAGATGGCGTACTTCCACGCTTCATTGGTCTCCACGGCGTCGGCCGGACGCAGCACTGTGAGACCCGGCATCGCCCGCAGCGAAGCGAGCTGTTCGATCGGCTCGTGCGTCGGTCCGTCTTCCCCGACGGCGATCGAGTCGTGCGTGAAGACGTAGACCACCGGCTGCTTCATCAGCGCGGACAGGCGGATGGCCGGACGCAGGTAATCGGAGAAGACGAAGAACGTGCCGCCGTATACCTTCAGTCCGCCGTGCAGCGCCATCCCGTTGAGGGCAGCTCCCATCGCAAACTCGCGCACACCAAACCAGATGTTGCGGCCGTCGTAGCTGCCCGGCAGGAAGTTCCCCGCCTCTTTGATCATGGTGTTGTTGGAGTGAGCCAGGTCAGCGGAACCGCCGAACAGGTACGGAACCGTTTTGGCCAACGCGTTGATCGCATTGCCGGATGCAGCGCGGGTGGCCAGCTTGGTTCCCGCTTCGTAGGTCGGCAGTTGGCTGTCCCAACCAGCCGGCAGTTGACCGTCCGCAGCCGTCTGGAACTGACGGGCCAGCTCCGGATACGCCTTGGCGTATTCGGCAAAGCGTTCGCGCCATGCCGCTTCCGCTTGTTCACCTGCTGCCGCCAGTTTGGCGTAGTAGTCGGCTACTTCCGCAGGAACGTGGAATTCTGCGTCATGCGGCCACTGGTAGTTTGCCTTGGTCAGCTTCACTTCTTCCTTGCCCAGCGGTGCGCCGTGGGACGCGTTGGAGCCGCCTTTGTTCGGGCTGCCGTAACCGATCACCGTCTTTACCTCGATCAGGGTCGGGCGATCCAGATCCTGCTTCGCTTCGGCGATGGCCGCCTCGATCGCCGCCAGATCGTTGCCGTCCTCGACGCGCAGGTACTGCCAGCCGTACGCCTGGTAGCGCTGCGCCACATTTTCCGAGAAGGAACGGGACAGCTCGCCGTCAAGCGAAATGTCGTTGGAATCGTAGAGCACGATCAGCTTGCCCAGCTTCAGGTGGCCGGCCAGCGAAGAGGCCTCGCTGGAGACGCCCTCCATCAAATCGCCGTCGCCGCAGATGACGTAGGTGTAGTGGTCGACGATGTCAAACCCGTCGCGGTTGTAGACAGCCGCCAAGTGCTTCTCCGCCATCGCCATCCCGACAGCCATGGCAATCCCCTGACCCAGCGGACCGGTCGTCGCGTCCACGCCGGGCGTGTGACCGTACTCCGGATGGCCTGGAGTCTTGCTGCCCCATTGGCGGAAGTTATGTATGTCTTCCAACGAAACATCGTATTTCATCAGGTGCAGCATGGCGTATAATAGCATTGAACCATGTCCCGCAGACAGCACGAAGCGGTCCCGGTTGATCCATTGCGGATTGCGCGGGTTTACCTTCATAAAACGGCTCCACAAGACATGCGCCATCGGTGCCGCTCCCATCGGCATCCCCGGGTGGCCGGAGTTGGCTTTTTCGATAGCGTCAATGGCCAGCGTGCGGATCGTGTTGATCGCCAGTTGATCGACAGACGTGTGCTGAGTCATCAAGCAAATCCTCCCTGCGTTTTTTTACGGGTAAACGACGAACCAATTATAGCACAGTTCGGCGGCACAATCATGTCCGACGTGGAAAAAGGAGGTGGTCCGGGTTGATGTCGACCCTGTATCTGATCATCGGCATCGTATTGGGACTGGCCGGTTTCGGCATGCTGTTTTACGCCATGTCAAACTCCCCGCTGAAGCAAAAACGGGATCAGGCGCTGCGGAAAAAAAGCGCGGAGCAGCACCGGGGGGCAAAAGAAGTGCAGGGGGAGTGACTGCGCTCTTCCCAACAGCTCGGCCGGCACGCTGACTCAAAATAAATGAAAGCGGCTTCTTCAGCCGCTTCGTTGACAGATGGGAAAACTTGGCGGAATAATTAAAATGTTTGCAATCATGTCGTAAAACGTTGGAGGTTTGCATGAGCAGAAAATGGTTCACCATGCCCGCCGCCGTCCACCTGTTTCTCCGGCGGGGAAACGAGCTGCTTTTGCTGCGCCGCTTCAATACGGGCTACGAGGACGGCAACTACAGCGTCCCTGCCGGACATCTGGACGGCGGAGAGGAAGTGAAGGCAGCGGCCATTCGGGAAGCAAAAGAGGAATGCGGCATCGACATCGACCCGGCCGATCTGGACGTGGTCGGCGTGATGCACCGCAAATCGACGGACGAGCGGATCGACTTCTTTCTCACCGCCAGCACGTGGTCAGGCGAGATCGTCAACGCCGAGCCGGATAAATGCGACGAGCTGCGCTGGTGCGACATGGACGACCTGCCCGCCAACGTGATCCCGTACGTCCGTCAGGCGATTCACAACTACCGCGCGGGCAAGTGGTTCGACAGCTTCGGATGGGACGAGCAAGGCTAGACGCCGCTCCTCACCGGGCCTTGACCGTTATGAGCCAGGGACCGGCAGCCAGATGTGAAACGACAGAACGCCGTCGCGGTAGTCTGCCTTGATGCTGCCGCCGTGCAGTTCGACGATGCTCTTGACGATGGCCAGCCCCAGCCCGGAACCGCCTGTTTTGCGCGAGCGGGACTGCTCCACCCGGTAAAAGCGTTCAAACAGTCGGTTCAGCGCCTCCGGGGCCATCTCATCTGCCCTGTTGGCCACCGACAAGCGGATGCCGTCTGCCTCTCGGGCGAGCGTTACGCCGATGCTGCCCGGTTTTTTGCCGTACTTGATCGCGTTGCTGAACAGGTTTTCCAGCACGCGCACGAACTTTTCCGGGTCCACGCTGACGTACAGCCGTTCGTCGGGCAGCGCTTTGCAAAAGCTGAGCTGCTGTTCCTCCGCCAGCGGCACGTACTCCTCCACCAACTGCTCCACCAGTTCGTTCATGCAGATGGTCTGCCGATAGAGCTGGACCCCTTGGCCGCTGAGCGTGGTGTATTCGAACAAATCCTCCACCAGCCGCTTCAGATGTTCCGCCTTCTCATAGGCGATCCGCGTGTACTCCTGCTGCTCCAGCCCTCCTGCAGGGTGGTCTTTCAGCAGGCGCAGGTAACCGAGCACCGAGGTGAGCGGCGTGCGCAAATCATGCGAGACATTGGTGATCAGTTCGTTTTTGGTCTTCTCCGCCTGCCGTTCCCGTTCGATGTTTTCCTGCAGATCCTGCGCCATCCGGTTGATGTTGCGGGCAAGCGAGCCCAGTTCGTCTTCGCCCCGCACCTCGACGCGGTGATCCAGCTTGCCCTGCGAGATGACGAGCAGGCTGTCGGCCAATTCCTCGATATAGCCTGTTTTCCGCCTGGTAAACCGATAAAACAGATAAATGAGGACAACTAAAAACACAGGCACAGAAATCATGTTGACCCCTGTGCTCTCATAGCGGATGTTCGCCTCCGGCATCCCGCGGGCGATCAGGTAGCCTTTTTGTCCGGCCAGTTCCACCGGGTAAAAGGCGACAAACTCTTGGGGGTGGAACACGTTGAGATCAAGGCGCAGCTCCATCGCCCTGCTGATGACGCTGTACAAATCGACCTGGCTCTCTGTGGCCTTGGCGGACTTGAGCAGCACCTTGCCATCCAGGTTGACCAACAGCATCCGCAGCCCGACATCCTGCTCGAAGTTGTCCAGCATCGGCTGCAGGGCCGATATGTCCGTTTCGCTCTGATCCCGGATGATCGTGGCCAGATGCCTTGTCTCCCAGTCCATCCGCTGCATGCTTAGGGTGTAGTCGACGTACGGCCGCTTATACAGCGTCTCGGTCATCCCGTGGGCGAGAGTCGCCGCCAGGAGGGCAGCCAGCAGGCAAAAAACAAAGGTGGTGATCAACTGCAGGCGCAGGCTCCGCCGAAAGTGTTCCACGGCGCGCCGAACGGCTTTCATCGTCCAGCGGTACAGGCGGCGAGTCACGTTAAACGGCGACAGCCCTCTAAACAACGCTCTCAATTTTATACCCCACTCCCCACACGGTTTTGATGTATCGCGGCTTACGTGTATCTTCCTCAATCTTTTCGCGAATTTTCCGGATGTGAACCATCACCGTGTTGTCCGACTGGCAAAACGGCTCCTTCCACACCCGCTCGTAGATCTGTTCCGTGCTGAATACGACGCCCCGATTGCGGGCCAAGAGCTCCAGAATGGCAAATTCGGTCGGCGTCAGCTTCACGTCCCGGCCGTTCACTTTCACCTCGCGCGTCGCCGTGTTGATCGTCAAATCGCCGATCTCGATTTCGTCTTCCCGGGCCGTGTATCCCTGATTGAGCCGCAGGTATCGCCGCAGCTGCGACTTGACGCGGGCCACCAGTTCCAACGGGTTGAACGGCTTGGTCATGTAGTCGTCCGCTCCGGTGCTAAGGCCGTAGATCTTGTCCATGTCCTGCGATTTGGCGGACAGCATGATGATCGGCATGTGCTGTTCTTCGCGGATTTTCAGACAGGCTTGAATGCCGTCCAGCCGCGGCATCATGATGTCCAGGACGAGCAGGTGCACCTCGTTTTGCTTGAGGACCTCCAGCGCTTCCATACCGTCAGCCGCCTTCAGCACGCGATACCCCTCGTTTTGCAGGTAAATGGCGATCAGGTTGCGGATCTCCTCGTCGTCATCCACGACCAGCACAGTGATTTCCTCCACTCTCATTTCCCCCCGTGGTTGATTCTGTTTCGACGGACACGGCCCAGCACTTCTGCCTGATCAGCCAGTACGCCGCCCCGATGCACAACAGCGCGGCCAAGGTAATCCGGCCGTACATTTGCACGCCTTGGGCGATCACGTCCAGATGGCGGCCAAACAGGCGGCCGGCCCAAAAATAGTTGATGGTCCAGACGAATCCGGTGGGCAGGGCGTAGATCGCGTAGCGGCGCAGCGGCATGCGCTGGATGCCCACCAGATACGGCACCAGATGGCGCACGACCGGAAAGAAGTAGCTGAGGCAGAGCGCCCAACTGCCGTACTGCTCTATCAGCTGCTCCGCTTTGGTCAGATAGCGCTTGCCTTTGCCCTTGCGGACGACCCACTGCAGAATCGGTGCACCTACGTTATACCCCAGCACGTACCCGAGTGACAATCCGGAAACGACACCCAGATAGACGGCTGCAAACGCCGGCAGCGGGTCCAGCCACCCTTGGGCAGTAAGGGCCCCAGCCGACATGACGATCATCTCGTCGGGAATCGGCATGCCGACAATGCCCAGCCACAAGGAGAAAAACAGCGCGAAATACCCGTATTGTTCCACCATCTGTGTCAGGAAGTCAGCCGGCATCGTGATTCCCCCGCTTCCGGCAGACGTAGACAAACGCAAACGGAAGATTGAGCGGCACAAAGCGGATCTCCACGCGGCCAAACCGCGCCGCCAGCTGCTTTCTCATCTGCAGCGAGTATTGGAAACAGACGAACACGCCCCCGGGCCTCAGCGCCGCTTCCACCTGGTCCATGATGGCGTCCCGCAGTTCCTGCGGAAAATTGGCAAACGGCAGCCCGCACACCACCGCGTCCAGCCGTTCGATGCCGCATCTTTCCATGATCCCGGTCAGCTCCCGCGCATCCCCGCCGACATGCAGGTCCGGATAACGCGCGGCCAACTGCCGGCGCATCCCGTCATCCTTCTCCAGAATCAGCGCCGTACAGCCGGGTGGTTTCAGCTCACGGATCATCCGGGTAAACACGCCCGTGCCCGCCCCCAACTCCGCCACGGCTGTCGCTGTCGTCCAGTCAATCGGCGCCAGCATCCGCCGGGCAAGCTGGCGGGAACTTGGCATGATGCTGCCGACCGTTCGGGGCGAGCGCAAAAACTTGCCGGCAAACAGCAGCCCGTCCGCAATCGGCCCCCGTCCCGACGTCGGCATGCCTATCCGTTCAGACGTGCCTTTCATCATTCCTGTCACTCCCTCTCTTTGTTGTCCCTATCCTATCGCGGAAACCTTAGCAAAAAGAGAGAGAAATGCTTAAGAATTTCTGAAGATTGCCGGCGGTGGCCTGAAGCGGATCTTGCTGCATACTTCTCCAGTCATAAGAAAAAACAGTCTTTCTAGACTGTTTTCCTCTTGCGCAGGGCTGCCAGCGCCTGCACCATCTCCTCCTTGTCGATGATGCCGAGCTGATACAGTTCACGGATTTCGTCTTCGATCAACAGGAGGTCCCCCTCCGGGTCGCCGGTGTAGATGAACAGACCATATCGCTGCAAAAAGGCATTCAGGTCGAAGTCGTCCGGCCGTTCCTTCAACGCTCTCCCTCCAGATCGGCCGCCATGCGGGTCAGCACGGCATCGTAGTCAAACTCGACGGCAAACCCGGTGATAACGATAATGTTGGCGTGCGGGTACGCTTCCTGCCAGGCGGCCTGCTCCTCCGGTTTCAGCCCGACGATGTACAGCGGATCGCGGGACAATTGCTCGTCTTTCGCCAGCAGCCGTAAAAACTGATGGCACTTTTCCTGTTCGACAGCGGCGTTGAGGACGATGACGCATCGCTCCACTTCGCCTGTTCGGCGCATCTCCTGCATCATCTGAAACGTCTTGGCTGAAGGCACCAGCGCGTTCAGCTCGGGAAAGCGGTCAAGCAGTTCGTCAAGCCAGTCGTCTTCTTCCCATGCCAGGTAGTAGATCAGTCCAGTAGACATCATAGACAACCCCTTATGTGCAGATAGATCGCAGTTCAATTTAATGTGTAACTTCCTGTTAGTATATCACGTCGGCGGAGCATCGTCGTCCCCGGCGAATCGCTTGACTTCGACAAAACCATCCCGTAAGGTGGATACAGCATGACAAACTGTTTGGAAAGAGGTATGGTTCACGTGAAAAAGAAGTACCTTTCCCTGCTGTTTTTGGTCGCCTTCCTCACCATGCTGGGTTTTGGCATCATCATACCGATCCTTCCGTATTTCGCCGAAGACGTCGGCGCCTCTTCACTGCAGATCGGCATTCTGTTTGCCAGCTACAACATCATGCAGCTGTTGTTCGCTCCCATCTGGGGCATGCTGTCCGACCGGATCGGGCGAAAACCGTTGATCGCCTTTGGCTTGTTCGGATTTTCCGTCACCTTCATCCTGTTCGGCCTGGCTGAAAGCTATGCCGAGATGCTGGCCTACCGGATCATCGGCGGGATCGTCTCAGCTGCCGCAATGCCGACGGTCACGGCGATGGTGGCCGACCTGTTTCCGCCTGATGAACGGGCGAAAGGTATGGGCGTGATCGGGGCCGGAGTCGGCCTCAGCTTCGTGTTTGGTCCCGTTCTCGGCGGCCTGTTGAGCGGATGGGGCTTTGGCGTTCCGTTTTTCGTCTCCGGCGGCGTGGCGCTGTTGACGTTTCTGATCATTCTGTTTGCGCTGCCGGAAAGCCTGCCGCGGGAGAAGCGGACGGGCAGTTCCCGGGTCAAGCGGGGGAATCCGCTGACTGCACTGTTTGGACCGCTCTCGCTTTTGTACGGCATCATGTTCATCGTCTCGTTTGCCTTTGCCGGTCTGGAGACGACCTTTGCCCTCTACATAAACGATTTGTACGGGTACTCATCGAAAGACCTCGGCTACATGTTTCTCGTCATGGGGATCATCTCCGCCTTCGTGCAAGGTGGACTGATCGGCAAAATGGTGAAATCGCTGGGCGAGCCGCTCGTCCTGGCCATCGGCCTGATCCTCTACGGCATCGGTTTCTTTGCCATTCCGCTGGCCGCCAATTTCTGGGCGCTGACACTCACGCTCTCCCTGTTCGGAGCGGGGCAGGGCATGATTCGCGCTACCGGTACGGCAATGATCACGCAGCGGACCACCCAGGGCCAGGGTGTCACCAGTGGAACGATCAGCTCCATCGACAGCCTGGGACGCATCCTCGGTCCGCTGGCCGGCGGTGCCGTCTACGAATGGTACCAAAGCGGTCCGTTTCTCCTCGGCGGCATCTTGATGGTCGTCATGCTGATCTTGTTCCGCGCCCGCTACCACCGGCTGCCGGAGCCCAGCGCCCAAGCGTAGGATGACTACCATCCTTTTGTAATCGAATACCCTGTGAAAACGGGGAAGGCCTGGTCAAGTCCGTGCCTTCCCCGCTGTTGTTTTTACAATGAGCAGCGTTTGCCTGCTCTCCCGTCTAGCCCTCCTGCCGCTCCATCCACTCGCGGTACAGAGCGTCGATCTCCTCCGTCAAGCGCTCCAGTTCCTGCTGGTAGTCGATCAGTTTCCGGTAGTCCGTCTCGCCGCCGGACAGCAGGGCCGTCACCTCATCCCGCCGGGCTTCCCGCTCGGCAATCGCCCGTTCCAATTCCGCCAGCTTGTACAGGTTGGGCCGCTTGCGGGAACTGGCCGGTTTCATCGTGTGCGGCATTGTTTCAGAATGCGGGCTCTGTTCACGCTGCAGCGGCTCCACCGCTTTCCGCTTGTTCTCCGCTGTCCGGCTGGCTGCCCCGCTGAGCCGCTGTCTTCGTTTTTCCCGCGCTTCTTCAAAGGTGCCCTCGTAGTGGACCAGCCGGCCGTTTTCCACCCAGTAAACGCCGTCCACCATCTTTTGCAAAAAGTACCGGTCGTGGGAGACGATGAGCAGTGATCCCTGAAAGTCGGCCAGCGCCTCCTCCAGCGTTTCGCGCGCCTCGATGTCCAGGTGGTTGGTCGGCTCGTCCAGCACCAGCAGGTTGATGTCCTGGTGCATCAACTGCGCCAGCCGCAGGCGCATCCGCTCCCCGCCGCTTAACTGGCTGATCTTTTTGAACACCTGTTCGCCGTAAAACATAAACGCCGCCAGCCGGTGACGCGCTTCCGCCTCGGAGACGGCCGCCGTCTCGCGAAACACGTCGATCACCCGCCGCTCCTGGTCCCCCTCCAGCGCCCGCTGGGAGAGATAGCCGAGCTTTACACTGCTTCCGATCCGTACCGTACCCGCGTCGGGCGGAAGCTCGCCCACCATCATCCTGATCCACGTCGACTTGCCGCAGCCGTTGGGCCCGAGGATCGCTTTTCGTTCGCCGTACCGCAGCAGAAGAGAGGCGCCGTCAAACAGCTGCTTTCCCCCGAACGACTTGCTCACACCCTCCGCGACCAACACCTCTTCGCCGCTCCGCTCCGCCTTGTGAAACTCCAGGCCCATCCGCTTCGCTTCCAGACGGGGCCGTTCGATCCGCTCCAGCCGGTTCAGCGCCTTTTCCATGCTTTTCGCCCTGCGGTGAAACGCCTCGTTGGGCGGATTGGAGCGGTTGCCCCACTCCTTCAGCCGTTTGATCGCTTCCTGCATCTTTTTGATCTTTTTCTGCTGCTCCTGGTACTCGGCAAACTGGTGCAGCAGCCGCTCCTCCCGCTCTTTGACGAAGGCGCTGTAGTTGCCGGTGTAGTGTTCCACCACGCCTCCGTCGAGGTGGTAGATGGAACTGACCACAGCGTCCAGAAAGCTGCGGTCGTGCGAGATAATCAGCACCGTTCCCGGATAGTCGCGCAAAAATCCCTCCAGCCACTCCATCGCCTCCAGGTCGAGATGGTTGGTCGGCTCATCCAGGAGCAGTACGTCGCTCTGTTGGCAGAGCAGTTTGGCCATCCCGGTCTTGGTCTGTTCCCCTCCGCTCAACCGCGAAAAAGGCGTGGACAAAAATGCCTCGGAGAGACCCAGGCCGTCCGTCACCTGTGCCATTCGGGCTTCCCACTGATAGCCGTCCAGCCGCTCAAACTCGGACTGCAGCGTCTGGTAGCGCCCGATCAGCCGCTCCAACTCACGATCCGCTTCACTGACGCGGCTCATCTCCTGCTCCAGAAAACGCATCTCTTCCTGTATCGCCAGGACGTCGCCAAAGGCGCTGGCGATCACGTCCCGCGCCGTCCATTCCGGCGGATACTGCGGCGACTGCGGCAGGTAGGCCCAGCGGATGCCCTTCGCCCGAAATACCTCTCCCGCGTCGGGCTGCTCCAGGCCGGCCAACAGCTTGAACAGCGTGGTTTTGCCGGCGCCGTTCGGTCCGACGATGCCGATCCGCTCCCCCGCCTTGATTTCCAGCGTGACATCCCGCAGAACGGGGTCGATTCCGAACGACTTTTGCACGTGTTGGGTTGCGATGATGATCATGAAAATACGCCTCCTTGGGTTGTGCCACCGCCCTGCCCGACAAACAGGTCCGGCCAAGCGGGCCCGCTCCCGCTCAGGAAACGTGAATATCGCCTCCTCCTCCGGGCCACACAGGCGCCGTCGGCCGTTTTTGGACGCAAAAAAGCCGCAGGCCTACACCTGCGGCATCGTTGCACAATCGGACAGACGATGGGTTATCGATGCATGGTACGCCTTGGTTGATTCCGCTCAATTGTATGGCTAAAAAAGGGCAGACTACCCCCTTGGCGGAATTCCTCATGCGTCATGCTGGTAACTTCTACCACAAACCACGCTTGAACAGCCCCAAACACGTACCTGCACCTCCTTACCCAAGATAATCGCACCAATCGTTTCTATACATTCTACTTTACAGCATCCGGTTTGGAAAAGGCAACAAAAAACCGGACCCTCATCGGCCCGGCTGGATCTTCTGCTGTTCAAACAACGGCTGTTTCGTATCGGCATCGTAAAACTGGATGGTCGTGTTCGGCGGCAGTTTCACCCGGGCGACCAGATACGGATAGGTGATCACCTGGGCGTAGAGCCTGCCCGGTTCCGGCTTGGTCTGCTTGACGTACACCTTGAGCTGCTCCAAGCTCCACTCCGTACCGGTCACCTTCAAACCGTAACCGGGATTGGGCGCCTGACCGAGGGCGATCACGTACAAGTCACCCAGGTTGTGCACGCCCCGCTGCTCCTTCACCTTCTGGACAAATGCTTTCTCCTCTGCGCTCAATTGCCCGTTCTCAAGCACTTTGAACGCATCATCGTCTCCTTTTGGCTTCACGATATCCACCTCCTTCGTGGTTGGGTTCCATTGAATCGAAAGCCCCGCCTGTTCGATTACCCAGCGAAGCGGCAGATAGACAGTGCCGTTGTACTCCCGGGCTCCGTGCTCGATCGTGGTCCACTTCCCGTCGACGGCCACCTCGCCGGTGTTCAGCTTGAAAGCAAGAGTCCTGTTTGATGGCAGCGACAGCACCCCTGTATTGCCCTCCACCTTCCAGGCGGCTTGCAGAAACTCGCTCACATCCGCCGCAGCCGCATAGGTTCGCTGGTTGACTGTAATCGCCTCGTGCTTCCATTGCACGGCGTGTCCGTTCACTGTGATCTTGGCGGTTACATCAGCCACAACCGGAACGGTGAGGAGCAGTTGCAGCCCGACGGCGCAGGCCACAGCCTTCTTCCATTTCATGCGCAATTCCTCCAATCTGTTACATCTTGTGTTGCTGTTTACCTTGTATGACTGCTTGGAGATGGGAAATGTTTCATGAACATCCAAAACCGCTTCGACCGCAGTCAGCGGATCAACATACTGCCCACCATCAGCACGGCGGGAATCGTCAAGAGTGCGAGCAGCGTGGAAAAGACCGTCGTCATCGCCCCCATCTCCTCATCGGCCGCGTACCGGGCGAACAGGATGGACGCCATCGCCACCGTCGGCATGGCCACCTGAACAATCGCGACGCGGGTAATCTCCGCGTCCACGTGCAGTTGGGACAACAGCAGCGCTGCCGAGAGCGGAAACACAAACAGCTTGAACATAAGCGGCACGCCCAACAACGGCAGGGACACCTGCCGCTTGTTGCGCAGGAGGAGCGGCAGCAGCATGCCGATGTAGAGCATCGCCAGGGGAGAAGCCAGCCGGGCCAGCGCTGCAGCCAACTGCTTCACCGGTTCGGGCGGCGTCAGGCCGGACATCGCAAAGCCGAGACCGGCAACGATGGCGATCATCGGAATGTTGACCATCGCTTTCAGTCCCTTCAGCGAGAACCTCGCTTTCTCCTGCAGCATCATCACCGCCACGGTCCACATGACAAAATCAAGTCCGGCGTCAAAGACGGCGGCGAGCACCGCCCCTTTCGGCCCAAACAGGGCAGCGCACAGGGGAAGGCCGATAAATCCAGTATTGCCCAAACCGGAGAGAATAGCCAGTTCGCGCCGCTTTTTGGCAGACAGCGGCAGCGTTCGCGCCCCCAGCCAGCCGATGAGAATGCCCAGGCAGTTTAATAGTACAGAAACAACGAATATTCCGAAGATTTGCAGCATGAGACGATCGTCAATCGGCGTTTGAAATACCCCGTCTAATATGATGCAGGGCATCGCCACATTGACAATAATCGTGATCAGGAGCTGGCGGGAATCGGCCGCGAGCGGCTGGCGGATGCCGATCACCGCACCGATGCCGATGATCGCCGCCATCACCAGGATCGATTGAATAAGCGTGTTCATTTCCATCGTCGACGACCTCCGGTGCCTCGTCCCTGTGCTACATCTCTACCGGCTGCCAGGTGAGGCCGTTCGGTTCTCCTTTTTCGCAGGTGCGCAAAATGTCGCCGCAGACGGGAATTGCCTGCTCCAGCGGTACACACCAAGCGGCGGGAAAAGCCACCTCGCTGCCTTCGATCGTCAGGGTAGTCATGACGGCTGCCGGCTTGTCCTGCGCCAGCACGTAATGGCGCTCGACTGGCTCGTGTTCTTTCCACTGCACCAGGACGAGTCCCTGATTTCCGCCGGCCACCACCAAATCCACGTGGTCGCCGTACGCGGCGTGCACCAGTGTCCTGGTCGTGCCGTCCAGTTGGGCGATCGCCTTCAGCACCTCGTGCCAGGCTGTATGGTTTTGCTCCGTGCCGGTTTCGTCTGTATACATGCGCCAGTCGTTTAACATCGTAAAATCTCCTTTTTTCTCTCCGGCCTAATCGCCACGAGTGCCGCCGGAGTCCGTGATTCATTGGTGTGATGATGCCAGAAACAGCAGCCCCCGCTTTCCGGGAAAGGGGGGCTCTTTCACTTCGTTCCTATTGTACGCCTCTTCGTATGCAGACTCAACCACGAACTTCACTGCCGTAACGGTACAGGCAAAGCCAATCTGCCAATCTGGTCCACAGCCATCATGTTCCGCATATTTTGGGTATCCTAAAAAAATGGGAGGCCGGTTGTTTCTGGTCATTGACAAATACGGCAAAGCCTTTTAGTATGATCCCATGAAATTCATATCAACTTAGTGGGGGTTTCTCGATGAAAAAATGGGTTTGTGCAGCTTTAATTACTAGTTTGCTACTTGGTATTACCGGCTGCGGCACGTCCACAACGCCTGCCCAGCCTGAACAATCTGGTGCTTCCAACGGTGAGGCCTCCACGCAAAACCTGCTGGAGAAAGTAAAGGCAGAAGGCAAACTGGTCATCGGCACGGAAGGCACCTATGCCCCGTTTACGTTCCACGATCAATCGGGAAAACTGACCGGCTACGACGTGGACGTCATTACCGAAGTGGCCAAACGGCTCGGCGTGGAGCCAGTCTTTCAGGAGACACAGTGGGACGCGATGTTCGCCGGTCTCGACGCCAAACGCTTTGACGTGATCGCCAACCAGGTAGGCATCAAGCCGGACCGCCAGGAAAAATACGATTTTTCCCAGCCGTACTCCGTTTCCCGCGCTGTCTTGGTGACGCACAAGGACAACAACACAGTGAAGGACTTCTCGGACATCAAAGGCCTGAAAGCCGGCCAGTCGATGACCAGCAACTACGCTGACATGGCACGTGAACTGGGCGCCGAAATCGTCGCCGTCGACAATTTCAACAACGCCATCGATCTGATTTCCACCAAGCGCGTTGACGTCGTGATCAACGACAACCTGTCCGTCCTCGACTTCCTGAAACAGAAGCCGAACACGCCGATCAAGATCGTCAAGGAGAACCAGGAAGGCGTCCCGTGCGCTTTCATGTTCCGCAAAGGCAGCGACGAACTGGTGCAAGAGATCGACAAGGTGCTGGAGAGCATGAAGCAGGACGGCACGCTGAAGCAAATTTCCCAAAAATGGTTTGGCAAAGACATCAGCCAATAACCCAGGTTGGCTTGCCAGGTGGCACGGCCTCTGATTCCGGTCGGAGTGGAGGTCGGCCACTTTTCTTCTTACAGCCAAGAAATTACAGCCAATAAACGGAGGCTTGACCGGCCTCCATCCCGTTTGTGACGGAGTGAAATCTGGCACATTGACAAAACGGATCAACCCTTTTAGTATGGTCTCAATATTCCAACCAGTCATATTGTTTCAGGGGGATTTTTCCATGAAAACACGATTGGTTTTCGCACTCATCTCCACCTTGCTTTTGGGAGCGGCCGGCTGCAGCTCCGCCAGTCCATCTCCATCCGCCGACACTGCCTCCGCCCCTGCCGAGCAAAAGGCCGAGCAGAACCTGTTGGAAAAAGTAAAAGCGGAAGGGAAACTGGTGATCGGCACGGAAGGCACCTATCCTCCCTTTACGTTCCACGATTCGTCGGGCAAGCTGACCGGCTTTGACGTGGAAGTGGTGTCGGAGATCGCCAGACGCATCGGCGTCGAGCCTGTCTTTCAAGAGACACAGTGGGACGCGCTGTTTGCCGGTCTTGATGCCAAGCGCTTTGACGTGATCGCGAACCAGGTGGGCATCCGGCCGGACCGCCTGAAAACGTACGACTTTTCCAAGCCGTACACCGTATCCACCGCCGTGCTGGTGACCCACAAGGACAACAACACCGTCACCAGCTTTTCGGACATCAAGGGATTGAAAGCGGCGCAGACGCTGACCAGCAACCTGACCGACATCGCCAGAGAAAACGGCGCGGAAATCGTCGCCGTGGAAGGATTTAACCAGGCGATCGGCCTGCTCGTCTCCAAGCGGGTGGACGTCACCATCAACGACGGCCTGTCCTTCCTGGACTATCAAAAGCAGAAGCCGGACACGCCGATCAAAGTCGTCGCCAAGCATCCGGACAGCGCCAAAAACGGCTTCATGTTCCGCAAAGGCAGCAAGGAACTGGTAGACGCCTTCAACAAGGCGCTGGACGACATGATGCAAGACGGCACGTATCTAAAAATCTCCGAGAAATGGTTTGGTGCAGATGTTTCCAAATAGCTTGTTCGACAACCCTGAACGCCTGGAGCGATGGATTGAGATCGCACAGAGCTCGTTTCTTCCCCTGTTGAAAGGAGCACTGACGTACTCGCTGTCGCTGTCCATCATTTCGTTTGCCATCGGCCTGGTGATCGCCGTCCTGACGGCGCTTGCCCGCATCTCCGGCAGCAAGCCGCTGGTGGCCATCGCCCGCGTCTACGTCTCCATCATTCGCGGCACGCCGCTATTGGTGCAGCTCTTCATTCTCTTTTACGGCCTGCCCAGCGTCGGTCTGACCATCGATCCGTTTCCGTCCGCAGTGATCGGCTTTTCCCTCAACGTCGGGGCGTACGCGTCGGAAGTGGTGCGGGCTGCGATTCTGTCCATTCCCAAGGGACAGTGGGAAGCCGCCTATTCGCTGGGGATGACCTACCGGCAGGCGCTGCAGCGCGTCATCCTGCCGCAGGCAGCCCGCGTCTCGGTGCCGCCGCTGTCCAACTCGTACATCAGCCTGGTGAAAGACACGTCGCTGGCCGCCACCATTTTGGTGCCGGAGATGTTCCGCAAGGCGCAGGAGATTACCGCCACCACCTACGAACCGCTGCTGGTCTATTCAGAGGCTGCGTTCATCTACTGGATGATCTGCCTGATCCTCTCCTTCATCCAGGACCGGATCGAAAGCAGGCTGGACCGTTACGTCGCCTAGAAGGGAAGAATGTTGGATGATCGTCATTTCAAATCTTCACAAACGCTTTGGAGACCTGCATGTGTTGAAAGGGGTCTCGCTGACGGTGGAAAAAGGCAAGGTGGTCGTCATCATCGGACCGTCCGGCTCGGGCAAAACCACCCTGCTGCGCTGCCTCAACGCGCTGGAACTGCCGACCGAAGGCAGCGTCCAAATCGGCGAGGTAAAGCTGGACTTCTCCGCCCGCGGCAAAGTGGACAAGGCGGAGATTGCCCGGCTGCGCCGACAGACCGGCATGGTGTTTCAAGGCTACAACCTGTTCCCGCACATGACCGCCCTGCAAAACGTGATGGAAGGGCCCGTCACGGTAAAGAAGGAATCACCGGACAAGGCCAGGGCCAAGGCGGTCTCCCTGCTGACCAAGGTGGGGCTGGCGGACAAACTGGACCACTACCCCGCCCAGCTCTCCGGCGGGCAGCAGCAGCGTGTCGGCATCGCCCGCGCGCTGGCGATGGACCCGCAGGTGATGCTGTTTGACGAACCGACCTCCGCTCTTGACCCGGAGCTCGTCGGCGAAGTGCTGAAGGTCATGAAGGAACTGGCCCTGGAAGGCATGACGATGGTCATCGTCACACATGAAATGGCGTTTGCCCGGGACGTGGCCGACGAGGTGATCTTCATGGACCAGGGACTGATTGTGGAACGCGGCACGCCGGAGCAGCTTTTCACCCGCCCGCAGGAAGAGCGCACGCGTCAATTCTTGCAGCTCCTGAGCTGAGCGATTACCCCTTCGCTTTCGTTCAGCAATCAAAAAGGCTCTGTGTTTTATGCAAAACACAGAGCCTTTTTTGGTTGCAGGGCCCGGAAAGCCGGCAGGCTGTAACATGGAAGCAGCCTTACTTGCGGCTTTTGGAACGTTTACACATTCTTCATCATTTCTCCATCTTGCCGCAACATCTGTGGCTTACCATTGGAAATGTCAGACCCTACCGAAGGACATAACGTCCTCCATGTTTCCGCCCGCAGCCCCCGCTGAAGCCGGGCGGTTTTTTTTGTGCGTTATGCTCACGCCATGCTATTCCATCATCTGCACCAGCTTGCGGGAGACCAGCAGGAGCAAGAGCCCCATCACGATTGCCAGCAAACCGATCAAGCCAAACACTTCCAGATAACCGAGCGATTGCGTATAAGAAGCCAGTTCACCCGCCAGAATGTTGGCTACGCCCGTGCTGGCCAGCCAGACGCCCATCAGCAGGGACGCCAGCTTGACGGGAGCGATCTTGCTCACCATCGACAGTCCCACCGGCGAGAGGAACAGTTCCCCCAGCGTGTGCAGGAAGTACGTCATCACGATGAACATGACGTTGGCTTTGTTCAAAATGTGGTTTTCGTCGCTCCCGGTGTGCAGAACCGCCAGGAGCAGCACCATGTACCCCATGCCGAGCATGATCATGCCGATCCCCATTTTGGTCGGGATCTTCAGATCACCCCGTTTGCTGGACGCCAGCTTCACCCACAAACCGGACAGGATCGGCGCCAGCAGTACGATGAACAGCGGGTTCAGCGACTGAAACCAGGAAGTCGGCACCTCGTAGCCAAACACCTGCTTGTCCACAAACTTGTCCGTGTACAGCGTAAGCGAGCTGCCTGCCTGTTCAAAGCCGGCCCAGAAGAAGACCACAAAACAGGTGATGATAATAATCACTGCGGTGCGCTGTTTTTCCTTTTTGGTCAGCGGAGCGTTGGCCGCAGCAGCCTTGGCCTTATCCTCCGATTTCCCCACAGGCTTTTTGCCGATGTCGCCGAGATAGCGATTACCCAATAGATTGAAAATGAGCTGGCCGATCATCATGCCGATCGAAGCGGCCAGGAAGCCGTATTTGAAGCCGTATTGAACCACGCCGTTTACCGTGGTCTTGAAGAGGTCTTCCGCCAGATATCCGCAGACGAGCGGTGCGAAGAAGGCCCCGATATTGATCCCCATGTAGAAAATGGTGAACGCCGAGTCACGTCTGTTGTCGTTTTCCGGATACAGTTCGCCGACCAGTGTGGAAATGTTCGGCTTGAAAAATCCGTTCCCGATAATCAACAGTGCCAGACCGAGATACAAGCCCAACAGACTGTGTTCCGCAAACAGGACGAAGTTGCCGGCCGCCATCGTGATCCCGCCGATGGTAATGGCCAGTCTTCTGCCCAGATATCGGTCGGAGAGGTATCCGCCGATCAGCGGCGTGAAGTAAACCGCGCCGGTAAAAAATCCGTAGATGCTCATGGCGACGCCTTTTTCAAACCCAAGCCCCCCGCTGATAAGCGCGGTGGTGAGATACAGGGTCAACAGCGCCCGCATGCCGTAGTAACTAAAGCGCTCCCACAGTTCCGTGAAAAACAGCAAGTACAAGCCAGGAGGATGTTTTGGTTTGCCTTGCCGCGTGTTCACAGCTGCCTCCATATAAGTCCCTCCTAGATGTCTGACGTCTAACGTTTTGTATCATATCACAGTTTTTGGGAATCTCCCCAAATTAAAAATATTTGAATTTGTATTATATGAATGAAAATATTTTAGTCAAAACAGACAAAATCCGCATCACATCAACATTTCTTATGTGCAAACAAACATATACCTGCTATACTTTCTGTAAAAAAGTGGAGGTTTCGCACATGGAGAAACGGCTGCTCAAGACGGCCATTTACAGTTTTCTGATCGGCTTTGCCTTGACGGTCATTTTCGTGCCCATTGGCCAGGAGCGGATCGGCTGGCTGGGCGATGTCAGCACGGTTTTGAGTTACCCCGACTATTTTTACATGGTCTTTCGTTACGCGTTGATGTTTACCGCCGTTTGCGTCCTCGTCGCGTATCTGCAGATGGCCTACAGGCAGATGGACAAAAAAGATCCGCTGGCGCGCTGTGTCGTCGAGTGGATCATCGAACCCCTCAAGTCCCTCTTCATCGGCTTTGCCTCCGTGACCATGATCGGAATCGTCCTGGCGCTGTTTATTGCCGTCTTTCTGATCCTGTTTACTTAGCCCCTGAAACAGTAAACGCGGGCCCCTTTAAGGTACCCGCGTTTACTGTTTTTCCTACCTCGCCGCCTGCAGTTCATCCACCAGCACCAGATACATCGCGTGCGACCAGAGAAGCGGCACCGCCGGCATCCCGGCCCGATCCACCCACAGCTGGTAGTGGTCTGGCGCCAGCAGATGTTCCTGCACCTGCTCCGGCAGGCCGTCCGTCGTCCAGGTTGACTCGATCCAGCGGCAGATTGCCGCAGCCTCGTCGTGTCGGCCGTTTCGTACGTAATACCAGCCCAGCCAGGCAGACAAGAGCGGCCACTGCCCGCCGCCGTAATAGGTATCACCCCGGTACCGGTGAACGCCAAAGCCGGCCAGAAGCTCCCGCTCGATCCGCGTCACGGTCCGGACCATCAACGGGTCATCTGCGTCCACCAGCCCGAACGGCAGGGACAGCCACAACAGACTGGCATCTGCGGACGGATCGCCCAGCGACTTCACAAACGCGCCATCCTCCGTCCCCCGCTCCAGCACGAAGCGGCGGACAGCATCAGCCAAGCTGTTCAGCTCCTCTGCCCGCTCCGGCAGATAATCCGCCATCGCCCGCACACCGCCGTATACGGCCGCCAGTGTCGCCGGGTGGATGCGGTCGCCGTGCTCCTCCCAGCAGTCAAAGTTGGTCAGCTGCCAGCACGCCCCGAGGTAATCAAGCGTCAGGTCGACAGAGGTA
Organism: Brevibacillus sp. NL20B1; assembly: GCF_018195675.1. Classification (NCBI taxonomy): domain Bacteria; kingdom Bacillati; phylum Bacillota; class Bacilli; order Caryophanales; family Paenibacillaceae; genus Brevibacillus; species Brevibacillus sp. NL20B1. The sequence continues at coordinate 28,370 of NZ_JAGTPT010000035.1, forward strand.
CGAAACTGCTCGATCAGGCTCCGCTCTCCGCTGCGGCGGACATGCTCCGACAGCCCCCAGAGCCACGTCCCGTACCCGTCCAATTGAAAGCTTCCCCACTCGCCCTCCACCTCGTCTCCGTCAACGGTGAAGCGGGCGTGCAAAAAGCGTCTGTTGGCCTCCTCCGCGCTGCCTGCCCACCCCGCGCGAACGGCGGCGATAGCTTCTTTGGCCTTGTCGGCGTGTTTGTTTACAACGGCATCACACCAGGTGTAAAAACGGCGGGAACTCTCATGGCGGCCAAAGCGGTCCAGCGCATAGGCGACAAACGCCCCGTCCCGCAGCCAGGCGTACCGGTAATGGACAAACGCCGGCGATGCCAGATAGGCGCCCGTCCTGGCCTGATGGCGCAGGATGATGTCGATGCTGTCGTCGATCAGCGACCTCGTCGTCACGGCACTCTCCTCCCGTCGCTCACCCTTTTGTCCCGCCAGCGGACAAGCCGGCAATCAGATAACGCTGCGCCAGCAAAAAAACGATCAGCACAGGCAGCGTGACGATGATCGCCCCGGCCGCCATGTAGTGCCAGTCGGAATTGAACTGGTTGACAAACTGCTGCAAACCGATCGGCAGCGTGTACATGCGCTGTTCGGACATGAAGGTAAGCGCGATCAAAAATTCGTTCCACGCCGTGATGAAGGCGAAAAAGCCGGTCACAGCAATACCCGGCAGCGACAGCGGCAGCACAATCCGATAAAACGTGCCGAATGGGGACAAGCCGTCCACCCGTGCCGCTTCCTCCAACTCGTAGGGTATCGTGTCAAAGAAGTTTTTCAGCATCATCACGCAAAACGGCACCGCTACCGTAGCATATGCGAGCACCAGGCCGAGGTAGCTGTTCAACAGTCCCAGCGCGTTGACAATCCGGTACAGCGGCACGATCAACAGCGCCCCCGGGAACATCTGGGTGAGAAAAAAGCTGAAGGAGATGACCCGTTTGCCGGAAAAACGGAAGCGAGACAAGGCGTAGGCTGCGGTGGCGGACAATGACAGCGCCACGAGCGCAGTCAATAACGCGACGAGGAAGCTGTTGGCCATCCACTGCAAAAAGACGCCGTCAGCACGGGTCAGCACGTGAACGTAATTCTCCCAGGTAAACGTCTGCGGAACGATGGCCAGCTCGGTCGAAAACACTTCCGAACGCGGCTTGAAACTGGTAGAAAGAATCCACAACACAGGAAAGACGGCAATTGCGGATGCAGCGATCAAGAGCAGGTGCACCCACCAGTTGGACGTGCGCATCTCAGTAGTACACCCCCTCGTTGCTGTTGGCTTTGATCAGCCGCCGGTACAGCACCGTAAAGGCGAGCAGAAAACTGAGAATCACCACGCCGTAGGTGGCGGCCATGCCAAAGTTCCAATTCAAGAACGCCTCCCGGTAGGCGTAGGTGACGAGAATTTCCGTGGAGCGGACCGGACCGCCGCGCGTCACCAGGAAAATAATCGTAAACATGTTAAACGTCCAGATCACGCCGAGCACCGTCGCCGTTGCCGCCACCGGCCTCAACAGCGGCAGCGTGATGTTCCAGAATTGGCTCCACGGCGAAGCACCATCCACGCGGGCTGCTTCGTAGAGGGATGGCGGGATGCTTTGCAGACCGCCCAGCAGCGTGATCATCATGAACGGTACGCCCACCCAGACGTTGACCATGATCACCGAGACCATCGCCCAAAAACTGTCGCCCAGCCAGGGAATCGGTGAGAATCCCAGCTTTTGCAGGATGATGTTGAACAAGCCGTACGTTTGGTTGTACATCCACGTCCAGGAAAAGGCGGAGACAAACGACGGCACCGCCCACGGAACCATCAGCAGCATGCGGTAGATGCCGCGTCCTTTGATGTTGCGGTTCAGCAGAAGCGCCAGCCCCAACCCGATGACGAAATGGAAAAAGACATTGACAAACGTCCAGACCAGCGTCTGCACAATCACGTCGCGAAACACTGAATCGGGCTTGAAAAACGAGGCAAACAAATCGACGTAGTTGTCCAGTCCGACAAACGTCCAACTGGGCGGGGCAAATTTACTGCCCATGTTGTACTGGTTCATGTCAGTAAAGCTGTAGATGATTCCCTGCACCAGCGGATAAAACACCAATAGCGCCATCACCACAAGCACAGGCGTGAGAAACAGCCAGGCGATCCACTTGTTGCTGCGTATTGTCAACCATCACGCCCCCTTTTCCAACAACGTCCTTCGACAGCGCGAAGGGAAGAAAAGCCCATTGGCCATTCTCCCTCGCGCCTTCATACGGTTTTCGTTTTCATTCGCTATTGTCCCAGCAGCGCTTTCCACGCGCCGGCAACCGCGTCCAGTCCTTCCTGCGGCTTTTTCTCGCCCTTGTAGATCGCCTGGATCTCGGGGTCGAACGAGGCGAAAATCTGTCCCCCTTCCGGAATGACCGGCCGGTTCTTGGCGCTTTCCATTACCGCCTTAAAGTCGGAGATCAGCCGGTTTTCCTTGATCTCCGGCATCTCATACGCTGATTTACGCGTCGGCAGTGTGCCGTTTTTGCTCGCCAATTTGGCCTGGCTCTCCTTGCTGGTGAGGAAAGCGATCAGCTTGTAGGCGGCCTCTTTTGATTTGGAACCGGCGTAGATGGCCAGGCTGTGCCCGCCCACGGGAGAGCCGGTATGCCCGTCCGGTCCGGCCGGAATCGGAGCGATCCCCAGGTTGTTCGGATCGCGGAACTCTTCCCCGGCGAAGATGTCGGATGTCGCCCAGGGGCCGTTGAAAATCATCGCCGCGCTCCCTTTTTTAAAGGCTTCATTCATGGTCTGGTAGCTGTTGGCCGCGTCCAGATCCTTCGGGTACGCGTGATCCTGATCGCGCAGTTTCAAGGCAAACTCGATGCCCTTCACCGCGCCCGGCGTGTTGATCAGCACCTGCAGGTTGTCGTCGATCAGCCCCCCGCCAAACGCCCAGATAAACGGCAGCGAGAAGTACGCTTCCGTCTGGCGGTGGTAGAAGCCCCACCTGTCTTTGCCGTTGGACAGCGCCTTGGCGGCTGCGGCAAATTCGTCCATCGTCCGGGGCGGCTCGTTGAACCCGGCCTCTTTCAGCATCCGCTTGTTGTACAAGAGAGCCAGCGCGTCGGTCACCTCCGGAACGCTCCAGACGTGTCCGTTCCACTTGCTGTAGGAAAGCGGCGCCTCCAGGAAGTCGTCCTGATCCGCAAAGTAGCTGTCCAGCGGCTCCAGCAGCCCCATTTTGGCAAACTCCGGCGTCCAGGCCACTTCGGAGCGGATCACGTCCGGTCCGTTGCCGGCCTGCGCCGCGGTGCGAAACTTATTCTGCGCCTCGCCGAACGGGATCAGCTCCAGGTTTACCTTGATCTCTTTGTTTTCCTGTTCAAACTGGCTGATCAGTTCCTTCAGCGCCACCGTCTCTGATTCGCGCATCGTCGTCCAGAATGTAAGCGTGACCGGCCCATTCGTTTGCTGCGCCGGCCCTCCCTGCTGACCGCCTGTCTCGCTGGAGCCGCCGCAGCCGGCCAACAGCGAACCAGCCAACGCCATCGCGGTAAAAATGCTGAAAAAGCGTTTCATCCATGTACCCCTCTTTCTTCCTGACATACAGGTTAATCTGCCGGACGTGTCGCCGCGGCCCATTCTGGCGGTGCCCCCGTCGAGAGGGCGGCTGCTTGGGGCAAACTGAAGCTGTTTTGGCAAGTGTTGCCGGTCAGCGCACAAGTTCAATGCAAACGATTGCACGAAATTGTGTCAGAAACTGCCCCAAATGGAACGC
>NZ_JAGTPT010000036.1:0-28367 GCF_018195675.1 Brevibacillus sp. NL20B1
GAGGATGACACTATTAACATGATTACCCATGAATTTGGTCATGTTCTTGGGCTTGCACATATAGATAGTAGAAAAATTGATTCTATTATGGACTATGCAGACGTATTTGACTGGGATATAGACGGACCAACAAGTTACGACAAGAAAAATATTCGCGAACTCTACGGTCGATAATTTGAAAGGATGTGTTATCAGTGAAAAAAATGATAACGACTGTGACTGTAGCCGCAATGGTTGCAGGTGTTGGAGCGGGATTAGCCTATAAAGAACTGAACAGTGCAAGCAATCATAGTGTTGCATTGGCTAAAACATTCTCATCGATAGACGATATTGTGAAAGATGCTAAAGTAATCATAAAGGGTAAAGTACCCAAAGAATATCGAAAAGAAGTTGTAGGTGAAATCGTTTTTCATGTTTATGATGTTCAGGTTATCAAGTTGTATAACAACCTCACCGATCAAGAGATTAAAGAAGGGGAAACTGTCGAGATGTACCGCCTCGTCGGTGTAGAAAGCAAGGATGGTAAAGATATGGCGAATATTGTTGCACCTAAATATCAATCCCTCCACGAAGGAGAATACCTCTTATTTCTTAACGGACAATTCGACGATAATCTAAATAAATTAATTCTTATACCCAACACGCCAAATCAGCTATTTAAAGCGGAAAAATCCAGCAGGTTGGCCTCCTGGAAATCAAATAACACTGAATTTGAAAATATCACAGAGGACGATGCTCTTCCTTCAATAAACGAGGCAGATCTATTGGATGCAATTGATTCACTAAAGTAATTCTTTCTAGGCACTTCTTCATGAAGTGCCTTCAGCTTGTAGTCAAAGTCCGTACATGGGTGATCTGACCCGCTCGCTCTCGTGACGACCAGCAAAGAAGCTGGCAGGGTCCGCTTCAAAACGCGACGCGGGCAAGGGGAAACATCTGGGTAGTTCGACGAAGTGAGACTTGTGCCCCCTGTTTTTCCCCGCGTCTTTCGTTCGTTTTTCTGCTGAGCAGGTAGTCAAAGGAGCTCGCTTGGCCCATCACTCCATGTACGTTTTCTCCACCTTCGGTTTATCAATGTGCAGGTCTTTCCGACCGGAAACGGTTTCCAGGCAGAACTCAATGATTAAAAGTACAGTTTGACAGGCAAGCGAATACTTGCCTGTTTTTTTAGAAAAAACCATCCCATATAAAAAACAGGCGTCTGTTTGCCTACAGACGCCTGTTTTTTCGGCAACAAAAAAGCTGCCGGACGTACCCGACAGCGCGCAGCGTTCATTTTCAACATGGTCCCATTCGTAATGTGCTATTTCATCATTTTGCCCATCCGGTACGCAGCCTCCATGATCGGACGGGCAAATTCGCGCATTTTTTCCGGCGTCAACCGGTTGGATGGCCCGGACGCGGCAATGGCTGCCACCAATTTGCCGTTGCGGTTAAATATCGGGGCAGCTACGGCGGCGGCCCCCAATTCCCGTTCCTCCACGCTGGTGGCAAACCCCTGCGCCCGAATCTGCTCCAACTGCTCCAGGTACGCCTCCCGATCGATCGAGTCCGGCCAGTTGGGATCGTTCAGCACAGCCTGGAGCACCTCCGGCTCGGCGTACGCCACCAGCACCTTGCTGGACGCGCCCACGAAAAGCGGCATGCGTGCTCCAATGGGAGCCACCCGGCGGATCGGCTGGTTGCTCTGCACCGCCTGGATGCGAATCCGCTCGTTGCCGTCCCGCACGTACAGACTGATGGTCTCGCCCACCAGGTCGCGCAAACGCTCCATCTCCGGAAGCAGAACGGTGGCAGGGTCATCCGAATGGGTCAAATTGGCCGAAAGCTCCCAGATCCGAAAGCCGAGCCGGTATTTCTCCGTCTGTGCGTCGCGGATCAGGAAGCCTTTGTTTTCCAGGGTCGCCAGCAGCCGATGCACCGTACTTTTATGCAGGGAAAGGCGGCTCGCGATCTCGCTGAGGCCCAGATCAGTCGAATCCGTGAAACAGAGCAGGATGTCCAGCGCACGCTCCACCGCCCGCACGTTCGTTTTTGCCTCTTCCATCTGTTCTCACCCGCTTTCATGTTGGAATGTCACCGATCGTTTCACTAGATGAAATATGGTTCTACTCTTCAGTATAGAAAAAAGGCGGACACACGTAAAGCGAAAAAAAGCGCCGTTTCAGGCAGTAAAACGATGGACGGCCGCATCGTTCCTGCAGGGGACCCGCCATACTGCCCCCAACAGCAAAAGGCAGCCGCCTTGAAAGCGGCTGCCTCAGACTGAAGACAAACGGTTCATTGAATAAGTGTCCATAAGAAAATGATTTCCAGGCCGGAAGGCCTGCCCATTCATCAACCGAAGCGGAAGACAATGTGCATCGCATGGAGGGATGGGCCAAGCGAGCTCCTTTGACGACCGACTCAGCGGAAAAACGAAGACGCGGGGACCAACAGGGGACACAAGTCTCACTTCATCGAAACACCCAGATGTTTGTCCCCTGCCCGCGTCTCGTTTTGGAGCGGACTTCATCCGCTTCTGTGCTGGACGTCAAGCGAGCGAGCGGGCCCGATCTCCCATGCGCCGCGAACTTTGTCTACACGCTGAGGCAGCCGCCTTGAAAGCGGCTGCCTGTGTATGTCCATCGGTACGGGAATGTCTGGCGCTTGTTAGAAATCGAAATTGTCGGGGTCGGGACCGAACCGCTTGTTTTGGTTCAGCGCGCTGATCCGCTCCATGTCTTCGCTGCTCAGCGTAAAATCGAATACGTCCGCGTTTTGACGGATGCGCTCCGGCGTGACCGATTTCGGGATGATAACCACGCCGTTTTGCAAATGCCAGCGCAGGACGACCTGTGCGGGCGTCTTGCTGTACTTCTCACTCAGTTCTGTCAGCAGCGGCAGGTCCAGATTGCCTTTCATCAACGGGCTCCACGCTTCCAGCTGGATGCCGTTTTCCTTGCAGTATGCGCGCAGTTCCCGCTGGGTCAGAAGCGGATGGCACTCCACCTGGTTTACGGCCGGCACGATCTCGCTCACCTTGCGCAGCTCCTCCAGATGGTGCACCTGGAAGTTGCTTACGCCGATCGCCCGCACGTATCCTTCACGATAGAGCTTCTCCAACGCCTTCCACGTCTCCAAATACTTTTCCTTGACCGGCCAGTGCACCAGATAGAGATCGAGGTATTCCAGGCGGAGCTTTTTCATGCTCTCGTTAAACGCCTTCAATGTCGTCTCGTACCCCTGATCAGCATTCCACACCTTGGTCGTGATGAACAGCTGATCGCGGGCGATGCCACTGTCCTTGATCGCTGTGCCGACGCCGGTCTCGTTTTCGTAGATGGCCGCCGTGTCAATGCTGCGGTAGCCCACTTCGATGGCGGTGCGAACCGCCCGCTGCACTTCTTCCCCTTCTTTTGCCTTGTAGACGCCCAGACCCAGCCACGGCATGCTGACTCCGTTGTTCAATACAGTGCTGTCTCCGATATGCGTTGCCATTTGGATCTCCTCCCGTCTTTTCCAATATGTATAAGCGTATATAGTGTAACACAACCATACTTCCAAAAAAAGGCGGTAACTGTTTGGAACCCGCTTTATCCGGAGATGGGCGACCTCACCGGATGCCTTCCCTTTCATCAGTACAACCGCTTTGTATAGCTCTCCTGCAGCGCTTCCTCCACTTGCTTGCCGGTAGTAATCCCTGGGGCGTTCATGTTAATGTGGTCGGCCAGCACCTGGGCCATGGCCGGCAGCTGCTCCCTGTCCAGCCACGCTTCCGGCTGCCAGAGGCCAGAGCGCTTGAACGCCTTGGCACAGTGGACGAAGCACTCCTCCACCCGCACCCCGATGCCAACGGCCGGCACTTTGCCGTTTACCGCCATCCGGCTCAGAATGTCGGCGTCCCGGATGACGCAGGCCCGGCCGTTGACGCGCAGCGTCTCTTCCAGACCCGGGATGAGAAAGATCACCCCTACCCGGGGATTGGACAGGATGTTGCGCATCGAGTCCATCCGCCGGTTGCCGGGTCGTTCGGGAATGACCAGGTGAAAGTCATCCAGCACGTGCACAAAGCCCGGCCCGTCCCCGCGCGGCGAGGCGTCGCAGTTTCCGGCGGCGTCTGCCGTGGCCAGCACGAGAAACGGCGATTTGGCAATAAACGCACGGCAGTGCCCGTCCAGGCGGTCAATCGCCTTGCGCCGTACCAGTTCCCTCGGCTCGCCCAACAGTTCACGCAGCTCCGCCTCGGCGGTCACCACGTCCTTAAAGATCGTCTTGTTATCCATCCTGTACACCTCCAGCTCAACTTTTCCATGCTGCTTTCGACTACCACACAAAATCGTCCAACGTTTGCGTCAATGACACGTGGGACATGGGACGCGAAATCCCCCGCACATCACGCTGCTCATCACGCGAAGCGGGTATCGGAGTCTGCCGGTCTGGGACAGGCTGTCATGGCTATCCCCTGACTTCCAGCAATACTTTCCCTGTGCTTTGTCTGCTCTCCACCCACTCGTGGGCTTTGGCCGCTTCTTCCAGCGGAAACCGCCTCCCGATCCTGATGCGCAGACGCCCGTCGGCCAGAAGGCGAAACACCTGCTCCGCCGTATCATGCAAGAGATGGGGACGCATTTTCCGGGTCGTGCCGAAGCTGAATCCGAGCACGGAGCGGCAGCTTGCGTGCAAGTCTTTTGTCGCAAACGTCCCGACGGCCCCGCCTGCATTTCCGAAGTGAACCAGCCTGCCGTACGGAGCGAGGCAGGTCATGCTTTTTTCCGAGACCCATCCGGAAATCGAATCCAGGATGACATTGGCCCCTTCCCCGTTTGTGAGCTGGTTTACCTTTTCCGCAAAGTCTTCCCGCTCGTAGCAGATGACGTGATCCGCACCGGCTTCCAGAGCGGCCGCCGCTTTTGCCTCGCTGCCGACCGTCCCGATGACGAGGCCAGCGCCCAGAATTTTGGCCAACTGGATCGCCGTCGTGCCAATGCCGCCTGCCGCGGCATGGATCAGGACCGTTTCGCCCGGTTCCAGTCTGGCCACATCGGCGAGCAGTTTGTAGGATGTGAAGGAAACGACCGGACAGGCCGCTGCCGTATCCACATCCACCTCGTCGGGGAGTGCAAAGGTGAGCTGTTCGTCCGCGACCGCATACTCCGCGTACGATCCGTGCTGCGGAAACGCAATCACGCGCTGGCCCACCTTGACGCGCTTTACGTCGGCCCCCACCCGCTCGACAATTCCGACCGCATCCAGGCCGGGAATGAACGGGAGCGTGCCTGTCCCCTTTTTCCCGTACCTCGATTTAATATCAGCAAAATTTACGCTGGTTTTTTCGACACGAATTAATACTTGTCCAGAATGGATCTCCGGCAATTCCACGTCCGTGTAGATCATCGTTTCCGGTCCGCCAAACTGCGTGACCACGATCGCTTTCATCCCTTCATTCCCCCCACCGGCCGTTTTTCTATTTATTTCTTCAGGGCTTCCATGTTCGTTTCGTCCAGTCAGCTGCGGGCAGCTGCTTCCGGCTGGGACGTACCCGTGCCCCCTTCGTCACGAAACTGGCGAATGGTCTCAAGCAGTTTCCGCATCGAACTGGACAAAATCGCGTCGCGTCGGCGAATGAACACCGTGGAGACGCGGCCAAACTCGTGCGGAATGGAATGACAGCGGATGCGTCCCGCCTCCTCCAGGTGAGCAACAGCTGCCCTAGGCACGAGCGAGACCCCCAATCCGGAGGCGGCCATGGCCAAAATCGTCTCCAGCGTGCCAAACTCCATGATCCGCGACGGTGTAATCCCTTCCGCCGCGAGCCACTGCACCAGCCGGGCCCGATAGCCGCAGCCGGAGCGAAACACGAGCAGCGGTCTGGATTTGCATTCGTCAAGTGTATGGGAAGCACCGTCGCCGCTCGCGATCAGGACCAGCTCTTCTTCCGTCAACAGCTCCTGGGCAATCTCCGGATGCTCGATCGGTCCGCTGACAAACGCGCCGTCCAACTCATAGGCCAGCACATCGTTCACCAGGTGTTCCGTCACCCCGGTTACCAGCGACAGATCGACGCGCGGATACCGACCGCAGTAGACAGACAGGATCGCCGGCAAGCCGGAGACCGTCTCGACAGAGCCGATCAACAGCGGGCCGGACGGATTCTCCTCGTCCTGAAACGCCTTTTCCATCTCGTCCATCATCGCCAAAATCTTCTGCGCGTAAGAAAGCAGCTTTCTGCCCTCGGGATTCAGCGTCACCCCTCGCGAATGCCGATAAAACAAGGGCGTTCCCAGCTTTCGCTCCATATGCTGAATGCGCGCCGTCACGTTGGACTGCACGTAATTAAGCGCCCGGGCCGCCCGGCTGACGCTGCCGTGTTGAGCGACGGTTTGAAAAATGCGCAGATCACTCAGTTCCACGCCGCTCCTCCCCCTTCCTCTCTCTTCCACTCTGGTATCAATCATAATGATGAGTACAATCATTTTCAATCGTTTTACATGATAAAAATTCCGGAATATGATGGAGATCGTGAATGAGTCAAAGCAATGGAAAGGCAGGCAATCACAGCAACATGAATACCAACCACATTCTCAAAGGGGCATTTTTGTGCCTGATCGCGAGCGTCGCATGGGGGGCAATGTTTCCCGTGGCCGAAAGCGCGTTTGCTCATCTCGATCCGTTTTTCTTTTCCGTCATCCGCTACTCCGCCGTCTCCGTCATCCTGTTGGTCCTCTTGTGGCTGAAGGAAGGCGGGCGGGCGCTTCGCTTTGACGGCCGCGGCGCATCGCTCTGGTTTTTCGGCACGATGGCGTTTACCGTCTACAACCTGTTAATCTTTTGGGGCCAAAACCAATTGGGCACGTCGGGCGTGATTCTCGCTTCGGTGATGGAAGCGCTGATGCCGATGATTTCGGTGCTGGTGCTGTGGATCTGGAGCCGGAAGCAGCCGGCGCCGTTTACTGTCGGCTGCATCGCGGTGGCCCTGGTCGGCTGCTTTCTGGTGATTACCAAAGGGGATTTGCACGCATTTCTCCTGGGAACCGACCGGCTGTTTCCGGTTCTCGTGATTTTTGTCGGCGTCCTGGGCTGGGTCATCTACACGATTGGCGGCAATGTTTTCGCCGAGTGGTCCGTACTCCGCTACTCCACACTGAGCTGCGTGCTGGGCACCGCCACTTCGCTTGCAATCGTTCTCGTGCTGTCTGCTTTCGGCATGTTGTCCGTCCCTGCGCTGCCGTCGATCTGGTCGGCCGGCCCCGAGCTTGGCTTCATGATCCTGGTCGCCGGCGTGCTGGCACTGGTCAGTTGGAATGCGGGCGTGAAGCTGTTGACGCCAATCAACGGCATCCTGTTTATCAACTTCGTGCCCGTCACCACCTTTGTCATCTCCGTGATGCAGGGGTACCGCCTCACCCTGTTTGATGTGGGGGGAACGCTCCTGATCATCGCGGCGCTGATCGCCAACAACCTTTATCAGCGCAGACAGCTCAAGCTGTCCGCCGCGGCCGCCCGCGCAACCTCATAAAAAATCGTTCGCTGCATTGGGCAGCACCATCCTCGTCCGTGCAGCAAAAAAGACCACCTGACGTCAAGGTGGTCTTTTCAATATCTATTTGTTGATGCTGTTCAATACAACGTTCCATTGTGATTCATGGTCTTTGGAGATGACACTTCCCTGTCTAGTCGTCAGCCGGAAATCCTTTTCTCCCTTCAAGAACACCAGGTATTCCTTGCCTACCTCCACATCAGCCGGCAAATTGATGATGGCACTGTCCTGGTCGAGCTCTCCTTTGTACGCTTGCAAAATGTCTGCCGTAACGGTCTTTACATACTCGTTTTCATGCACGATTTCCACAGGCATGACATGAAGCACAAAATCGGACTGATCTATCAATTCTTCCGTACTGCTCGCCTTCTCTACGATGTGAACGTTCTTTTTCGTCAGCCGCTTTGCCTCCGGAGAATTTTGAATGTAGGTCACCATGTCGTCTTTCTTTCTGTTCATCACAATGTTTTCATTGCCACGTAATTGATTCTTGTCGATTTCAATGATCGTCTCCTCTCCGATCGGCGTATAGACAGGCCGGGGATACAGCTCATGTTCCCAGTATTCCAGAAACAACAAATACTCTTTCCCTTTTTTCAACGCATCTTTCGCTTCATACACATCAATTGACTTCGCGTTTACATTCCCTTTCAATTCCGTTTTCACAGCGACAGTGTATCGGTAGGTGTTGGTGCTGCTGAATTTCGCTTCATCCACTACTTCGCCAATCACGACATGGTCAGAAGCCTTTACGGCATCGTCTACGTTTGTTATTGCTGTCACGGTTTCTCCTTCCCTGCTGGTAATGTGCAAAGAAGCATCACGATGATCCGGCGTGCAACCCGTGATTACAAACAGGGACAGAATGGCCATTGTGAAAACTTTCTTCAGCTGTTTCACAATAAAATCCTCCAATCTTGATAGGATTATGTGATCGCGCCCGCCACTCGTGCTCATGCGGCGGCGTTTACCGCACACGTGCGGCTGAAAAACACGAAACGGAAGCAAGTCCCCTATCTGGGGCCGCTTCCGTTTTCGTCGTTCGCTTCTCCATGACCATCGAATGCAGCAGTGCGGCCGCTTGTCAATCCGCCTTCAAATCCGCCTTCAGAACGGCCATTCCAATTTGGTGCCAATCACGTGGTCGAGCGGAATAAAGCCGATGTCCCGACTGTCCCGGCTGTTGTTGCGGTTGTCCCCCATCACGAAGATGTGGTTGTCGGGCACGACGACTTTTTCCAAGCCGTCGTACTGGGCTGTCTCCTTGATGTACGGTTCGTCCAGCGGCTTGCCGTTGCGGTACACCTGGTGATTCTTAAATTCCAGGACGTCGCCCGGTTTGCCGATTACGCGCTTGACGTACATGAAATCTTCCTTTTGATTGCCCAGCATCAGGTGAATCAACGGATGGTTCATCAGGTCATCCCGGATTGTGCGCTCTCGGTTTACACGGCTGTCGATCACGACGATGTCGCCGTAATCTGGCAGGTACGAAAAGGTGTGGGAGAGTTTGGACACGTAGATCCTCTGCTGATCATGCAGCGTCGGGTCCATGGAGTGGCCTTCCACCTTGAACGGTTGGAAAACGAAGACGCCCAGAACCAGCGCCAGCAATGCCGCGAAGACGATGGAACTAATCCAATCCCAAATCTCTTTGAGCTTCACAAGCAGCCCGCCTTTCGTACAAGTTTGTCTACCACGTATGATAGCACAAACTCGGCTGCAAATTAACCGGGCCAGCTCGCTCCCCCTCTCCCCTTCACGGCAGCCCGCGAAATCCCCGTGAATTTCCCCGGACAACCGTCAAGCGATTACCTCCACATCGGGGTTGTAGCGCCGCACATACCAAAGCAGATCGTCTCCGCCCACCCCGCTGGACGCCGGATGATGCGGCTGCTGCATCAGATGGCTGACAAGCTGTTTTGTCCCTCTCTCCAGCCGTTTACGCGCCGCATCCGGCAGCGTCAACACGTGCGGCACGAGCAGCTGCAGGTACCAGACCCCCCGCTGCTCCTCGGAAATGTCAATCTCCAGTTCGATATCACTGCTGTCAAATGCAAACAGATGGTTGAACAGCGACTCTCTCGCGTTCGCGTCCAATTCCGACACGTCAAGCCTTTGCACACTCAGGTAATACTCGTCATTGAACAGGACAATCTGTTCGTCAATCGGTTGGTACTTCTTTTTCAGCGGGTCCATGTGCGTACCTCCGTTTCTTTTCGTGATATTTTTCAGAATAAAACGACAATGGGGGTTTCAGCAAGATCTGTCTGTCTGTTTGTGCACACTCACGACCTGGCTGTCCCCGCAAGCGTAAAAAAGGCCTTGCTCAATCGGCAAGACCTCAGACTGAAGACAAACGGTTCATTGTATAAGCGTCCATAAGAAAATGATTTCCAGGCCGAAAGGCCTGACCATTCATCAACCGAAACTGTAGACAACGTACATCGCATGGAGAGATGGGCCAAGCGAGCTCCTTTGACGACCGGCTCAGCGGAAAAACGATGACGCGGGGACCAACAGGGGACACAAGTCTCACTTCATCGAAACACCCAGATGTTTGTCCCCTGCCCGCGTCGCGTTTTGGAGCGGACTTCATCCGCTTCTGTGCTGGGCGTCAAGCGAGCGAGCGGGCCCGATCTCCCATGCGCCGCGAACATTGTCTACACGCTGAGGCCTTGCCCAATCGGCAAGACCTTTGCAGCATTCCTGATATGCTAGAACAGTGACGATCCTTCTGCCAGCGCCTCCGCGTCCTCGCGGGTGATCAGCACGGCGCGGGGCTTGCCGCCGTTCTGACCGGCGACGTAGCCGTCCGCCTCCATCATCTCGATCAGGCGGGCCGCCCGGTTGTACCCGATGCGGAAGCGGCGCTGCAGGGCAGAGGCGGAAGCCTGTCCCTGTTCCGCGACAAAGAGCAGCGCCTCGTGGTACAGCGGATCGTCGCCCATGTCGTACGACTGGACCTGCTGCTCCAGTTCCTCTTTGCTAAACAGGTAAGACGGCTTTCGCTGCTGTTTGATCGCGCGCGTGATCCGCTCGATTTCGTCGTCCGAGACGTAGTTCCCCTGCAGGCGAACAGGAGTGACCCCGCTCTCCAAAAAGAGCATGTCGCCCCGTCCCAGCAGCCGCTCCGCGCCCGACTGGTCGAGGATGGTGCGGGAATCCACCTGTGAAAAAACGGCAAAGGCGAGACGGGTGGGCACGTTGGCTTTGATGTTGCCCGTGATCACGTCCACGGACGGCCGCTGCGTGGCCAGCAGCAGGTGAATGCCGCAAGCCCGCGCCTTTTGCGCAATGCGAATAATGCATTCCTCCACATCCTGCGGCGAGACCATCATCAGGTCGGCCAATTCATCGATCACGATTACGATGTACGGCAGCGGCTGGTCGACGGTCTGATTATAACGTTCGATGTCACGCGCACCCGCGTCGACGAAGAGCGCATAGCGTTTTTCCATCTCCTCCACCGCCCACTTCAGGGCGGCTGTCGCCTGCTTGGCGTCTGTCACCACTGGCGTCACCAGATGGGGCAGATGGTTGTACGGAGCCAGTTCCACCATTTTCGGGTCGATCAACAGCAGCCGCACTTGTTCCGGCGTCGCCTTGTACAAGAGGCTGACGATGATCGAGTTGATGCAGACGCTTTTCCCCGAGCCGGTGGCACCCGCGATCAGTCCGTGCGGCATCTTCTTGATGTCGGCGACGATCGGCTCCCCGCCAATGTCCATGCCGAGCGCCACGGCCAGCGGTGACGGATGCTCGCGGAATTTCGCCGAGCCGATGATCCGGCTGATCAGGACCGGCTGACTGGTCAGGTTGGGGACCTCAATCCCGACGGCGTTGCGGCCGGGGATCGGCGCCTCGATGCGGATGTCCTTGGCCGCCAGGTTCAGCTTGATGTCGTCAATGAGGCTGGTGATTTTGTTCACCTTGACCCCAGGCGCCGGCTGCAGTTCAAAACGCGTGACGGACGGCCCCTTGACGATGCCCACCACCTGGGCGTTGACGTTGAAATTGGCCAGCGTCTCCTCCAAAAGCATTTTTTGAATCTGCGTGTGTTCGTCGTCGTCTTCGCTCATCGGCGGGCAGGGGTCGAGCAGATCGAGCGACGGCAGCTCGTAAGACGGTTCCGCAGTTCCTGCAGCCGACGATGCCCTTTCCTGCACGGCGGCAGAGGCGGCAATTTCTTTTGCGCTCATCTCCTGTTCCCGGACTGTCCATCCTGCAGCAGCTTCCAACTCGGCGGCTTGAGGCTGTTCCGCAAGGTCGCAAGCAGTCGATTCGGGAGCGGACGCCTCCCATGCAGGGGAGAGCGGCTTGGCCGCCGATTCGTCCGACAGCGCTGGCGCCTGCGTTTCTCCCGGTTCTGTCGGCACCTCGTCTGCATCTTCGTCCGCTGTTTGGGCGGGCACTGCCGGCGATTCGCACGCGACATCCATCGGCGCCTCTGATTTTTCCGACGGCGTCGTCTCTGTTTCCAGCACCGTCTCTGTTTCAGGCAATGTTTCTGTCTCTGCCACCAACTCTGTCTCAAGTACCGCGTCTGTCTCCGGCACCATCTTTGTCTCCGGCCCCGGTTCCATCTCATGCGCCGTCTCGGACACCGTCTCCGTATTCATCACAGCCTCGGCTGCTGCCGTGTTATTGAACACCACATCACGTGTTGTCAGCTCATCGGAGGCCGCCGATTCTGCTTGTACCTCCGAAACGTCCCGTGCTTCAGCAGCTTCCCCCGCATCCGTACCGTTCTTTGCTGCGGGCACTTCCTGTTTGGTCCACGGGAGCGTTGCAGCCGTCTCTGCCGCCGGTTCATTCGGCTGCAGTTCCGCCGAAACAGCGTCTGTCTCCGCTTTAGCCGTCAACTCGGGACGGTCCGCAGCCTCCTCCGTGTTTACAAATTCCCGCTTGTTGTCCGCTCCGGCGTAGAAGATCCCGGACGTCGTGTGAATCCGGTGCTCCGTCTCCCGCGTGGACGGCGTCATTTTTCCGTATACCGGGGAGATGAACTCCGACGGCTTATATGTACGTTTTTCCGCAGCAGCCCCCGCCGGGCGCAACGGCTCGGCTTTTCTCTCCTCACGTCGGACCGTTTCTGTTTTAACGCGATCTATTTTGCGCGGGGTATGCTCAGCCCCCCGCTTCTCTTGAATCACTTCCGGCTTCACTTGTTCGCCGGCCTTCATACCGTCGGCGATGCTGCGGGCGGATGAGCCGCTGCGAAAGACCAGATCAGGCCCTGAGTACACACTGTCACCCCGCCCGGGCTTGTCCATCTCCACCGGCTCTCTCTTCTTCGGCCGGTGAAGCTCCTCGTCCGAGATCACGGGAAAGCGAAAATGGCGTTGCCTCTCCCTTCTCGGAAACTCCGGTTCCTGCTCGTCGCCCCGCTGTTTCGGGTAAATGTTCTTTGTCTTTGCCCGGAGTTGACCGGCGGCTGGTCCGGCAGGCGGGCGATAACGGACGGTTTCACGCTCCAGCTCTCGCTCCTGCTCTTCTTCTCCCAGCACATATCGGATCATCTTTTGCAGCCACGACCACATGTTGCAACGTTCCTTTCTTTCATTACCTACCTTTTGTATCGAGTGATTTTCTCTTTCATATTAGCATGAATCATCCGCTGGTTTTTACGCCCAATGTTTTTTTCTAAAATTCCGCAACCTTTTTTTTCATAAAACGTAGTAGATATTGGGAATGAAAAGACAATCTAAGGGAGGATGAGAAACATGTGGAAAAAGGGCAGTGCCCTGCTTCTCGCCCTGATGCTGCTGCTGACCGGCTGCGCCGGTGAAGCATCGCTCGTGCGTGACGCCATGGTGGCATCGCTGGAGAAACATAACTACGACTTTGAAGGAACAATCAAATTGACCGGCGACATTGACAAGCTGCCGGCCGCCCTTGGAAAACAGCAGCAGGACAAGGAATCTGCTGCAATCCTGGCCGCTGTACAAGCAGGCGTAACCGTGAAAGGCACAGTGCTTGACACGAAAAACATGAAGTTCAATGTGGAAGTGAACGACGACAAACTGCTTCGCGAAAAACAGTTCTGGACCGGCGACAAAAAAGCCGCGCTGGAAGTGGTGATCAACGACGGCAAGTTGTTTGCAAAAACGCCGCTGGATCAAAAGTACCTGCTGTTTGACACCAACGTGATCAACGCGGCTGCTCTTGGCGAAAACGTCAAAGTGGATGCCGCCAAAATCAAAGAGTATCAGGACAAGATGAACAAACTGGCGATTGACTTCATGAAGAAGTACTTCGCTACATACGGCTACAAGCTGTCCAATGCGAAAAACCTGGGCACCGAAACCGTGCAGCTGCCCAACGGCGAAAAGGTAAAGGCAACCCACGTAGCCGTGAATCTTGACGCCAAAGAACTGATCAACATGTTCTTCTACACCGCCAACGACGCGGTAACCAACCAGGAGGTCAAAAAGTTCGCCATCGAAATGATGGTGCTCTCCAACAGCCTGAATGAAGAACTGCTCAACCCGGAAAAGAAAACCAGCGAAGCGGAAAAACGCGCAGTCGCCGAAGCGATGGTAACCGCCGGTCTGGCAAAAGCCAAGCAATGGCTGGATACCGAGGGCAAAAAGCAGACACCGGAACAACTTCTGGAAAAGGCTAAACAAAATGGCTTCCATGGCGTGACGTTGAACATGGACTTCTACATCACCGAAGAAAAACTGCCGGTTCGTCAAAAGAGCACGCTGAACGTTACCTTCCAGGTTCCGGAAATGAAACAGCCGCTGACCATCGGGCTGGAATCGGATCAGTACAGCTACAACTTCAACAAAGCGACCAAGTATGACGTTCCGTCCAAAGACGCCGCTGTAACGCTCGACCAGCTGAAACAAGACAAAAAAGCGCTCGACGCATTCCGTGAAAAAGGCTTCCTGCGCGTGTTCGCAGAAAAAGCGCTGGAAGAGCACCAGGCCCTGGAGCAGTTCAAGGCAATGGAACAGGAGACGAAAAAGTAAGCGGATAACGTATGACAGGCATGGCGCCGAAAACGCCATGCCTGTTTTTTCATTATATTTTATAATCAGCCTACCGGCTTGCCGGAATGATCCCCCGCTCTTCCAGATAGCGCAGGACGATCTGGACCGACTCCTCTACCGACTGCGTGCCGCTTTCCACGATCAGCTCCGGGGAGAGCGGCTCTTCGTAGGGAGACGTGATGCCGGTAAACTCGGCAATTTCTCCGCTTCTCGCCTTCCGGTACAAGCCTTTTGGATCGCGCCGTTCGCACTCCTCCAGCGGACATTTGACGTAAATCTCCACAAATTCGTCCGGCTCCACCAGTCCCCTCGCCAACTCGCGGTCCTCGCGAAACGGGGAGATAAAGGCCGTCAGCACGATCACGCCGGCGTCGACGAACAGCTTGGCCACTTCGGCGATCCGCCGGATGTTTTCCTTGCGGTCAGCCGGGCTGAACCCCAGCCCGCGATTCAGGCCGTGCCGAATGTTGTCGCCGTCCAGCACGTAACTCTTCAGACCGCGCTCGTGGAGCTGCTGATCCACGGCGTTGGCCAGCGTCGATTTGCCCGCGCCGGACAGTCCCGTAAACCAGAGGATACAGCTTTTGTGGCCGTTTTGCCGTTGGCGGTCCGCCTTCGTCACTGTCGTCGGATGCCAAACCACATGGGCGTTCGCTTTGCTCATCGCATTTCCTCCCCTCTGTCAGACGGACAGCGCCTGCAGTCCTTCGATCAGGACCTTGGCGACTTCCGGACGGCTGAACTCCGGCGGCGGCGCTTCTCCGCGGGAGAGCATCTCCCGCACCTTGGTGCCGGACAACGCCACATGATGTTCTGCTCCGTGCGGGCAGGTCTTGCTGGAGGCCATGCTGCCGCAGGCACGGCAGTAGAAGCTGTTTTCAAAGAACAGCGGCGTAATGCCCAGTTCTTCCGGCGTGAAGTTCAGAAAGATGCGCTGCGCGTCGTACGTGCCGTAGTAATTCCCTACACCGGCATGATCCCGGCCGACGATAAAGTGGGTGCAGCCGTAGTTTTTTCGCACCATCGCGTGAAAGATCGCCTCGCGCGGTCCAGCGTACCGCATTGCGGCGGGAAACACGGCGAGCTGCACGCGTTCAGGCGGATAGTAGTGGCGCAGCAGCACCTGGTAACTTTCCATGCGGACGACGGCAGGGATGTCATCCGCCTTTGTCTCGCCGACCAGCGGATGGAGGAGCAGGCCGTCGACGATTTCCAATGCCGACTTTTGGATGTACTCGTGCGCACGGTGAACGGGATTGCGCGTCTGGAAGCCGACCACGGTCTTCCAGCCCCGCTCGGCAAACCGCTTTCTGGTCTCGGCCGGGTCAAGGGTATGAGCGGCGAACACGCCTTTGTCAGGCCGTTTCACCAGTGTAATCGGACCGCCGAGATACACATTCGGACGCTCCAGCAGCTTTTTTACCCCCGGGTGTTTGATTTCGTCGGTGCCGTACACCTGACGGGCTTCCACCTGTTTGTCCGGACGGTAGATATCGCGCACTTCCAAGAGGCCGTATACGGTTCCTTGGTGCGACAGCCGCACGGAATCGCCGACCTTCAGTCCGGCCGCATCCTCTTCCGCAACGGGCAGCGTGACGGGAATGCTCCACACCAGCCCGTTGGCAAG
This sequence comes from Brevibacillus sp. NL20B1, assembly GCF_018195675.1. NCBI lineage: Bacteria > Bacillati > Bacillota > Bacilli > Caryophanales > Paenibacillaceae > Brevibacillus > Brevibacillus sp. NL20B1. Next base: position 16,148 of record NZ_JAGTPT010000036.1, read on the forward strand.
CCGCATCCGCTCTACGACCGATTCATAATCCCCCCGCTCCATAAAGCCGGTGAGCGGGCTGTACGCCCCGATGGCTATCAACTCCAGGTCGGCCAGCGCAAACGCATCCAGTTCCACCTCGCGCACTGCCAGCGTGAGGTCTGCTTCCGGATTGAACCGGTTGATCAGTGTGCCGCCGTGTGGTTGGCTTGTTGTCATGGTTCTTCACTCCTTTGGATTCGATCGAGTTGCCGAAGCGGGCGCGACGTGCAGGCCGCATTCCGTCTTGCCCGTATTGGCCCAGCGGCCTGCACGCGCATCCTCGCCTTCCCGAACCGCGCGCGTACAGGGAGCGCATCCGATGCTCGGGTATCCCTGGTCGTGCAGCGGATTGTACGGCAGGTCAAACGTGCGGATATACAGCCATACCTCCTCCCACGTCCAGTGAATCAGCGGACACACCTTGAGCGAACGGAAGCGATCGTCACGGTTGATGTATTGGACGTGGGCCCGCGTCGGCGACTGTTCCCGCCGCAGACCGGACAACCAGGCGACCGCCCCCTCCAGCACTGACGCCAACGGCTCCACCTTGCGCAGGTGACAGCACTGGTCGGGCTGCCGCTCCCACAGCGCCTCCCCGTAAGCGGCCGCCTGTTCGGCCAAGGAAAGCGCCGGTTCCTTGATCGTGATCTTCAACGTTGGGAAGCGCTCCCGGACCCGTTTGATCAGGTCGTACGTTTCGGCAAAATGAAGATGGGTGTCGAGGAAAAAAACGGAAGCATCCGGCTTCACCTTGCTGATCAGGTCAAGCAGCACGATGCCTTCCGCGCCAAAGCTGCAGGCGTACACGAGGTCATCGCCGAACGTGCCGTACGCCCACTTGATCACGTCCAGCGCGTCTTTGCCCTCCATCTCCCGGTTGACCTTGGCGAGCTCGGCATCCGTCACCGATTCATAATTCCAGTTCATATGCCTCCTCCTTGTTCGTTGAACGAACTGCTCTCACGACGCACGCTGCTCCCCGCTCACATGACACTGCCTGCCTCCAGCCCATGGAACGGGCACGGGCAGCCGTCTCTTCACCGACACAGAGCAGCGGCTGATTCTGCCACTCTTCCCCGGCAAACTGCGCCAGCGCCTCCAGATGGTACGGATCATCCGCAGCCAGCCAGTCAAATCGCCGGGCCCGCAGCAGCGGGGCAGCAGGATGGGTGTCGACCCATGCCAGCCGGCCTGCGGAAGCCGTGCGCCAAACCACCCCGTCCGCAGACGCAGCGATCCCGCTCGGTCCGCCGCTCAGGCACAGCACCCGGTCTCCCTGGTCGAGCGGCAGGTTTTGGGAGACGGCGGCAAGCGGTTCGTCTGCGGCAAACAGCCGCTCTGCCGGCAACCCCCGGCTTTCGAGCGCCTGGGCAGTCCGCTCGCCGCGTGCAGCAATCCGGGCCTTGATCCGGCGAAGATCGATCCGCCGTTCACGAAGCGTGCGAAAAAAGAAGTCCACCTGCCGCTCGTCGGCAAATACCAGCCACCGGCATGCCAGAAGCTCATCGGTCAGGCGTTCCGCGTCTGCATCAGCCTCCGCTGCCCGCGCTTCGACTGCCACCGGCAGGACGTCGGCCCCCAGCGATTCCAACTCCGCCAACAAACGGTCTTCCTGCTCCGGATCGCCGGCGGCCGCGGCCACCGTCAAGCCGAACAGCGGCTTTGTTTCGTACCACTCGAGTGTATCGCGCAGTCTGACCACCTCGCCGATGACGATGATCGCCGGCGCGTGAAACTTCGCCTCCGCCGCCTGCCGATCGATGGTGGAGAGCGGACCGACCAGCGTCTGCTGCTCGCTGAGCGTGCCCCAACGCACCATTGCAACCGGCGTATCGGCCGGTTTGCCGTGCGCCAGCAGGCGCTCCCGGATGTGCGGCAAGTTTTTAACGCCCATGTAAATCACCAGCGTTTCCATCGCGGCCAGCGCCGCCCAGTCCAACTCCCTGCCCGCGTTTTGCTCGCACTGATGGCCGGTGAGAAACGCTACTGCCGAGTTGTACTCCCGGTGCGTCAGCGGAATCCCCGCGTACAGCGGAGCTGCCACGCCCGAAGTGATGCCAGGCACGATCTCAAACGGAATCCCTGCCTGCCGGCACACTTCCGCCTCCTCGCCAACCCGACCGAAAATGCTCGGATCGCCGCCTTTCAGCCTGACGACCAGGCTGCCCTGCTGCGCTTCCCGTACGAGCAGCCGGTTTATTTCCTCCTGGGGAAGCGAGTGACGATCCGCTTCCTTGCCGACGTAGATCAGCCGGACGTCTGGTTTGGCGTGGGCGAGCAGCAGCGGATTGGCCAGCCGGTCGTACACGACCACATCCGCCCGTTTGATCGCCTCCTTGCCTTTAATCGTGAGCAGCTTGGGATCACCCGGGCCAGCCCCCACAAACATGACGCTGCCTGTCTTTTTCATCAACCGCCCTCCTAGCTGTACCCGTTCCTTGTCTGACGCGGCAAGGCGCGCCGCTGATCACTGCTCCCTCAAAACGCGGCGGGCCGCAACCGCCGCGCCTTTGCCTGTCAAAACTGCGCCGTTTCAATCACATAGCCCACGCCCTGCCGCCCCAACGGCTTTTTTTCCACCAGGCTGAGCTGTTTGATCTGCGGCGGCGCCACCGTGTGCCGGAGAATGTTGTTCTCCGCTGCGCTAAACGCCCGTTCGTCCGACTGTGCGACAACCACGATCGTCAACAGCCGGTCCGCCAGTTCCGCTTCCAATTTGTACAAAAACGTTTCCGCTTGCTCTTCCGCCATCTCGTCTCCTCCTCGGCACCGCTTACGCTGTCTGCAAAATCTCGTCCACCTGCCGCTGAATCTCCTCGATGCCGACGCGTTCCACGTAACGCCAGTACGGCTCCCCTTCCAGCCGCTCGTTCTTGTAGGCGGTGATGAGCTGTGCCAGGAACGGTCCCAGTTTGTCGGCGGTAATGCGCGCCTTCAGCTTTTGGTTAAAACGGGGGTCCTCCAGCGTGCCGCCGACGTGGACGTCAAAGGCGTCAACCATGCCCTCCGGCGTTTTCACCAATGCCCCTTGCAGACCGATGTCGGCGATCTGCCGCTGGCCGCACGAGTTGGGACACCCCACCATGTGGATGCGCAGCGGTGTATCCAGCGGCACGGTCGCATCCAGGTACTCCGCCAGCGCCCGCATCCGTTCCTTGGTCTCCACGATCGCCAGGTTGCAGTATTCGATCCCCGTGCAGGAGACGGCATACCCGACAAACGTGTTGGGCTCCAGCTTGAACCGGTTGACCACGATCGGCTCAGCCCGGAACGCCTCCACTTTTTCCGCCGGAATGTTGCGGATCAGCACGTTTTGCGTGTTGCAGGTGCCAATCGTTCCGTCGCCGTACTCGTCCGCCAGCCGGGCCAGTTCCAGCAGTTCATCCGCGTTCATGCGGCCGATGGGCACCGACAGCCCGGCGTAGTAAAAGCCTTTCTGCCGCTGCTCGTGAATGCCGTAAAAGTAACCGGCGTTCCAGCCCTTCAGCAGGTCTTCTCCTCTCGTCTCCAGTTCGCCGGTCAGCTTCAGCAGCTCTTCCTTGAACCGCTCCGCTCCCCAGTCGGCGACCAGGAACTTGAGCCGGGCATGGGTCCGTTTGTACCGGTAACCGTAGTCGCGGAACAGCGTGGTGACGCCGGCCGCCACCTTGACCACCTCTTCCGGGCGGACGAAGACATCCAACTGCTGCGCCAGGTACGGTTTGGCCGACAGGCCGCCGCCGACCCAGACGTGGAAGCCGATCACCTCTTCTCCACCGATCGTCTTTTTCGCCGGGGTAAACGCCAGGTCGTTGATTTGCGCGTGAGCCGCATTGTACACGTTGGCCGAGATCGACATCTTGTACTTGCGCGGCAGGTTGGAAAAATCCCGATTGAGCAAAAAGAATTGCTCCAATTTTTTGACGATCGGACGCGTGTCAATCACTTCATGCGGATCGATGCCGGCGAGCGGGTTGCCCATGATCGTCCGCGGACAGTCGCCGCACGCTTCAAACGAGGAAAGACCAACGGCGCCCAGCCGTTCGAAGATGTCGGCGAGCGACTCCACCGTCAGCCAGTGAAATTGAATGGCCTGCCGCGTCGTCACATCTACGAGATCGCGGCCGTAATCGCGGGCGATGCCGGCCAGCACACGGGCCTGTTCACTGGTCAAAATCCCGCCAGGAATGCGCACCCGCATCATGAAATAGCCTTCTTTGGGCCGTTGTTGGTAGACGCCCGCCCACTTGAACCGGTCGAAATCGGATGCTTCGATGGAGTCGTACCCCTGCTTGGAATAGGTGTTGATAATTGTCTCGATCACGTCCAACCCGTCTTTTTCCAGCTTGGTCAGCTCCACTTTGTTCAGATTGGGATCATCCGCCCATTTCCATTTACGTTGCTTGGCCATCGCCAATCACGCTCCTTTGCGTTTGATAGTCCAACAAAAACGCCGTCTTTGCCGACTGTACGATCCATTCGCCAATCAGCGGGTGAGGCAGATACGCGCTGCCGTCGTACCGGTAGGACACCCCTGCCAGCCGCTCCGGCAGAGCACGGCGGGTAAAATACCCCTGGCTGACAAACAGCGGCAGCACGACCAGCTCCCCGCAGGATGCAAGCTGCCGGGCGCGGGTCGCGACCGTATCCGGCCGCAGCGTGGCATAGCCCGCGGCAGAGAAGTAAAAGCGGTTTTGCAGGCGGAACGTCAAGCGGTGCAAAAGGCGCTCCCAGCGTTCCCGATACCCTGGCAGGTCGCTACCGTGTCCGACGAGCAGGAGCGCTTCGCGGTGAGGATCGACGGACAGAGCCCGCAGCCGCTCGCAGACGATCTGCTCCACCAGCGGATGGTCCTCCAGCGGCTGACACCAGAGAAACCGAGCCCGCGTGGCGACAGGCTTGACGTTTGGCGTTATGGCATCCGGCTCCAGCCCGAGCATCCCCCTGATTTCGCTGACGTGGGTGCTCCCGGCGGTGACAAACAGCGGCACGGCGGCGATCGTTTCCACCCCTGCCCGCTCCAGACGCTCTACCTCATCGGCAATGCCACGCCCCTCCACCCCGTCCAAGTAGGCGACTCGAATCAACATCTGGCGGCAGTAGGGACGGACCGCTTCTTCCACCCGTTCCATCCAATGAGGGTCGGGCGAGCCGTGGGCGATGACCAGCACGGCCGCATCGGTCATGCAAATCCCCCTTTCTCAATGATGTATAATTCCTATATAGTTACTTGGAATTATAGTGTCATTCGTTCCGGCCGTCAACAAAAAAAGACCGGGCATGCATGGCCCAACGCGAACGGCACCGCATGCTTTGTTCGCAGAAGCCTATACACACACGGCGTTTTGTCACAACCATTCAACACTTTACCGGCCGGCAGCCGATTCCCGATCGTCTCCATGAATCCGCCGCCCTGTTCAGCTTTTTCTTTTGCGCACCTAGTAGCTGATCAGCGCCGCCTATCCGCCAATCAAACCGCATATCCGCTCGTGAATCCGGCCGTTGCTGGCCACCAGCGATGGGAAATGATCAGCGCTGAACGACGCGTGCCGGTACGGGTTCCCTTCCCAATCGGTTATGATCGCCCCCGCCTCTTGGGCAATCAGGATGCCGGCGGCCACATCCATGATGCCGGAGCGCTGCATGACGATGTAGTCCAGCCATCCGTTTGCCAGGAGACACCAGTCCAGGGCGGGAGCGATGTTGCGCATCAGCCGCTTGGTGTTCAGCGCGAACGGACGGGTAAACGCCCACTCTTCCTCCTTGGTCACCGTGTTGCGGCCGCGAATGTACGTGCCGACCGCTCTCGTCAAATCGTCCCGCTCGTTGACGGCGAGTCGTCTGCCGTTTAAAAACGCCCCGTTGCCCTTTTCCGCCCAAAACATCTGGCCGGCCACCGGGTTGTACACCACTCCCAGCACGACTTCGCCCCTGTGCTGCAGGGCGATCGAGACGGAGAAGTAGGGAAAGCCGATAAAGTAATTGTTGGTGCCGTCCAGCGGGTCGACGATCCAGAGGTATTCCTCGTCGCCCTCCACCATGCCGATCTCTTCGGAATAGATCGCATGTCCGGGAAGATGACGGCGCAGCACCTCGATGATGCGCCGTTCGCTCTCCTTGTCTTCCGGCAGCTTGACGTCGTTGTGCAGTTCCTCATCGGGCACGAGACGCTCCAAAAACCGCTCCTGCAAATACGCGCCCGCCTGGCTTGCGGCTTCCTTGGCAATGTCCAGCATGATGCTCCATCTCCTTTTCTCTGTCCTCATCCATGGTTTTCCCTTGCGCTTCTCCCGGTTTTTTTCCTATGATTAAGAGACACCCGTTTTCGAGGCCCCAACAGCCGCTTGGCGGTCGCCTTTGCGCCCGCGCAAGCCAATATCGGGCGGAATCCCGTTCCCTGCTTACAAGACGGGTCCTTCTGCCGCAGGAGGGGAAACCACATGAACAACGATTTTATTCGTCTGAAAAATCTGGAAGGCGAACTGAAGCTGACCCAGATGAACAAAAACCTGGGCTGCTCCGTCACCAGCAAAGAACTGGTATTTCAAAAGCCGCACATGACCTACCACCTGTTTTTGCATGACATCGTCAGCATGGTGCCGGTAAAGCTGGACAGCTCACCGATCTCCTTTCGTCGCCAAAACGAAGTCATTCAATCCGCGTTTGGCTCCGATTACTACAAGCTGTCCGTAAAGTGGGCCCGCATCGTCACCCGCTCGGGCGTCGTCGAACGGGAAAACATGGAGTTCATCGTCCCGCTCTCTGCCAAAATGCTGTCGTACATCGCCCAATACAGCGGGCTCGTGGCGATCACGTAACGTAAAACACCTCTATGCCGCCCCGGCGTGCCCAGGGATGCTTCGTTTTTCGCGGCCCGCTTTCGCCTGCATGTCCCTACCGTTTCAGGACGATGAACGTGCCGGTGCCGTGAGCGATCAGCCGGTCCTGTTCGTCGTACACGCTGCCCTGCATCACGACCAGCGTCTGCCCGCGATGCAGAAAACTGGCTTCCGCACGCAGCCGCTGCCCTTTGCCCGGACGCAGGTAGTTGGTCTTCAGTTCGGTCGTCACCGCGTACCGGTCGGGGGGCAGGCTGCGGTTGATCAGGGAACCCATCGCCGAGTCAATCAGCGTCGCCAGGATGCCGCCGTGAACGACGCCCAGCGAGTTGTGCATGAACGGCGTCAGCGGCACATCAAAACGGTACGTGTTTGCATCGACAAATTCGCCCTTCAAGCCGAGAAATCCGGACAGAAAGGCGCTGTTCCGCTCCCGCCGCTGCCGGATGGCCTGCAGGGCCAGTTCCAGTATCTGCCGCTCCTCGTCACTCCCTTCTTCCCAGATCGCTTTCCACTCTTCGTTCATCTCTGTTCACTCCACGCAAAAATAGCATTCACTTCCTTATTCTAAAACAACGCCGACGCGATTTCACGTTCCGCTTTTTCACCCGCGCTGAGCAGCCGTCTTTCTGAGCGAATGTTCAGACTCTTACGGTTGTTTGTACTTGTGAAAAAGTGATAAGATAGTTCAAAACACGGCAGGTTTTTGACTGGAAAGGAGTTTTTCATAGTGGTCAAACGTAGAAGCGACATGATCAAGAAAGGCTTTGACCGCGCCCCCCACCGCAGTCTGCTGCGCGCGGCCGGAGTAAAAGAAGAGGATTTTGACAAACCGTTTATCGCCATCTGCAACTCGTACATCGACATCATTCCCGGCCATGTGCACCTGCAGGAGTTTGGCCGGCTCGTCAAGGAAGCCGTGCGGGAGGCGGGCGGCGTACCGTTTGAATTCAACACGATCGGCGTGGACGACGGCATCGCCATGGGACACATCGGCATGCGGTACTCCCTGCCCAGCCGGGAAATTATCGCCGACAGCCTGGAGACGGTCGTCTCCGCTCACTGGTTTGACGGCATGATCTGCATTCCCAACTGCGACAAGATCACACCCGGCATGATGATGGGCGCGCTGCGGGTCAACATTCCCACCATTTTTGTAACCGGCGGCCCGATGAGAGCGGGCAAAACCAGCGATGGCCGCTCCATCTCGCTCTCGTCCGTCTTTGAAGGCGTCGGCGCCTACCAGGCCGGCCTGATCGACGACAAGCAGCTGGAAGAACTGGAGCAGTACGGCTGTCCGTCCTGCGGCTCCTGTTCCGGGATGTTTACGGCCAACTCGATGAACTGTCTGGCGGAAGTCCTGGGCCTCGCGCTCCCCGGAAACGGCACGATTCTCGCCGTCTCGCCGGAGCGCCGGGAACTGGTCAAAGCATCAGCGAAAAAGCTGATGGAGCTGATCGAACGCGACATCAAACCGCGCGACATCGTCACGCTGGAAGCGATCGACGACGCATTCGCGCTGGACATGGCGATGGGCGGCTCCACCAACACGGTGCTGCACACGCTCGCCATCGCGCAGGAAGCGGGCATCGAGTACCCGATCGAGCGCATCAACGAAGTGGCCAAACGCGTCCCGCACCTGTGCAAGCTGGCCCCCGCCTCCGACTACCACATCGAGGACTGCCACAACGCGGGCGGCGTATCGGCCATCCTGAAGGAAATCGCCAAAAAGCCGGGGACGCTGCACCTGGAGCGCATCACCGTCACCGGCAAGACACTGGGGGAAAACATCGCCGAGGCGGAGATCAAGGACGACAAGGTCATCCGCCGTTTGGACAACCCGTACAGCGAGTCGGGCGGCCTCTCCGTCCTGTTCGGCAATTTGGCGCCGCAGGGCGCAATCATCAAGACGGGCGGCGTGGACCCGTCGATCAAGCGGCACGAGGGACCGGCCATTTGTTTCGACTCGCAGGATGAAGCGTTGGCCGGCATCGCGGGCGGCAAGATCAAGCCGGGCCACGTGGTCGTCATCCGCTACGAAGGCCCCAAGGGCGGCCCCGGCATGCCTGAAATGCTGGCGCCGACCTCCCAGATCGTCGGCATGGGGCTGGGCAAAGAAGTGGCCCTCATCACCGACGGCCGATTCTCCGGCGCCTCCCGCGGCATCAGCATCGGCCACGTCTCACCGGAAGCGGCGGAAGGCGGACCGCTCGCCTTCGTCCAGGATGGGGACATCATCAGCATCGACCTGGAGGAGCGCTCCATCCACCTGCATGTCTCTCCCGAGGAACTGGAGCGCCGCCGGGCCAACTGGAACGGCTTCGAGCCAAAGGTAAAAACCGGCTACCTGGCCCGCTACTCCAAGCTGGTGACCAACGCCAGCCAGGGCGGCGTGCTGAAAATCTGATTTCGGTCCAAAACAACACGGGCACCTCACAAAGAGGTGCCCGTACGTTTGATCAAGATCTCGTCAGCACACGGACCGCCGTCGTGTACTTGTCCAACAGCTCCGGCACCGGCGCAAATCCGATCCCCGGCGCCTCGGGAACGGCAATCGTGCCGTCGGCGGCCACTTCCACCCAGGGGTCGATGATGTCTTCCTGCCAGTAGCGCGACGAGCCCGCCGTGTCGCCAGGCAGCGTAAAATTGGGCAGAGTGGTTACGGCGATGTTGTGCGCCCGGCCGATGCCCGATTCCAGCATGCCCCCGCACCAGAGCGGAATCCCCTTTTCCACGCAGAGGTCGTGAATCCGTTTCGCCTCCGACAGTCCGCCGACGCGGCCCACCTTCATGTTGATAATCCGCGTGCTGCCCAGCTCAATCGCTTTGCGCGCATCCTCGTACGAGTGGATGCTTTCGTCCAGACAGATCGGCGTCTTCAGTTCCCGCTGCAGCTTGGCGTGGTCGATGATGTCGTCGTGGGCCAGCGGCTGTTCGATCATCATCAGATCAAACTCGTCCAACTGCTTCAGCACATCCACGTCGTTCAGGGTGTAGGCGGAGTTGGCGTCGGCCATCATCGGAATGTCGCCGAATCGCTGGCGCAGCGCGCGGATCACCTCCACGTCCCTGCCCGGCGCAATCTTGATTTTCATCCGGCGGTAGCCCAGCTCCAGGTATTTCTCCACGTTGCGGAACAAATCGTTGATGTCCGCCTCGATCCCCAGGCTGACGCCCACCTCGATCCTGTCCTTGGTGCCGCCCAGCGCTCGGGCCAGCGGAATCCCCTGCTGTTTGGCGTACAAGTCCCAGTACGCGCCTTCGAGAGCGGATTTGGCCATGTTGTTGCGGCGAATCGGGGCAAACAGGCGCCCCACCTCGTCGGGATGGGCGATCTCCCCGTATTCAAACAGCATCGGCACGAGGAAATCCTCCATCATGTGCCATGCCGTTCCCACCGTCTCCTCGCTGTAGAGCGGTTTGCCGGAAACGACGCACTCCCCGTAGCCGACAAAATCCTTGGTGTGAACCTCCACCAGGATAAAATCGCGGATGATCTCGGTGCCAAAGCTGGTTTGAAACGGCGCTTTTAACTGCATGCTCATCTTGCGGAGCACGATCTTTTCGGCGTTCATGCTACCAGACTTCCTTTCCCCCAGTGGTATTTGACAGCCTGCTGGTGATTGCACTCTCTTTATACCACAGGGAGGTCCGGCGGGGAATCATTCAATTTCAAATTTTCCAAAATCAAACGGCTCGTTGTTATGACCGCATCATTATTTCCCGATTCGGTTGTTACAGGACGCGGCGAGCCGTAACGAAGCGTTTCTCCCACGACGTGCCGCGGAATTTGGTATACGTCACGCCCGGTTTGCCGTAGGTATGCAGCAGTTTGTTGTCGCCGGCGTAGATCGCCACGTGCGTGATATAGGTGGATGTCGGTTTGCTGCCGGACGAGCGGAAGAAGACCAGATCGCCCTTTTTCAAGCTGCTCTTGGATACTTTGACCCCGACTTTCGCCTGCGAACGGGATGTGCGCGGCAGGCTGATTCCCAGCGCTTCACGGTAGACGCGCTGAACAAACGACGAGCAGTCAAACGTGCGCGTCGTGCTGCTTTTCGAGCCGAATTTATACGGCGTGCCGAGATATTTGGTACCCACTTGAATGACTTTATCCGCCCGGGATTGGGTCCATTTTGCCTCAGCCACACCGTGGTTGCCGGGAAGTGGAGCCACCACCCCGGTGACGCCGAGGGCTGTACCCAACAAAATGGCGACAAGCGTTTTGCGAAGTTTCATGCTGTTTCTCCTCCCTTGTTGCAAAATCCTTGTTGAAAAATCGATCGCCGATTTCACGCTTGTCCTCTACTCTACCATCGCGTCACCGGTTGATAATTGTCAAATTCCTGGCAATTCCGCCGATCGTGGCTGTCAGCTATTTCTACTTGACACTGTCGTTCCCATAGCGGCGGGGAATCCTGCTTCCTTTTTTCATTCCCGTTTTCCAAAAACTGCTACCCCTGTATGCCAATTTTGTCCAGCATTATCTTCATTTGTTCAACCGCCATACGGCTTTTGTCCCGGATGATTCCCAACACATTCCATATTGATCGCAGAATAACTGGAACTATTTGTAAGTAACCTGTCTGCCTGGATGAATGCTTGCAACCTGGACCGACTCGTCGTACAGTATATAGGAGCTTGTCATGGGCAGCGTGCTGAGAAAGCGCGCGTGTCGGGTAAAGAGGAGGTTCATGTTTTCATGCGACTGCGCAACATCCCTGGGGCCGAAGAGGCCCTGCGCGAATATCCCACGTTTGTGGACTTCCCGGACTCCTATCGCGGCAAATGGAGCGAGCGGTTTGGCAACGACCGTCCCATTCATGTGGAAATTGGCTGTGGCAAAGGGCGGTTTATCAACACGCTGGCCGAAAAACATCCGGACATCAACTTCATCGCCGTGGAATTGAAGGCGGAGGTAATCCTGCGCGCCGCCCAGCGGACGGAGAAGCGGGCAATCCCCAATCTGGCCTTTGTCCAGTACAATGCGGCAAACCTGTCTGACCTGTTCGCACCGGGCGAAGTGTCCCGCATCTACCTCAACTTCAGCGATCCCTGGCCGAAGAAGCGGCACGCCAAACGGCGCCTCACCCACGCCAACTTTCTGATGGGGTACAAACAGGTGCTGAAGCCGTACGGAGAGATTCACCTGAAAACGGACAACGAACAGTTGTTTGAGTTCTCGCTCAACCAATTTTCGGACCAGCGTTTTCAGCTGCGCCACATCACATTTGACCTGCACCATTCGCCATTTGCCGAGGACAATGTGATGACCGAGTACGAGGAGCGCTTCTCCTCGCGCGGACAGCGCATCTACCGGACGGAAGCCATTTACCTGCCGGAGTAGCACACGCCGGCAGCCGACAATCAGAAACAGAATC
>NZ_JAGTPT010000037.1:0-28162 GCF_018195675.1 Brevibacillus sp. NL20B1
TGCCGCCAACTTCTTTGCTGGTCGTCAAGAGAGCGAGCCGGCCCGATCACCCATGTGCCACGGACTTTGTCTACACGCTGAAACAGCCTTGCCCGCTTGTCAGCGGACAAGGCTGTCGTTTTTTCACTAGCGGAGCAGGCGAATAAACTCGCGCATGAACCCTGGCAGATCCGGCCAGGCGTGAGCCGATACCAGATTGCCGTGCACGTGCAGCGTGTCGGTCTTGTAAACGGCGCCGCACGCTTCCACATCGGGACGGCATGCCTGGTAGGCGGTCAATTCCCGGCCGCGCAGGTGTTCCTTGACCAGAGTCAGGACTTGCGAGCCGTGGCAGATTACCGCGACCGGCTTGTTTGCTTCAAAGAAGTGGGCGAGGATCGGCTTTAAGTGTTCGTTCAGCCTGATGTACTCCGGCGCCCGTCCCCCGGGAATGATCAGGCCGTCGTACTCTTCCGCCCTGACGTCGGCAAACGCGACGTGGGAAGACAGCTGGTAGGCGGGTTTTTCCGTGTACGTCTCGCTGTGTGCTTCAAAATCGTGACAGACCGTGTGCAGCGTCTTTTTGGCGGGGGAAGCGATCACCGCTTCAAATCCCTCTTCCAGGCAGCGGTAGTACGGATAAAAGACTTCCAGTGCCTCCACCGCGTCACCGGTGACAATTAACACCTTTTTACTCATCGCACAGCCTCCCTGCGTCTTTCTGAGGAAACTCTTCCTCCCTTTTCCATTTCTCCACGCAGCCTGTTTCCTCCTGCCTGGACTGTGCCTGTGCAGATTCCGCCAGCAGCAGCGCCTGCTGGTACACCTGTTTCAGCGGCACTCCGGCCTGCTTTGCCAACCGGGCGCAGACATCGTATTCCGGCGCCGCCTGCACCCGCTCACCCCGATGGTAGCCCAGCTTGACCGGCACGTCTCCCCACTCGGTGGTCACGGTCACGACACGGCGCGCCAGCCTGTGACAGGAAACGGGGAAATAGCGAACGCCAAAGGTGGTCGTCTCCCGAAACAGGATGGATTTCAGCTCGTTCAGCCGGCTGCCGTAGCACAATGCCTGCAGCAGCACGCCTGGACGGCTCTTTTTCATCGTCGCAGGCAAAAAGTGGACATCGTTGGCTCCCGCTGCCAACAGCCTGTCCAACACATGGGACAGCCACTCGGGACTGCTGTCGTCCAGGTTGGCCTGGAGCAGGTACATTCCTTCGTCAATGTGTTCCTCTTCGTGCTGCCGCCGTTCCTTGACGACAGGCACGTCGCTCCCGTTCCCCCGCGTATCGCTCTCCAGCCGGATCACCGCCACTCCTTCCCCGTACTCCACCTGCGTAATCCGGCCGTCAAGCCGGGCAAGCGGCCGGGCGCCCACTGCCTTGAGCCACAGCATGGCAAGCGGGGAGAACTTTTCTGGCGGCCAGTTCTCTTCGCGGATCATCCAGCCCTCAAGCAGTGTCAACAGCGGAACAGGCAGACCGGCAGGGACGGGCAGGCACTGTATCCCCAGTTGGAGACGATGATCGTTTGCCGGCAGGAGTGTCGTCAGTGTCCGCAGCGCTTTCTCTTCCGCCGCCCAGTCGTCCTCCCGGCAAAACGAGCGGTACAACGCTGCGCGTTGCAGGATGGCCGCCGCGTGTTCGTCTGCGGAGAAACGGTCCGTTCCCCCGGCGGGCATAAGGCGCATCAGCGGTTCGGCCAGTTCGCGCAAAAACAGCGGCCGTTCGCTGCGTATGACCAGTTTCATCATCACCCCTCCTTTTGGCACGATTCCTTTTCTTGCATCATACACCAATCCAGCTTGCAGCGCCTGCCGTTTGCGTATGCCATTTGGCAAAAAGTAATGCGGATAATGCGGCCAGGCTGGCAGAAACTACAACGAGAAACTACCTGGCTGGAGGGAGACAAAATGTTTGTTTTCCGCCTAATCGTTCAGATCAGCTTGTGTTTGACAGTTTCCACCTGTCTGCTGTCTTCCGCTGCAACCGCTGCTTCCTCTGTCTCGTCCGGCACACAGGACGATTCCATCTTCAAGGAGCGGCTGGAGTTGTTCCAGCAGATGGAACTGGTCTACGGTATCCCCTGGCCGTATTTGGCGGCCATTGATCAATACGAACGAAGCATGCAGAGACGGACCAAACAGGATTCCCCTGAAAAGGAGCAGCAGCGGCGCTTGACCGCAATTAACATTCCCCCTGCCCGGTGGTGTGGAGAGCTGAATCCTGAGGATGACGACACGGACCCGGTATCCATCCGCTTTTTTGGCGGAATCGGAGCAGACGGGGACGGGGACGGAAAAGCGGACCGCAACAACGACATGGACGTGCTTGCGGCGATGATCCGCTTCCTCGCCTCGTACGGCTTCCAGCATGACGACTGGCGCATCGGCTTGTGGGCCTATTACAAGTGGGATTGGGCGGTCAAGACCATCACCCAGTTTGCCGCCGTGTACAACAAGTACCAGCGGCTGGATCTGCACGACCACCACTTCCCCATCCCCAAACGGTACAACTACAGCTACCACAGCACATGGGGCGATCCGCGCGGCTGGGGCGGGCGACGCATCCATGAAGGGACGGACATCTTTGCCGGATACGGGACACCCGTGCTTAGCACAGGGTACGGCGTAATCGAAGTGGTCGGCTGGAACCGGTACGGCGGGTGGCGCATCGGCATGCGCGACATGAACAACATCTATCACTACTTTGCCCACCTTTCCTCGTTCCGAAAGGGGCTGAAGCCGGGAGACATCGTCGAACCGGGAGAAGTGCTGGGCTACGTCGGCAGTTCCGGCTACGGCAAACCGGGTACATCCGGCAAGTTTCCCCCCCACCTGCACTACGGCATGTACCGGGACAGAGGCTACAGCGAATGGGCGTTTGACCCGTATCCCTATCTGAAACGCTGGGAGCGGCAAATGTACAGCAAAAAGAAGAAGCGGTGAGCAGCCGCTTCTTCTCAGACTGAAGACAAACGGTTCATTGAGTTAGCGGCCACAAAAATGATTCCCAGGCCGAAAGGCCAGCCTATTCATCAACCGAAGCGAAAAGACAATGGGCATCGCATGGCGGGATGGGCCAAGCGAGCTCCTTTGACGACCGACTCAGCGGAAAAACGAAGACGCGGGGACCAACAGGGGACACAAGTCTCACTTCCTCGAAATACCCAGATGTTTGTCCCCTGCCCGCGTCTCGTTTTGGAGCGGACATCATTCGCTTCTGTGCTGGGCGTCAAGCGAGCAAGCGGGCCCGATCTCCCATGCGCCGCAGACTTTGTCTACACGCTGAGAAGAAGCGGTGAGCAGCCGCTTCTTTTTTTGACAGCCCTTTCCTGTCCTACATACAATGGAAACAGAAAAAACTGGACAACCGTAAGAGGTGATACGCCATGGGCGTTCTCACGATGCAAAATCCGGCCACCGGCGAAATCCTCGGCGAATTGGCGGAAGCGACGCCAGACGAGGTGCGCCTGGCGATGGAGCGAGCCAGGCAAGCGTTTCCCGGTTGGTCAGCGCTGCCGCTTCCGGAGCGGCTCCACTACCTGACTCGACTGCGCCACTGCCTGGCGGAGCAGGCAGAAACGCTGGCGGGAAAAATCAGCGCTGACACCGGAAAACCTACGCTGGAAGCGCTCATGACGGAAATCTTTATCACGGCCGACACGATCCGTTTCTACGAAAAGCACGCGAAGCGCATGCTGTCCCCCAGACGGGTGCCCACGCCGCTGGTGCTGTGGCCGAAACGGTCGTCCATCCACTACAAACCGCTGGGCGTGGTCGCCGTCATTTCGCCGTGGAATTACCCGTTCCAGCTTTCTGTCATTCCTGCCCTTTCCGCGCTGGCGGCCGGCAACACGGTCCTCTTGAAGCCGTCGGAAGTCACGCCGTACACCGGCCTGGTCATGGAAGAACTGTTCCGGACCATCGGCTTCCCCGAGGGCGTCATCCAGGTGCTTCACGGCGGCAGGGAGGTGGGGCAGGCGCTGGTTGCTGCCAGGCCGGACAAAATTTTCTTCACCGGCTCGGCGGCGACGGGCCGCGCCATCATGAAGCAGGCCGCGGAATATCTGATCCCGGTAGAGCTGGAACTGGGCGGCAAGGACCCGATGATCGTCTTTGCCGACGCCCATTTGGAGCGGGCCGCCAATGCCGCCGTCTGGGGCGCGTTTACCAACGCGGGACAGGTCTGCATGTCCGTCGAGCGTCTCTACGTCGAGCAAAGCGTATACCCGCAGTTCGTGGAGCTGGTCAAGGCGAAGACGGCAGCGCTGCGCCAAGGTTTTCCCCGACAGGCCGACATCGGCTCGATGACCTTTCCCCGGCAGGCCGAGATTGTCCGGGACCACGTGGCCGACGCCATCGCCAAGGGAGCCGTGGTGGAGATCGGAGGCCGCTTTGACGAAGACGGGATGTTTCTGTCCCCGACCGTCCTGACGGGCGTGACGCACGCGATGAAAATCATGCGTGAGGAGACGTTTGGCCCCGTCCTGCCGATCATGTCCTTTTCCTCCGAGGCTGAAGCGATCCGTCTGGCGAACGACTCGCCGTACGGGCTGAACGCGTCCGTCTGGTCGCAGGACGAAACAAAGGCCAAGCGGGTCGCCCTCCAGCTGGAAACCGGCAACGTCTGCATCAACGACTGCCTGGTCAGCTTCGCCAACCCGCATCTGCCCTTTGGCGGCGTGAAGCAGAGCGGCATTGGCCGCTACCGCGGTCCGGAAGGCTTGCGCGCGTTCACCCACGCCGTCTCCGTCATACACGATCCCGGCAGGCAAAAACGGGAGGTCAACTGGTATCCCTACACCGAGGAGCAGGAGACGATGTTTGTCGGGCTGATCAAAGCCCTGTTCGGCAGGGAACGAAAATGGAACCGCCAGGCCCTTTTGGCAGCCTGGCGGGAGTGGAAGCGTCTGCGGGAATAGCGGACGCCCTTTTTTGCCTTATTAGGCGAACTGACGTTTCAGGTTGGCCATTTCGATGGCAGCCGCAGCCGCTTCCCATCCTTTGTTGCCTGCTTTGGTGCCGGCCCGCTCGATCGCCTGCTCGATCGAGTCTGTTGTCAGCACGCCAAAAATCACGGGAACGCCGGTAGCCAGGGAAATGGACGCCACCCCTTTGGCGCATTCGCTGCACACGTAATCAAAGTGAGGCGTCGCCCCGCGAATCACCGCGCCAAGCGTGACGACGGCGTCGTAGCGGCCGGACTCCGCCATTTTCTTGGCGATCAGCGGAATCTCAAAAGCCCCCGGCACCCAGGCCACGTCGACGTTTGCATCCTCCACGCCGTGCCGCTTCAGCGCGTCCAGCGCGCCGCCGAGCAGTTTGCTGACAATCAATTCGTTAAACCGGGCTGCCACAATGCCTACGCGCAGACCCGTTCCTACCAGATTTCCCTCGAACACTTTCATGGTTGTTCACTCCTTATTCAAAGTTGGAGCAGGTGACCCAGCTTCTCGTGTTTGACGGCCAGGTACCGCTTGTTGTGCGGATGGGCGGGTATCTGTATCGGCACGCGCTCCGCCACTTCCAGTCCGTAGCCGCTGAGGCCGCGGATTTTTCGCGGGTTGTTGGTCAACAGCCGCATGCGTTTCACGCCCAGATCGCGCAGAATTTGCGCCCCGATCCCGTAGTCGCGCAGGTCGGCGGGGAATCCCAGCTTTTCGTTTGCTTCCACGGTGTCGTAGCCGTCCTCCTGCAGCTTGTAGGCGCGCAGCTTGTTGATCAGGCCGATGCCGCGCCCCTCCTGCCGCATGTACAGGAGAACGCCCCGCCCTTCCGCTTCGATCTGCCGCAGGGCGGCGTGCAGTTGCGGGCCGCAATCGCAGCGGTGCGAGCCGAATATATCGCCGGTCAGGCACTCGGAGTGGACCCGCACCAGTACCGGTTCGTCCGGCGTGATCTCGCCCTTGATCACCGCCACGTGTTCTTTGCCGTCCAGTTCGTTGGTGTAGGCGGCGATGCGGAAGTCGCCGTATTCGGTGGGCAGCTTCACCTCGATTTCCCGTTTGACCAGCCGCTCCGTCCGCATCCGGTAGCGGATCAGGTCGGCGATGGTGATCAGTTTGAGATCAAAACGTTCGGCGATCTCGGCCAGTTGGGGCAGGCGGGCCATTGTCCCGTCCTCGTTCATGATTTCGCAGATCACCCCGGCGGGAAATGCACCCGCCAGCCGGGCCAGATCGACGGCTGCCTCGGTGTGGCCGGCCCGGCGCAGAACGCCGCCCGGTTTGGCGATCAGCGGAAAGATATGGCCCGGGCGCCGAAAATCGTCCGCCGTTTTTCGATCGTCCAGCATCGCCAGCACCGTGCGCGAGCGCTCGTGAGCGGAGATGCCCGTATGGGTGCCGGCTTCGTCGATGGAGACGGTAAACGCCGTCCCCTGCCGGTCGGTATTGGCCTCCACCATCGGCTTGAGCTTTAGCCGGGCGGCGTGTTCGTCCGTGATCGGCACGCAGACGAGGCCGCGTCCGTGCGTCACCATGAAATTGATCATCTCCGGCGTGGCCGCTTCCGCCAGGCAGACGAAATCCCCTTCGTTTTCCCGGTCCTCGTCATCCACGACGATCACCGCTTTTCCCCGTTTCAAGTCTTCCAGCGCTTCTTCTATGGCATGGAACATGATCGGTTCCCTCCCTTCTGTTTTGACAGCACCCGTCGATTCCATCAGAGGAACCCGTGCTCTCGCAAAAACTCCGGCGTAAGCCCCGTCCGCCGCTCCTGCTGCGGCTGTTCAGAGCGCCACGCCAGCAGTCGCTCCACGTACTTGCCGATGACGTCCGCTTCGAGGTTGACCGGATCCCTGATCTGCTTGTCCCGCAGATTGGTGTGGACCAAGGTGTGCGGGATGATGGAGACGGAAAAGCTTTCCGCGTCCACATCGACGACCGTCAGGCTGATGCCGTCCAGGCAGATTGAGCCGCGCGGCACCACGTATTTGAGCAGATCCGGCTCCGCTCCGATCCGAAACAGCACCGCGTTGGCATGCGGGTGGCGCGAGAGAATGGTTCCCGTCCCGTCCACGTGGCCGGAGACGATGTGGCCGCCAAAGCGGTCCCCCAGCCTCATCGCCCGCTCCAGGTTGACGATCTGCCCCCGTTTTGCCTGCCGCAAACTGGTTTTGTTCAGGGTCTCCGGCATTACGTCCACACTGAAGTGACGATCGCTATGAGATGTTACGGTCAGGCAGACACCGTTGACGGCAATGCTGTCGCCGATGCGGACACCTTCCAGCACCCGTTCGGCACGGATCACCATGCGGCATGCCTTGCCGTCACCCGTCACGCTCTCCACTACGCCCACTTCTTCTACCAGTCCGGTAAACATGGCGTCGCACTCCTCCTCGTTTCTCACGATTGCGCATCCCAGACGGGGTAACCGGTGATCCGCAGGTCGTGCGGTCCCACCTGCTCCCACTCGACATCGGCCAGCTGCACCGCCTCGTCCATCCGTTCCAGCCCCTGGCCGCCAAACGGAGTGGGGGCGCCGGCGCCGCCGACCAGCTTCATGGAGAGGTAGGCGACGATCTTTTGGACCGCCCGCGCGCCCAGAAACGAACCGTTTACCTCCGCACCGCCTTCTACCAACAGCGAGGTGATGCCGCGCGCTCCCAATTCGTCCAGCACCCTCTCCACCGTGACCAATCCGTCCGGCACGATTACCGTCACGCCGCGCTCCTCCAGCGCCGCCCGCTTCACTGCCGGCGCATCCGCCGAGGTGACAATCCACGTCGGCGCCTTGCCGTCATTCACCACGCGGGCATCCAGCGGTGTGCGCAGCTGCCTGTCCAAAATGACCCGCACCGGCTGACGTCCTGTCACCCTGCCCGACGTCCGGGCGGTCAGCTCGGGGTCGTCGGCGATTACCGTCCCAACCCCGACGAGAATCGCGTCGGTTTGCCGGCGCAGTTCGTGCACCTGCCCGCGCGCTTCCTCTCCCGTGATCCAGCGGCTGTGCCCCGTCACGGTGGCGATTTTGCCGTCCAAAGTGCTCGCCGTCTTCACGGTGACGAACGGTCGCCGGGTGGTGATGTAGTGGAAAAAGACTTCGTTGAGCCGCCGCGCCTCCGTCTCCCCAATGCCGACGGTGACCTCTACGCCAGCATCGATCAGGCGGGACACCCCCTGCCCCGCCACCTGTGGATTGGGGTCCAGCACGGCCACCACCACACGGCTGATCCCCGCCTGGATGACTGCATCGGCGCAGGGAGGCGTACGTCCGTAATGGCTGCACGGCTCCAGCGTGACGTACAAGGTGGCTCCTCTTGCCCGTTCGCCGGCCATCCGCAGCGCGTGCACCTCCGCATGCGGCTCGCCCGCTTTCAGGTGGGCGCCCATGCCGACGACCTCGCCGTCTTTTACCACCACGGCCCCCACCAGCGGATTGGGGCTGGTCTGTCCCGCGGCGGAACGCGCCAGCTGCAGCGCCAGTGCCATGAATCGTGTGTCGTGTTCCATCGTGCGCTCCTTTCCCGCTTCGTTTTCGCCCCAACAAAAAATGCCCTGATGTCGGATCAGGGCATAGGGGAATAAGCCTGTTGCTGTCCGTTTTTTCAACAAACGGATGCACAGGCTCACCAAATACCTTCTCCCATCCGGACTGTACCGTCGGCCTTGGAATTTCACCAAGTCAGTCGCTGTCGGCCTAAAGCCAAAAGCGAGTCGCGGGCTGAGACGTGCGTTCGTCATCACCGCCGGTCGGGAATTTCACCCTGCCCTGAAGGTTGGTATTCAGTTATGGGCATTATACCACATATTCAGACGGGTCCAACACTTTTTTCGGTAATTGACTCGTCGTGCTTCTCCTTACGGCATGTCGTCCGGCTGATCATCCGGTCTTGGCACGTCCGGTTTTCCGTCAGGATTGTTGTACAGGTACTGCGGCACGTCGCCGATGACGAGCGAGTGAGTAATCGGAATTTTGGTGGTCACCGTCTTCTGGTCGGTGGCAAACGGGATGACGATCCGTAAATCGACTTCGACGTAGATGTACACCGTGACCAGGACCATGTTGATCCCCGCTTCTTTCATCTCCGTATTAAGGCGCGTCTTTACCGCTCCGATCGGCACAAAAGTGACGGGAAGTTCCGGCCCCATCTGCGCCAGGAAGCTGTTGCCCGTCGCCAATCCGAGGGGGATGTACCGATCCACTTTTTCGTCTTCCAATTCCCTCAATCGCTGCTGTACGCGGGACGTGGTTTCCCCCACAATCCGCGAATACTCCTTGAAATTGAACTGGTACGCCTGAATTTTTCCCTCGTTGTCCTTTTCAATCTTGACGATCTGGTTGAAGTCTACACCCTGCTGCGTGATCCGCTTCGTCACCGCGTCGGTGATGGCCTGTTTGGCCAACTGCTCCGCCTTTTGTGACGCCAGGATCAGCAGCGTCGGCTTCAGACGTTTCTCGACAAACACCAGAAACTGGATCATCAACACGAAAAATATGACCAGCGCGATAAAAAAAGCTTTCGTGCGCGAAAGCGGATTTCTCCATCGCCGACGGGGTCGAAACAGCGCCACGCCCGTCACCTCCCAGTTGGTACATCCTATGCGGGAGGGGGGCAAATGAGAAGCCGAACCTGCCTTAGGCGGTTCGGCTCGGCTGCTCGATGCTGCTTTTCGCTGCTGCCGTCTGCACGTGACAACCGACTCCCTCGGCCTCAAGAAAGGGGCAGAGGAGGTACAAGCGTTATTTCACGTGGCCAATCAGTCCTGTCGCTAGCTCCGGGAAAAACGCCAACAACGCGATGAACGCCAGCATGATCACGGCGTACGGGGCCGCGCCGCGCACAATCAGGGCGATCGGCGTGGACGGGTCGATGCCCTTGAGCACAAACAGGTTCAGTCCCACGGGCGGCGTAATCAGGGCCAGCTCCATGTTGACCACCATGATGATGGCAAACCAGATGGGGTCAAAGCCCAGAGACGTGATGATCGGATACAAAATGGGCAGAGTGATGACCAGGATGGAGACCGTCTCCAGGAAGCATCCGAGCACGAGCAGGAGCAGGTTGATCAGGATGAACACGACCCACTTCGAGACCGGCAGGCTGGTGGCCATCTCCGTCATCGCCTGCGGAATCTGCAGGGAGGTGAGAATGAAGCCGAACAGCATCGCCCCGACGATGATGAACAGGATCATCGCGTTGGTTGCGACGGTTGACAGCAGGATGTTTTTGATGTTGGCCCAGGTGAGGCTGCGGTAGACGATCCCCGCCACCAGCAGGCTGAATACTACGCCGACGGCAGCCGCCTCGGTGGGGGTGAACACCCCGGTGTAGATGCCGCCGATGATCAAAACAGGCATCAAGAGACCCCAGACTGCTTTGCGCGTCCCCTGCCAACGCTCCTGCCAGCTGGCCGGCGCGTCTTTGATATGGCGCATGCTCCACGACGCGTACACCATAAAAATCACCAGCAGCACAATACCCGGCACGACTCCGGCGATAAACAGCTTGCCGACCGATTCGCCGGTGACCGAGCCGTAGATGATCATTGGGACGCTGGGCGGGATCAGGATGCCCAAGGTACCGCCCGCCGCCAACAGACCCAACACCGTTTTTTTGTCATAACCCCGTGTGGTCATTTCGGGTATTGCCACCGTGCCGATCGTCACTGCCGTCGCCACGCTGGAACCGGAGATGGCGGAAAAGATACCGCAGCACAACAGTGTGGCCAGCCCGAGGCCGCCCGGCAGATGACGCAACCAGCGGCTGGCCATTTCGTACAGCTCCCTGCCTACGCCGCTGTAGAGCAGAATCTGACTCATCAGCACGTACATCGGCAGTGCACTGATGGTAAAGTCATCCAGCGATTTGTATGCGATGATGGGAATCTGGTGCAGCCCCAGCACGCCGCCATTGAACCAGTACAGGCCGACTGCTGCCAACAGCGAGAGGGCAAAGGCCACCGGCACACCGATCAAGAGCAGTGCGGCCATGCCGCCTGTAAAAAACAGGCCCATTACGCCTCGCCCCCTTTCCCGCCGCGTATGCAGTCCACCGCCTGCAGCAGAAAGGCGAGACTCAGCAGCGTGCCGCCAATCGGCAGCAACATTTCAGGAATGTACATGGGTATCTGCAAGAGCGAGGTGGAGGTAAAACCGAGCTCCATCGACCGCTTGACGTGTTCCCAGCTGAAGATGGCAAACAGCAGGCTGAACGCGAGCCCCAGCAGGGCGGAAACGATCAGCAGCCAGCGCCGCGCGGCGGCCGGCACGTTGTGCAGGAGCAAATCCACCTTGATGTGGGCGTCTACCCGGACCGCGTACGCCGCCCCGATGAAACAACTGCCGATGATCGCGTAAACGGACAGCTCGGTGGCCCAGGCAGTTGGGGCGTCAAAGAGCGAACGGGAGACAATCTCGTAAAAAATCATGCCCGTCGTCACCACGATCAGGATCCCCGCCGCAATTCCCCCCCACAGGATCAAGCGGTCCAGCCAGCGGTACAGGTAAGAAAACCATTTCATTCAGCGTCCTCCCTTTCTCGCATTCTGCCGCACGGTTACTTGATGTTCTGCACGTCGTCCAGCAGCTCTTTGCCCAAGTCCCCGGCGGTTTTCAGGTACTCGTCCCAGGCGGGCTTGGCCGCTTCCTTCCACTGCGGCAGGTCGCTCTCCGGCACCACGTACACGTCCATGCCTCTTTGTTTCAACTGCTCGGTCGTCTGTTTGTCCTCTTCTTCTGCCTGTTTGCGGATCCACTCTTCCGTCTCCCTGGCCGTCTCGGTCAACAGTTCCTGCGTTTTGGGCGGCAGCGCGTCCCAGTACTGCTTGTTCACTGCGAGCAGGAATTCCAGGTAGGCGTAGTTGACGACGGTCAAATAGCGTGACACCTCGTCGTACTTGCGTTGCACCATCGCTGTCGTGCCGGAGGTGGCGCCGTCGATCGTCTTGCGCTGCAGCGCCATGTACACTTCACCTGCGCCCATAAAGACAGGGGCCGCGCCGTACGCCTGGATCATCACCGACGGGATGTGACCGATGCTGCGAATTTTCAGTCCGTGAAAGTCTTCCGGCTTGGTCAGCGGGCGGACGCTGTTGGCGAATTGGGCATAGCCATAGTCGGCGTACATCAGCACTTTGGCCCCCTTCTTCTCCATCTCCGCATTCAGCTTTTGTCCGACAGGTCCGGCCAGGGCCTTGCCCGCCAGCTCGTAGGTGGGAAACGCGAACGGCACGTCAAAAATACCCATCGCCGGCACCACCGACGACCACAGCGTGGACGAGTTGACCCCCATCTCGACGCCGCCCGTCAGGATCGCCTGGTTCATTTCCTTGTCGCTCAGCAGTTGCCCGGCCGGATACACCTGGATTTTCACCTTGCCGCCGGAGCGCTCCGTCACTTTTTTTGCGAACTCTTCCACCCCGCGCGCGATGTGATGGTCCTGCGGCAGGTTGTAGGCGAGACGGATGGTCGCCTCCTGGTAGCCGTCAGCGGATGCCACCTGCCCGCCTGACGTGCCGTCAGCCGCAGTGCCCCCTGGTGCCGCCGCTCCGCCGCAGCCGGCCAGCAGACTGCCCAGTAGTCCGATCGTCGTCCATATGCTGATCCAACTTTTTTTCATTGTGGTTTTCCTCCCTTGGTCATCAGTGAATCGTTAATCATTGGCGGTTTTTCGATTCAACCAGCCGGATGCGGCCAAGCGGCTTGCGCTTGGAAAGGCTGACGGCATAATCGGCAGCGTCCAGCAGCTTGGAAAAATCTACTCCGGTACGTACCTTCATCCGTTCAAACATGTACACGACATCCTCCGTCGCCGCGTTGCCGGCAGCGCCCGGCGCAAACGGACAGCCGCCCAGTCCGCCGACCGCTGTCTCGAAGCTGCGGATTCCCGCCGTGTAAGCGGCGTACGTGTTTGCCAGCGCCAAGCCGCGGGTGTCGTGCAGATGCAGCGCGATTCGCTCCGTCCCTACGGCGTCGATCAGCCGTCTGGACAGCGCGTACACTTCGTCCGGAACCGCGATGCCGATCGTGTCGGCGACGCCGATCTCATCCGCACCAGCGGCAATCGCCTGCTCGGCCAACTGGAGCACGACGTCCGGATCTACCCTTCCAGAGAACGGACACCCGA
This sequence comes from Brevibacillus sp. NL20B1, assembly GCF_018195675.1. Lineage (NCBI taxonomy): Bacteria > Bacillati > Bacillota > Bacilli > Caryophanales > Paenibacillaceae > Brevibacillus > Brevibacillus sp. NL20B1. The sequence goes on from NZ_JAGTPT010000037.1 coordinate 13,053, forward strand.
AACTGGTGGCGATGGAAAAACGGATCCGCTGCCCCGCCTGCCGGACCAGCGGAACAAGCTCGCGGAAGGCATCCAGATTTTCCTCAATCGTCTGGTTGATGTTGTGCCGGTTGAACGCCGGACTGGCGGAGGTGACCCAGTTGATTTCGTCCAGCCGGCACGCTGCCGCCCGTTCAAATCCCCTCCGATTGGGAATGAGCGCGGCAAACGAGACCCCGGACACCCGGGGGAGCCCGTCCATCACCGCTTCAGCATCGGCCATCTGGGGCACGCGCTGCGGATGGACAAACGACACCGCCTCGATCCGGCGCAGGCCCGCATTGACAAGCATGCCGATCAGACGCAGCTTTTTCTCAGTCGGGATGAAGCACGGTTCGTTTTGCAAGCCGTCACGCGGCCCCACTTCGATGATCGTCACGTCTGTCGTCATATGGCTTTCTTCTCCTTCAGCCGGGCTAGCTCAGCATCATCCAGTCTGAGCAGACCCTTGAGGATTTCCTCGTTGTGCTCCCCCAGCCGCGGCCCCACCCACTCGTGTCCGCCGGGCGTCTCCGACAGCTTGGGGACAACTCCGGGAAACAGCACCGTCTCTCCGTCAGGCAGACGGATTTCCTCCAGCATGTTACGTGCCCGGTAGTGTTCGTCCTCGACAATCTCCACGATGCTGTAGATTGGCCCAACGGGAACAGCCGCCTCGTCCAGACGGCGCTGCACCTCCTGGAGTGGATGCTGCTTTGTCCACTCCTCAATCACCTGATCGATGAATGCTACGTTTTCCGCCCGTCCCTGATTAGTGGCGTATCGGGGGTCTTCCGCCAGGTCGCTGCGGCCGATGGCGTGCATTAGCCGCTTAAAGATGCTGTCCCCATTGGCGCCGATCACGACGTACTTGCCGTCAGCGCACAGGTAGGTGTTGGATGGCGCGATGCCTGGCAGCGAACTGCCTGTCCGCTCCCGCACCACCCCTTTCAGGTCGTATTCAGGCAGCACGCCTTCCAGCAGGCTGAACACGGCTTCGTACAAGGCTACGTCCACCAGTTGTCCTCTTCCTTCCGGCGAGCGGCTGCGGGCGTGAAGCGCCATCAGCGCCCCAATCACCGCGTACAGGCCCGCCGTAAGGTCGCCGATCGCGATGCCCACCCGCACCGGCGGTCGATCGGGAAACCCGGTCAAGTAACGCAGGCCGCCGATTGCTTCCGCCACGCTGCCGAATCCCGGCTTGCTGCTGTAGGGACCGGTCTGCCCGTAACCGGAGATGCGGACCATGATCAGCCCGGGGTTGATTCCGCTCAGCACCTCGTAACCAAGCCCCCATTTCTCCAGCGTCCCGGGCCGAAAATTTTCGATGACGATGTCCACCTCACGGGCCAGCGAGCGGATGATCTCCTGCCCTTCTTCCTTGCGCATGTCAACGGTTATCGATTTTTTGTTGCGTGCCTGGACATACCACCAGACGGACGTGTCGTGGTGCATTGTCCGCCAGTTGCGCAGCGGGTCACCCTTCTCTGGGGGCTCCACCTTGATCACCTCTGCTCCGAACTCGGCAAAAATCTTGCCGGCGAACGGCGCGGCCACCAGTGTGCCCAGTTCCAGCACGCGCACACCCTGCAGCGGTTTTCGTGCGTTCATCGGTCCCCTCCTTGTCGTATTGTTCTGCGTTTGGTTTCCATGCACAGGCGAAAATCGCGGGTAATGTGCTCAGCCATTCGCGCTGCAGCCGCGTCTGCGTCGCGCCTGCGAATGGCGTCGAGGATCGCCCCGTGCTCGGCAATGACGGTCTCCGGCCGATGCGGGTGCACCTGCAAGATGGCGTTGCGGTAGAACGAAATCAGCACCTTCAGATCGTTCATGATCTTGGCCATGTATGGGTTTTTGCTCGCTTCCGCGATGCGTTGGTGAAAAGCGAAATGGAGCTCGTGCGTTCTGCGGGCGTCGCTGTCACGGGCAATGTCCGCCATTTGTGCCAACAGTTCCTGCAGGTCGGCCAATTCCTCTTCTGTCCGGCGCTCGGCGGCAAAACGGGCGGCCGCCGGTTCCAGATGGAGACGGCACTCGAACAGCGAGGTAAAATCTTCGAACGTCGGCTCGTAGACCGTGACCCCTCCCTGTGCCTGCACCACCACCAGACCGTCCTTTTCCAGCCGGCGGATCGCTTCGCGTATCGGGCTGCGGCTCACGCCCGTCTCTTCACACAAGCGCTCCTCGATCAACCGCTGCCCCGGTGCAAGCCCGCCAAACAGTATCTGTTCCCGCAAATATTCGTACACTTGTTCCTGAAGCGTCTCGCTGCGCTTAATAATCCTGGGCATGATCCTCAAACCCTTCCCCTGTCATGAATACTGTATGCTGTATACAAATCGTTTTCCAAATAGTAATTTAATTCCGAAAAGAATGTCAATTATTTCTGGTTGAAATATGTCCGACTAGAAAATAGCGCCTGCGTGCGCCGCCCAAAACCGCGTACAGACTTTTTGGGAAAAATCGTCTACAATGAGGGAAACGACTGGAAAAAAGGGGAGAGATGAACATGGCAGTGAAAAAGATCGAACACGTCGGCCTGATGGTCAAGGATCTGGAGCGGTCGATCGCCTTTTACCGGGATGTCGTGGGCTTGGAATGCCGCGGTACGCTGGTCCACACCAACCCCGGGATCACGCTGGCGTTTCTGGGGTTCCCCGGCACCACGGAGACGGAACTGGAACTGATCCACGGCTATAACAGCGAGCTGCCGGTGGAAGGCAAGGTGCACCACCTCGCGTTTACGGTGGACAACCTGGACGAGGAAATCGAGCGGCTGAAACGGTTGGGCGTCACCTTTGTGGACGATGCGCCGACGACGCTGCCCAACGGTTCGCGCTACATCTTTTTCGAGGGGCCGGACGGGGAACGGCTGGAACTCTTTGAATCTACCCGCTGACGGCATAGGCCCGTCACGCGAGACGGAGGGATGCCGATGAGGCTGCACAAAGGGGACGTCCTGTTTCGCCAGGGCGAGCGGGGACCGCTTTTTCGCATCCAGTCGGGCCTGTTGAAGGTAGTAAGGGTGCAGCAGGACGGCTCACCGTTTCTGTTCAACATTCTGCTGCCCGGAGAAATCGTTCCCCATCATTCGCTCCTGTCGGACAAGGAATACCACGGAACCGCAATCGCCCTGATGACCAGCGACGTGGACGTCATCCCTCCGGACGAGTGGTACCGCTCGCTGGAGGAAAACCCGCTGATGTACCGGGACATCGCATTGCAGCTCCAGATGAAGCTGCGGCTCACCCAGCAGCGCATGGACCAATTAACCGCTTCCTCTCCGGCGGACAAGCTGGCTCTGTTGACCGATTGGTTTCGCACGTACGTGGGCGATTACGCCTTGACCGAGCTGCTCACCCAGGAAGAGATCGGCCAGTTGGTCGGGCTGCGGCGGGAGACGGTGAACCGGCTGCTGCGTAAAAACACGTAGGCACACCATGGAACAGCACCATAGTGTGCCTGTTTGTCGTTACAGGCTATCGTTACAGGTCTTCCGTGATCGCGGACAGCTGGTCGGCGGAGACGGCCACCTGCGATACCGATTTATTGATGTCTTCCATCACCTTGAAGAAGCGTTCCAGTTCCTGCTGGATGTGCGTACTCTGCTCTTTGCTCTCGGTCACCGCCTGCAGGATTTCCGCGAAAAAGGCGGTAGTCTCGGCAGTCATCGCGGTGCTGGACGCCACCATCTGCTCCACTTCCTTGACCACTGCGGACATGCTGACCGTCTGGGCGCTGGTCTTTTCGATCAGTTCCGTCACGCCGGAGACGGACTGTTTCGTCTGTTCCGCCAATTTGCGCACTTCGTCGGCCACGACGGCAAACCCGCGCCCTTGTTCTCCGGCACGAGCCGCTTCGATCGCGGCGTTGAGCGCCAGCAGGTTGGTCTGTTCGGCAATGGCGGTCACCACGTCGACGATGCCGCGAATTTTTTCGGCAATCTCCTCCAGTGTGCCCATTTCCGCAGCGATCTGCTGGGCGCTTTGCTGGATCAACTCCATCTGCTTCTGCTGGGTCTCCAGCTTTTCCCTGCCTTCCTGGGACAACTGCTGGGCGCGCAGGGAATGGCTCGTGCCGCTCTCTGCAAAGCGGAGCACGTCCCGTGATTGTTCCGTCAGCTGCTGCACCGACGTGTTGGTCTGCTCCGAAATGGCTGCCAGCTCGTGGGCGGACTGGGCCAGGACCTGACGAAGCTGCTCGTTTTTCCGCTGCGTTTCCTGCCGCATCCGCTCGTGCTCATTTTCGTACTCTTCCAGCACGAGCTGTTGTTCGATATTGAGGAGTTTCGTCACCACGGTCACGGCCCGGACAAAATCCTGCTTGTCCGCAATTGCATCGTCCATAATCTCGATCAGCGATGCCAGCAGATTCTGAAACGAGCCAATGTACCATTTCGGTTCCAGCCCGATGTTCACGTGAACGATGGCGATCCGTCTGCGCTGCTCGATATAGGCGGCGTCGATCCGGCCGTTGAACATCTCCTGAATGTGCCGTCTCAGCGTCTGTTTGAGCCGTTCGATCGAGCTTTTATTCTCGATGATGGACATCAATTTCGGCTCTTGCTCCAGCTTGTCATAAAAGCTGTCAACGATGTTGTCGATGTGTTGGGCAATCAAGGGCTGAAGCGCTTTGACCACGGCCAGATCCTCTTCGGTCAAATAAATCATCGACAATTGTCTGGCCAGCTCGGACTGCGGATCGATGAGGATTTCTCCTTTATCCCGCATGTCCCGAAAAAAAGATTCGTCTTTGCGGCCGCTCTTTCGGCCGAACCAATTCGAAAATGGGCTTTTGCTCATTCTTTGCTCTCCTTTTTTTCCAGTAATTTTCACCATAACCCCCATTTGGCACCATCATCTACATACTTATACCCCGATCATGCTGCCTTCCAAACCCGTGCGTCTTCGCTGCAGCAAAAAAATGTCAGTCCGTTGTTTCATAATCGTTTGAAATAATCGTTTGAAAACCATTTTGTTTGGCGTATTCGCATCGGATCAAGTCCAGTCAATACGCGACGAATAGGCATTCCCCAAGGAAACAAATAGCGGAAAGTGAGGCACACTACAGGAAGGAAACCGGGCTGTCCGTCAACACGAAAACGGCAAGCGGACGGGCGTGACGTCATACCCTTGATGGTGACACCGATCGGAAAAAGGAGGCGGTATCCCATGAAGACGTCCGACCCGGACCAGGTCGTCCGCAGCGCTCCAAGCAGAGAGGCGCTGCGGACGGCGTACGAGCTGATCCTGACGCGCATCTGGCCGCGCATGGCTGCCCGTCAGTCTCCGAGCGACGGCGCGTCCTCAAACGCACCCCCTCCCTCATCATCCATCGGCAGGAGCATGGTTCATGAAGATTCGACTGATACAGAACGGACTGATCACCCAGATTGACGACCTCGACGAGACACGCACACCGCCCGCCGTCGGCTTTTACTGGATCGACGCCACCCTGTTTGACCTTGATGTGCTGCAGCCGCTGTTCGGGCTGCACGACCTGGCGATCGACGACTGTCTGGATGAGGAGGAGCAGCGACCCAAGCTGGAGATTTACCACGATCACTATTTCATCGTCATTAACAATGCGGAATTCCGCGACCAGGATATCTTTTTGCGAGAGGTCAACATTTTTTTGGGCAGCCACTACATCATCACTGTCAGCAAGCATCCCCACGAAATCTACTCACGTCTGCTGCAAATCGTCAGGGAGGAAGAGCTGAACCGGCCGGACGCGTTTCTCTACCATCTGGTGGACCAGATCGTGGACCGGTATTTTGAGGTGGTCGAACATATCGAGGAACTGATCGAAAAACTGGAGGAAGACATCCTGCTCAACGTGCACAAGACACAGTTGAACCAGATCGTCGGCCTGCGGAGTGAAGTGCTGTACGCGCGCAAGATGCTCCTGCCGCAGCGCGATCTGATCGATGCGCTGCATACAAAAGAACTTCCGCTGATCGAACCCCGTCTGCGGAAGTACTTCGGCGATATATTGGAAAACGCGGTCAAGATCGTGGAAAGCTTCGATACGTTTCGCGACCTGATCAGCAACCTGCGGGAAGCGTACCACTCCGCCGTGGCCGGGCGGACGAACGACATCATGCGCATTTTTACCGCCCTGACCACGATTTTCATGCCGCTGACCATCGTGACCGGCATCTACGGGATGAACTTCGAATACATGCCGGAGTTAAAATCCCCATTTGGCTACTACCTCGTCCTCGCGTTCATGGCCGCGCTCGGCTTGACGATGTTCTGGATTTTCAAGCGAAAAAAGTGGCTTTGAAGGGACTCCCCGCGCAGCTTCATACCAGGCCGTCGCAGGCGACGATCATCAGTTGCAGCCGCTTGGACAGGTCGTATTCGTACGGCGACGCCACCGGCTCGCCTTTTTCGTCGTAGAGGATGCGGACGATGGGCCTGCTGGGCATGCCCTTGTTGGAATCGACGACCACGCCCGACTCGCCCGTATTGAGCGTCACCGACAAGCCCAGCGGGTAGAGGGAAATGGTGTCCCGCATGCATTCCACAAACGGCTTGGCAAACAACGTTTCCGTCCCGGCAAACAGCTTCTCCATCGCTTCGTGGGGCAGAAGCGACGGTCGGTAGATGCGGTGTGTAGTCAGCGCGTCAAACACGTCGCAAACGGCCACCAACTGGGCGTACGGATGAATCTCCCCGCCCTTCAAGCGGCGCGGATAGCCTGTCCCGTTCAGCCGTTCGTGGTGCTGGTACGCGCAGTGGGCAGACAGCAGCGGAATGTCTTCCTGCCGGCGCAGCAGTTCAAACCCGTACTCGGCGTGCTTTTTCATCACTTCATACTCTTCCGGGGTGAGGCGGTTCGGCTTTTTCAAGATTTCGTCGGGAATGGCCATCTTGCCGATGTCGTGCATCATGGCACCGATGCCGATCTCCAGCACCTCTCGTTCTGAAAAACCGGATTTGATTGCCAGCGCAGTGGCGTACAGCGTGACGTTGAAGGAGTGGGAGAAAATGTAGTGATCAGAGGCGCAGACATCCGCCAGCAGGTTCATCGCCGAACGGCAGGCTCTCAACTCGTCCGACACCCGGGACAACACCTGCCGCAGTTGACGGCCCAACTGCTTGTCCGAAAACACCTGCTGCCATTTGTGCGGAAACTCATGCACCGAGCGAAACGCGGTCTGGATGACGCTCATTGCTTCCCGCCGTGTCTGCTCCGACACAGGCGTTTCCAACACGATGTCGTCCGTGCGCTTGTCCTGTATATACAGCGTGGCGATGTTCATCTGTTTCAGCCTGTCCAGCATGCGCTGCGTCAATTCGACACCGGCGCCCACCAGAACGGTTCCGTTTTCCGCGTAAATGGGACGGGCCAGCGTGTCGCCCGGCCGAATCTTGTGGATCGAGGTCAATCTCATGTCCATTCTTCGCCTTTCGTCGTAGTACCCCTATTATAACGTGATTCGATCGGCTTCTACATGTTTTTCTCAACAAGGCCGCTCCTGTCGAAAAGAGGCACCTGTTTGCAAATGCAAAAAAATCGCCTCCGTCTCTGCCGACAAAGGCGACTTTTTTCCGCATTTCGCAAGGCTTCACATCCGGACAGGCTAAAACATTTTGCGGACGGCATCGCGACCGATCATGCCGGGGGTGATTCCCAGGCGCTCCGCCGTCACTGTCACCGATTCCAAGGGAGCGTCCAGCAGTTCCTCAATCGTTTTGACCCCCACAGCGCGGCCGGCAACGATCTCCCGGCTGGCCAGTCGTTCGTTCAACAAGCCGACATCCAGCGCGCCACACATGATGTACCCTTTGTCCGTGGTGACGGCAAGCAGTGTGGTTTTGGGCAAGCGCACGGTCACGGCGATGGCCGTTCCCTCTTCAAAACGGACGGGTGCGACCTCGATCATCGCAGATTCCTCCTTTGTCTCCAACTGTCGGTGCGCTTCCATCCTATGACATCCAGCCAGAAAGGGTGTTATCGCGAAAGCTCAATGCACCTGCGGGGAGGGAGACAGCTCGTCTTCCATCGCCACCTTTCGCTTCATCACTTCGATCATGTAGGTGGCCAGCATCTGAAACAGCTCTTCTTCCTCCATGTCCGACACCAGACGGAGCAAATCCTCCCGGGACTGTTCCGCCAAGATGCCGACGACGATGGCGACGATGTCCTCCTCGCTGCCGTTGAAGTGGCCTTTGTACAAATTGTACACTTCGTCGATAAACCGCATGATTCGCTCCTCCTTTCCCCTGTAGCATGCCCCATTCGCCGGGCAGGTGTTCAGGAATTCCGTCAGATGGTCACGGGCAGCCAGCGCGGTTCAAAGCCGGCGCGAACCAGTACGTCATCCCCCAGCGTCACCGCGAGGATGTCTCGTAAAAGCTCCGGGAGGTAAAACCGAATCTCGCCGCCGTCGGCCAGTTCCGGGAACAGGCGGCTGAACATGAACATATCCACAGTGCCTACCCGGTACGACCGCCCGAGATCAAGCGGCTCACCGTTCACTTCGACCCGCTCGATGTCCGGCTGCTCACCCGGGCGATACCACACCCGCAGGCCGTCCACGCCCATCCAGCCGATCTGGTTGCCCCGGAAGCCATAACCGCGCAGTTCCCGCTGCACCATTTCCGGCTGGACAGCCCGCTTCAGCACGCTCAGCAGCTGCTCCCCCGTCAGCGTGACGGCACAGGGATTGATCGGATGCGGCACGCAGGTCAACAGGTCTTTGTACGACACCGGGCCGTGCTTCAGCGTCGTAAGCAGCAGCCCGCCGTTGGCCAGACCCACCTCCGCTCCGGTCCACTTGCGCAGGCTGGCGGCCAACACCGAGCCAAACGGCGTTTCGTTTGTCCATCCGATGTCCAGATCGGTCGAGAGAGAAACCGCCGGACGATCCAGCAGGGTTTCCGCCGCCAGTGTTTCCCGCCGCAAGTAGTCGTCCAGCTCCGGTTCGGGCTGATAGTCGTTCGTGCGAAACAGCTCGGCGCTCAGACCGCTTACCTGTTTGGCCGCCGCATCCCAGGTCAGACGCACGTGTCCGACCAGCTCGCCATATCTGCCCGCCTGGGCGATCAACGTGCGGCCGATGCGCTCGCCATGCTCCAGTATATGATGGGTGTGGCCGCCGAGGATCACGTCCAGTCCATCCACCTCCCGGGCCAACTGGCAGTCCGCCTGATAGCCCAAATGGGACAGGAGCACGATTACGTCCACCTGAGGACGAAGCATGGCGACCTGCTCGCGGATCAGCGGCAGCGGCTCGCGCAGGTCCCACCCCATCATCCGGTAAAACGGGACAAACGGGATCGTCACCCCCAGAATCCCCACCCGCAAATCGGGCCAATGATGTACCGCGTACGGCACCGCCCACTGCGGCGTCTGCCCGCTCGCCGGCTCGATCAGATTGCCGGCCACCACTGTAAAGTCGGCGTGTTCGTATAAGGCGTCCAGTTTTTCTTTGGGGAAGGTAATCCCCTCGTTGTTGCCGATCGTCACGTACTGGTACCCGCTCCGGTTCAACACCCCGACGTTGGCCCGCCCCCACGTCGCTTCCGTTTTGAGGCTCATGCGGTCCACGTGGTCGCCGATGTCGACGGTCAGCACCCGCTCACCCTGCGCTTCCCACCTCTGCCGGTTCTGGCGCAGGCAGGAGGCGATCTGCGGCATGTTGGAAAAGTTGCTGTGCACGTCGTTGGTGTGCAGAATGTGCAAGGTACAAGTGTCCGCCACAGCTCTCCCCTCCCTCTCGCTACTACTTCCAGATCGCATCGCCAATCATCTGGATTCCCACTGCCAGGATCAGAACCCTTAGCAGCAGCACAATCGTTTTGCCTTTCAAGCGAGCGGCCACGGCCGCCCCCAGATTGCCGCCAATCCAGGCGCCCGGCGCCAACATGGCGGCGTACAGCCAGTGCACGTGATCATGCAGGATGTTGGTCGCGGAACCAACAGCGGCGGAGAACAGAATAACCAGCATCGACGTGGCGGTCGCAATGTGCGGCGGAAAGCGGAACAACACGATCATCGCCGGCACCATCAGCAGGCCCCCGCCCACGCCAAACAGCGACGAGACAACGCCGACCATAAAGGCCACTGTCACGGCTGCCCACCGCTTGTACCCGTACTCGTACTCGACGCCGTCGGGATCGACGAAGCGGCGCTTTACATCCCATGACAGGTTCCGCGGCTTGATTTTGTCCTTGACCATCATCAGGGCAAACATGCCAAATTGAAACAGTCCGAACAACAGTGAAAACGTCTTTACTGGAAGTAGTGTATTCAGGTACACGCCTGCGACAGCACCAGGGGCGCTGCCCAAAAAAAAGAGCAGGGCAGTCTGCACGTCCGCCTTTTTCTGCCTGATGTAAGAAATCGACGACGAGAGCGCAGTCACTCCGATGACCAACAGAGACGTGCCCGCCGCCACCTGCGGGCTGACGGAGCCCGGTTCGTAGGCGTTGGCAAAGTAAAGCAGCGCCGGCACAAAAAACATCCCGCCGCCCAATCCGGCGATGCTGCCTATCATTCCGGCCCCCAGTCCCACGACGAGAAACAAAGCTGCCATAGCGAAAACCATCTGCAAACCTTCTTTCGTACTGTTAGAACAGCTCCAGTTGACGCGGATTCAGACCCGTCGGCCGGACATCCAGCATCTCCATGAACTGCTTGGCGTTGCCGGCCGCGTGCCCTCCCGAGTTGTTGTTAAACAGGATGCACACCTCGGCTGCCTCCCGGGCCACTTCCTGAACGCGCGGCACCCATTCCGCCAGTTCCGCTTCGCTGTACTGATAGAGATAGCGGACATCCCGCCAGTTTTGCCCCTCGCCCGGATTGTTCCAGCCGGAGACGTTACGCCCGTGAAAGCGGATCAGCACCAGCTTGGGATCGGTCACGGCGACGACGACAGGGACGCAGCTGCTGCCCGCCTGCGGCTCGTCGCAGATGACGTGGACCGCCCCGATGGTTCTGAGAAAATCCAGAGTCTTTTCACGGTAGCGCGGCTCAAACCAACTGCGGTGGCGGAATTCCACGGCAAACGGATACGTATCCAGCGCCTGTCGGCAGGCCTGGACATACTGCACGTGCTCCCGTGTACAGTCAAACCAGGGGGGATATTGAAACAGCAGCGCTTTCAGCTTGCCCGCCGCCACCAGCGGCTGGATGCTCTCCTCAAACTGGCGAAACAGTTCCCGCCGATCCAGGGGCGCTTCACTTCGTTGGTGGCCGGTCATTGCCTGGTGCGGCTTGACGATGAAGCCAAAGCAGTCCGGTGTTTCACGCACCCATGTCTCGTAATTGCGCTGCGGCAATATGGCATAAAAAGAACTGTCCAGTTCCACGATGGGGAAATGGCCTGCATAGACGGACAGCTTGTCCCGGCTGCGCGTCCCCGGGGGATACAAGTCGTAGTGGTCTCCCCAGCCGCACACTCCCACTTGGATCGAATTCATTCAACACAAACCTCCAACCCCAATGGAGGGAAGAAATGACCAACTGTCTGCGTAACCGGCCCCTGCCTGTACATTCATCTACATTCATGGCGGGACCCCTTTGCGATTAAGCATACCAAACTATGCCTGGAGCGAAAAGTGGCGAATGCCTCCCCGGTTGCCCGCCAGACGGCCCATGGTACAATCATCGTATCGAGTCATGTTTGCTCCTGCAAATTTCGCCACATTCCTAGACGGAGGAAAGCCGCATGTACGACGATCTGATCGGCCGTCCTTTTGCGAGTCAAAACCAGGGTTTGTCTTTTGACCGGCACACAGCCAAACGCCTCCTGGCCGAAGCACAGGAGGCGCTGCCGTATGAGTATTCCGCGCTGCTGACAGGACACGGCTCCATGGTAACCGGTTATTTGGCGATGCGCTCATCCAGCCACGGCAGAAACTCGTTTTCGTGGGACGCCCCTTCCTTTTTTCAGGCGCTTGCCAGCGTGCGGAAGGCAGGCGTGCAGTGGGTCGGCATCCTGCACAGCCATCCGACGAGCCCGCCCGTTCCCTCTGAAGCGGATCAAATCGGCTGGCACTATCCCCAGCTGGCCTATTGGATTCTCAGCTTTGCGGGGGGAATGCCCGACCTGCGGCTGTACCAGTGGTCAGACGGTCGTTTTGTCGAGCGCCCTTACACGCTTGCGGACATTGCCGGGAGCGTCGGGTCCACGGGAGACATGCCGCCGCGCAGTGATTGAATAGCGAGCCTCGCCTGATGGAGCAGGTGATCACGGATTCACTTTAAGACTCGGGGTTTCGAGCGAACTGCCGATCGTCCGGATCCTCAGCTTGACGTTTACATCGACGACCATCTGTTCCATAAAGGTTTTGGGGTCGTTCCGAATCGCCTTGTACAGGTCCGGATAGTTCTTCAACCGGGTGGTCAGCCGGAACACGTCCACTTTGTACTTGTCTTTCAGCTTGTTGGCCGTCGTGATCAATCGTTTTTTCAACTCGGCGCCGTACAATCGTTCAGCCTTTCGGATCTGTTCCTGTTTGTCAAAGGAAGCGCCCAGACATTGGTATTCGATCAGCTCCGTCTGGAGGCTGAGCTTAAACGTTACGTGCGGCCGGCCATTTCGCATGGCAGGCTCGATTCTGCTTCTCCCCGCCAAGACCTGAAGCCCCGTTTTTTTGCCTCCGGAACACGGGAAGGACAGAAGCCCCCGTTCAATTTCATTCTGCAATAGGGACAGGTCCTGCATTTGATCCGTTGACAGGGTGCCCACCATTTTTTGGCGGTCAAATACGGCCGCTTGTTTCATGTTGATATTTTTGTTTTCGTCCAGAGACGCTGTTACCAGGATGAACGGTATGTGTCCCCGAACGCTTTTGGAGACCACCCCCAGGTTGGACTCGGGCATCACCAGCGTCCGCTGTACATTTGCCGCCATCTCCGCCATGTGCAGTGCCGGGCTGGGTTGGGAGATGCTCGGCGTGGTAAAGAACCGGGAAACCGGTCCATCCAGCACAATGATTTCCGTGTGGCGGCGCATCTGGGGCAGACGGGTCAAAAAGTCGTACAGCTCGTTGATGCCGTTTTTCGCCAACGTTTCCCCCACCCCGATGAGCTGCAGGTGAGCCATATTGGGAATGCGATCACTGAGGGACACGATCCGCTCGATTCCTTCCGAAAACGACGGCGTCGTGATGACGATGTTCGTGTAGGCTTTCCGGCTGGTTGCCTGCGTACTGCCCCCCGCTCCCATATTCCCTCCTGCGCCTGCCGGTTCGACCACCTGTACGAGAACCTGGTACATCCGCATCTTTTTGCCTTTGGACGTGGCCGGAGGCAGCTCGTCAACTCCGATGCCGACAATGATCGCGCGCTTCTCCAGCTCCCGGTAATCCCAGCATCCGGCAAGCAGGACGCCGATAAAAAGGATAACCGTGACGGCCGCGAGCCAGTTCCGCCGCCGTTTTGTCATGTCACATCACCGTCCTTGCGGGGAGAAGAGAGATGTCCCAGCCTGCGCCGCACAACAATGCACACCAGCATGATCAAGGGGTACGGAATCGTCAAAAACAATCCCACAAGGCCCACCTTGTCCGACCACGTCTGCATGTCGATAAAATTGTCGGGAATCAGCGACAAGATGAAGACCAGCGGCAGCAAGATCACCATCCACCACCGCAATGCCAGGCGCGGAAACGTGCGATGGAACGAAAACGCACTGCTGAAAAAGAAGCCGAGGTGGGTGGTGTACGCGAGCGGAAGCCACAGGATGATCAGCAACAATTCGGCCCGCTCCACAAACTGGCGCACCACCTCGATCGTCTTTGCCATGGTCACGACGGGAAAGGTCTGGGTCGTGGTCACATCCGGACCAAGGGTCACCAGCGTTCCCAATACGAGAAAGGCGTAAAACAATCCCACCGCGACGATCGCAAACGATGTGCTGGCGAAAGCCTTATCCTTGTGGGTGACGAACGGATAGTACAAAAACAACACTTCAAAGCCGAGGTACGAATAAATCGTCTGGGGGAGAGCCGAAATGATGGGAGTGACGCCCTCCTGGAACGGAATGCGCAGTTCGGCCCAGTCGGCGCGCAGATAGGCCAGCAGAAAAAACATGACAATCAACAACAGCGTGACGGGCAATCCCGATTCGAACATGCGGATGATCGGCATCAGCCCGTTCCATGCGGGGTACACGAGCACCAGCAGCATCGCGGCGATAATGACTTCCACAGGCGTAAACGGCAGCATTTCCTCTCTCACCACTTCGGCCATGACGCGAATGCCGGTCACGGTAAAGAACAGGAAGTACAAGCCCCACAGGATGTTGAACAAGCTGCCGATAATGCTTCCAAACAGCTTGGTATTGTAATCAAACACAGTATCATGCGGAAACATGCGGGCCACCCGGGTGATCAACCACAGCGACAGGATGGCGCACATTCCCGCCAGGATGACAGTCAGCCATGCATCTTCCCGGGCTTTCTCCATCGCGCCTCTGGGCATGATGAGGAACCCCACCCCCACAATAAGGCCGAATGCTAACATGAAAAGTTGAGTCGGACTAATCGCGGGACGCTGTTCCAGTCCTTGCACGCGTGATCATTCCTTTCATGAGGAGATGTTGCCTTCACGTGTTCCGCTTGTCGGGGCGCATCATCGGGGTGTTCTCTCCCTTTTTTGGCTTGCGCGTTTTCAGAAATGCTGGACGCGTATGCAGCTTTTTCATCGGAATGCGAATCAGCATATCCGTCCAGTCGCGCAAACGCAGCGGCGACAGCGGCGCCAGATAGGGAACCCCGAACGAAACCAGCCTGGCCACATGGGCATGGATGAAGAGCAGGCCCAGGATGAATCCGTACGTCCCCAGCAGACTGCTGCAGATCAGCAGAAAGAAACGCAGAATCCGGTGCGTGATGCCGAGATAATACACAGGCGACGTGAAGGAGGAGATCGCGGTCAGTGCGACGATGACAACCGTCACGGGACTGACCAGGTTGGCGTTCACAGCCGCTTCCCCAATGACAAGACCGCCGATGATGCTGACCGCCTGCCCAACCGGTTTGGGCAGCTTGACACCAGCTTCGCGCAAAATCTCGATCATCAGTTCCATGACGAAAATTTCCAGCAGGAAGGGAAACGCCACCTTGACACGC
>NZ_JAGTPT010000038.1:0-28110 GCF_018195675.1 Brevibacillus sp. NL20B1
CAAAAAAACGACATGTCCGATATTGGACATGTCGTTTTTCATTATTGGCTGTCTCTTGTCAACGGTTCCGTGATGTCAACGTGCCCCATCAGGGACTCGGTCGGCTTGCCGTCTTCCAGAATCACGATTTGCTTCACTTCGTCGAACTGGAAGAGCGTCTGCTTCAACGCATCAATGGCCAAGGCTTCGCCGCTGGAACCGAGGTTGTACACATTCTTGCTGTCAGCGTCAATGGTCAGTGTGCCTTTGTCAAACGTGACAGAGTGATAACGGAAATCCTTCCACAGCGGGCTGTGTCCCGCCTGCTTCGGTTTTTCCAACAGGGCGATCGCTTTTTTGTACTTGTCGAGGTCATCGGCATACGCGATCTCCTGCTCTTCCTTTTTCAGGTCCGTCAGGTTGTCGTCCGTGTAGTATACGGCGATTGTCTGCTTGGTGAGCTGCGGCTGCTCCGGCTGTTCAGCCTGAGGTTGCCCCGGCTGTTCAGCCTGCTGTTGCTGCGCAGGTGCGCCCGTCTGCTGGCCGGATGGCTGCGGCTCGGGCTTCGCCCCCTGTCCGCATCCTGCCATAAGCAGCACGAGAGCAGCAGCGAGTCCGATCAAACTGCGTCGTTTCATCGGGAACCCCCCTTCTGGTCATGTCGCCTGACTTGCCGCTTACCGGTACGTGAGATAGTACTCGCGAATGGCGGCGGCAAGCGCTTTGGCTACTTTGTCCTGAAACGCCGGCGACGTGAGTTGGGCGTTTTCCGTCGGATTGGAGAGGAAGCCCGTCTCCGTCAGCACGGCCGGCATTTTCGTGTTTTTAATGACGTAAAACGCCGTTTGCTTCACGCCACGGTCGGCAAATTTCGTCGCCCCCTGCAGGTGGCGGTGCACAATCCGGGCAAGGGCCTCGCTGTTGGCGTTGTAGTAGAACGTCTCGGTTCCCCCTGCGGTCGGCTTCGTGAACGAGTTGGCGTGAATCGAGATGAACAAATCCGCATTGCGGCTGTTGGCGAACTCCACGCGCTCTGCCAGGGTCAGATAGACGTCTGTGGTGCGCGTCATCTCCACCTGAAACTCGGGGTACTGCTTCAACTCTGCCGCCAGTTTTTTTGACACGGCCAGGGTAAAGTCTTTTTCCACATTTCCGGCTGTGCCGCTGGCCCCATTGTCGTGGCCCCCGTGCCCCGCGTCGACGACAATCAAAAAGCCTGTCTTGCCGGGAGCAGTCGCAGCAGGCGCCAGTTTGACGGCAATCCCGTCGTTGGTATACTCCAAATTATACTGACTCTTCTGGTTCAGCTCAATGACGACCCGAACCGTCTTTGGCGAAGAACTGTACTGGCTGTAGCGGATATTGGCAATCAACGTGTCGTCTTCAGGCTTGTCCGACGGCGACATCTGATTCGCCTCTTCCGTTTGATCCGGCTGATTCTGCCCATCTGTCTCTTCGACCTCGTCGGCCTTCTGGCTGCCCAGTTTGGCCACCAGGTCGTCGTCCAGCTCGGTCTGCGGCAGATCCAGCACGATGCGGTGCGGTCCCTCCAGGACGAACGTTTCAGGGGTTACTGGCAGCGTGGTGTCGATCCAGACGCTGTCCCCTTCTGCAGCAACACCGGTAAAGCGGCTGAGCCGTTTAATCTCGACGCGGTTGTCCCGTTTGTCCCACGTCATGCGGCCGCCCAATTCCTCTTCCAACCGATCCAGGGGCACGACCTGCTGATCGTCGATGGTGATGGCCTCAGCCGGGTGCTTCCAGTCGAAATCCTTCCATCCCACTTGTTCGGCCACCGCCTGTGCGGAGACGTACAGCGAGTCGCCCATCCGGTAGAAGTCCAGCGACTTGGACGGACTTTTGCCGTTGATCAGCACGGCTGGCGTCTCGTTGGCGATTACCGTGCGGGTGGACGCGTTCCATCCCACCGTGACACCGAGCGATTCAGCGACAAACCGGATCGGCAAAAGCATCCGCTGCTGGCGCACGACCGGCGGAGTGTCCAGCTTCACCTGTTTCCCGTTGACCTTGGCTGCCGTGGAATCAAGCGTGAGCACCAGATTATGTACGCCGCGCTTGATGGTGGCTGTCCGCGCGGCCTCATCCCACTTCACATCGGCGCCCAAGCCTTCGGCGATCACACGGATCGGCACCAGCGTGCGGCCGTTTTGGATAAGCGGCGGCACGTCAGGCTTGACAGCTTGTCCATCGATCATCAGGTTCACCGGTTCTTCCTTGGCGCTGCCAGCTGCCGCAGCCCACCCGGGGATGAGCAGCAGGACCAGCAGAACAAAAAATAGTAACGATCGTCTCTTCATCCTGACCTCCTCCGTTGGTATTTCTTGTTTTGGCATAAACTACCGAGCGGGATGCGCCATAGTATTAGACGCAACAAAGGCGGCAAAGTTTGTAGGAGTTTTGGACCAAATTCAGTCGAAAAAAGATAAAATACGTCGATTTATGTCACGTATTTTCCAGTAATTATTAGTTGACAAAAAAGAGGCGCTTCCTTGGAAGAGAACGCCTCAACGTTTGCCCCAGCCCAGAAAACGTCTTTCCTTCCGGCTGGCCTGGGTGACGGATTTGCCTGTCAAACCTGAGTTTGCCAGGAACTGCTGAATCATGGCGATCACGGCCGGGTTGGAAAGCACCTTGATCGACTCCGCCACCTTGGGATTTTTCAATTGGGGAAACGCACTGCTCAAATGAGGAAGCAAGGGCAGCAGGTCTTCCAAGGAGAGCTTGGGTTTCTCCGGCTCCACTTGGACCGGAGCCCTCCGCCGCCGGCCAAAAATCGACCCCCGCCTGCGAGGGACCGGCTGTACCTTCAAGCGGTTGAGCGTCTCCTTCATCTCCTGCAGTTCACTCCGCACCTGGTCCATTTCGCTGATGATCTGTTCTTTGCTGGTGTATTGAGCATCGGCCAACTGGTTCATTTTCTCAAGCAATTGCGCGAGGGAGACGGTGGTTTTTTTCTTGCCTTTCGTCTTCTGAGCGATAGTCTCACCTCCCCCGCTATTTCATTCGCTTCTTGATGTTGTTTAAATCGCCCAGCTTTACACCCTTTTGGGCCAGCTTGTTCATCAGGCTGTTGACGTCCTCCGTTCGAGCCATCCGCCGAAACTGTGCCACGTACTGATCCAATTCCTGCTCGGTAAACGACTTCCCGAACTTTCTGCCCAGATCGCGCATCACTTCCTTCAGCCCTGCGTCTGTCTTCAGCTTATCTTTCGGTATGGACCTGACCAGGTTCAGCAGCTTTCCAAGATCCACGGCTTCTCCCCCTTGGTACGGTTTATTCCTTGTTACTCTATGACCAAAGAGGCTCGGGGGATTGGTCGATTGTCCCTGTCGGATGAAAAAAAGAAGAGAAGCACACGCATGTGCTTCTCGGTTTTGCCCTTATTCAAAGGAAGCCCATTTCCAGTCGACGTTGCCAAGATCGCTGATGACAACCCCTTTGAGGTTCTCCTTTTGCACCCAGGAGTGGGTGTAGTAGTAGATCGGGATGACGGGCATTTCGTCCATGAAGATGGACTCGGCCTCGGCCAGAATCTGCTTGCGCTTCTCCGTATCATTTTCCATGCTGGCCTGATCCAGCAGCTCCTTGAACTTGGGATGTTCCCAACGGGTGTCGTTGTTGCCGCCCATTTTTTCCTTAAACAACTCCAGGAAGTTGATCGGGTCGTTGAAATCACCCAGCCAGCCCTGGCGGCCGATTTGGAATTTGCCTTGGTGCAGGTCTTCGATGTACACCTTCCACTCCTTGTTTTCCAACCTTACATCGACGCCCAACGCTTTTTTCCATTGATCCTGGATCGCCTGGGCGATTTTTTGGTGCCCTTCTGTCGTGTTGTAGGAGAGGGTGACCGTCGGCAGCTTGGTGATGCCCAGCTCCTTCATGCCTTCTGCCAGCAGCTTCTTGGCAGTCTCCACGTCGTTGTCCTTGAAGTAGCCGTCCTTGTTCAGCGCCATGGTCGGCGGTACAGCCCCCATCGCCGGAAGTTGACCGGCCTGCAATACGTTGTCGATCAGGGATTGACGGTCAATCGCGTAAGCAAATGCTTTACGGATTTTTGCATTATTAAACGGAGGTTGCTCTGTATTGAACTTATACCAGTAGACACCTGCGATGGTCTTGTTGTGCATCTTCCCGGATTCTTTCAACATCGGGATGGCGTCCGTCGGCAGTGCACTTATCGGCGCGCCGGCCCAGTCGAGCTCGTCGCGTTCAAACATGGACAGTTCGGTGTTCTCGTCATCTACCATGGAGAACTCGATTTTGTCCATTTTTACCACGTCTTTATCCCAGTAATTTTCATTTTTCACGAGCACCAGCTTGTTCTTGTGCTCCCATTCCGCCATCTTGAACGGACCGTTCCCCACGTGGGTGCTCGCCTGCATCGCCCAGTTCGGGTTGGATTCAACCAGCTTCTTGTTGACCGGGAAATAGGTCGGGAACGCCGTCAGTTCCTTGAAGAAAGGCGTCGGCCTTTCCAGCTTTACTTCCAGCGTCTTTTCGTCCAGCGCCTTGACGCCGACGTCCTCCGCTTTCGCCTTGTTCTTGTTGTACGCCTCTCCGTTCTTGATGTAGTACAGCTGATACGCGTAGGCTGCTCCGGTCTTCGGGTCGAGCGCGCGCTTCCAGGCAAACTCGAAGTCGTGCGCGGTCACCGGATCGCCGTTGCTCCACTTGGAGTCGCGCAGATGGAAGGTGTACGTGAGGCCGTCAGCCGATACGTCGATTTTTTCCGCCACGGACTCGTGCGGCTGACCGTCCGCGCCGATCCGGGTAAGCCCGTCAAATGTTGCCCGAATAATGGCCGAAGAGGTTGTATCTTCGGAAAGACCCGGGTCAGCCGTAGGCGGTTCGGAGTGCAGGTTCAACCTCAGCACCTGCGAGCCGGTTTTCTTCGCTTCCTCTGCCTGGGACCCCTGGCTTGGGTTGTCGGAATTGCCTCCACACCCTGCGAGAGCGGCACCGAGCACGAGGAGTGAACTCATCGCAATAAAAATATTCTTTTTCATGCCACTTATCCCCCTTGTCTAAATCTTTCCTCAAATATACCTCTATATATGTTGTTTTTAAACAAGTTTTACGTTGATTTAATAAAATTTTATTTATTTATAAAAAAATTCGTTGGAATGATAAACATTCATGCAAAAGTGGACGGCAAACATAAAAAACGCCCGAATCAGCCGATTCGGGCGTCAGAGGAGGGACGGCCTTAGAATGCCGGCACAACCGCTCCTTTATACGTATCCTCGATGAACTTTTTCACATCCGGCGAGTTCAGCTCTTTCGCCAGCTTTTGGATGGCCTCGGAGTCCTTGTTATCCGGACGTGCTACCAGATAGTTGGCGTACGGAGAGTCCTTGTCTTCAATGATCAGTGCGTCTTCGGTCGGCACCAGTTTGGCTTCCAGCGCGTAGTTGGTATTGATCATCGCCAGATCCACTTCTTCCAGAACGCGCGGCAGCATGGCTGCTTCTACTTCTTTGAACTGCAGGTTTTTCTTGTTTTCGACGATATCTTTTACGGTGCCTTTGATGCCAACACCGTCTTTCAGCTTGATCAGGCCGTTTTTCTCCAGCAGGGCCAGCGCACGGCCGTTGTTGGTCGGGTCGTTCGGCAGAGCGATGGTTGCACCGTCGGCCAGTTCGTCAATCTTTTTGATTTTCTTGGAGTAAGCACCAAACGGCTCGATGTGCACTGCCACCACCGGCACCAGGTTCATGTTTTGGTCTTTATTGAACTGCTCCAGGTACGGAATGTGCTGGTAGAAGTTGGCGTCCAACTGTTGTTCGTTCAACTGCACGTTTGGCTGTACATAGTCGGTAAATTCCTTAACTTCCAGGTTAATGCCCTGTTCTTTCAGTTTCGGCTGGATGAATTTCAGAATTTCAGCATGAGGTACAGGCGTAGCGCCCACTTTCAGGGTGATTTCTTTTTGTTCGCCCCCGTCCGAACCGCCAGACGCATTCGGAGCGGTTTCGGTTTTCGTGCCGCATGCCGCCAGAGACAGTGCCAGTACAGTCGACAGAATGGAAACAGCCCATTTTTTCACAGATGATTACCCCTTTCTCTTTCATATTGTTGTCTTTATGGTAAAGATCTTACTTGCGGCTGAAACGGATTACCAATTTGTCTCCCAGCGTTTGCAAGATCTGAACCAACACCAGCAAAATCACGACAGTAACAATCATCACATCGGTCTGGAACCGCTGGTAACCGTAGCGGATGGCCAGGTCGCCCAGTCCGCCGCCGCCGATCACGCCAGACATCGCCGTGTAGGAAACAAGCGCCACGGTGGTAATCGTAATGCCGGCAATCAACCCCGGACGGGATTCAGGCAGCAGCACGTTCCAAATAATCTGCCACTTGGACGCTCCCATCGACTGGGCCGCTTCGATCACACCGCGGTCCACTTCCCGAAGCGACGTCTCCACCAGTCTGGCGAAAAACGGAGCCGCCCCGATCACCAACGGCGGAATCGCTCCCTTGACCCCCAGCGAGGTGCCGACCAGGATTTTCGTCAGCGGAATCAACATGATCATCAGGATGATAAACGGCACCGAACGCAGCACGTTTACGACAAAGGAAGCAATCGTGTAAAAGACGCGGTTTTCCAAAAGCTGTCCCTTGGAGGTGAGAAACAGCAGGACGCCCAGCGGCAGTCCGATCAGGACGGTAAACAGCGTCGAAAAGCCCAGCATCGTCAGTGTATCCAATGTGGCCTTGCCGATTTCCGCCACATCGACGTTTTCAAACGTCAGTCCCATGTTACATCACCTCCACTTCAAGACCGCGCTGGCGCAGGGTTTCGATCGCGCGGCTGTTCTGCTCCGGATTGCCGCTCAATTCGACGACCAGCTGGCCGTAAGGTGTATCTTTCATCCGCGAAATCGTACCCTGCAGGATGCTGAACATCGTGCCGGTCTCCTGCATGGTCTGGAACAGGATCGGCTGGTACGTCTTTTCGCCCAGGAACGTGATGCGCACAATCGTCTGGTCGCCGGCCGCCTTTTCGTGAGCCACCACTTCCCGCAGCTCGGCGGAATCGGCCACCTGCTCCACGAACTCCCGCGTCGTCGGATGCTGCGGTTTGAGGAACACGTCCAGCACCTTGCCTTCCTCGACGATGACACCTCCGTCGATAACGCCGACACGGTCGCAGATGGAGCGGATGACGTGCATCTCGTGCGTAATCAGGACGATGGTCAGGCCCAGCTTGCGATTGATGTCGAGCAGCAGGGCGAGGATCGAATTGGTCGTCTGCGGGTCGAGCGCGGACGTCGCCTCGTCACACAGCAATACTTTCGGATCGCTGGCCAACGCGCGGGCGATCCCGACACGCTGCTTCTGCCCGCCGGAGAGCTGGCTCGGATACTTGTCGCGGTGTGCTTCCAGGCCGACCAGTGTGAGCAGTTCGTTTACCTTTTTGTCAATCTCCGCCTTGGGCCGCTTGGCCAGCTTCAGCGGAAAGGCCACGTTCTCCGCCACCGTGGCCGAAGAGAGCAGATTGAAGTGCTGAAAGATCATGCCGATTTGGCGCCGCTGCTCCTGCAGCTTGCGGTCATCCAGTGTAGTCAGGTCGACGCCGTCTACGATTACGTGACCGGATGTCGGACGCTCCAGCATGTTGATGCAGCGAATCAGTGTACTTTTCCCGGCACCGGAATGTCCGATGATGCCGAAGATTTCTCCTTTTTCTATGGTCAGGTCAATCCCCATTAGTGCGGGGACCGTCTTGCCCTGTACCGTGTAGTTTTTGCGCAAGTTTTGCAAGCGAATCATCCGGTTCACCTCCCTATACGGAACAAACCCCTTTTTCAGCATGAAAAAGGGGTTTGCATCGATATCCGATCACATCCACCCTTCTCATCTCTCAAGATTCTCCGATCTTGTAGGAATTGGCACCGCGACACCCATCTGTGCGATGAGCCGGTTGCCGGGCTTCATTGGGCCTGTCCCTCCGCCTCTCTTGATAAGAAGAATTTCTCCGTATATGCTGTTTGTTTGTATTTTCGTTGATACAAATCGGATTATATTCCATTTAAAAAAACGATGTCAATGGAAAATTAAAGGAAAAGTGCAGGGCGATCTGCCCGCTTGAAGAGAGCCTCAGCTCTGCTTCCCGTCCGTTTCCCCCGCGGAATTGGCTTCCGGTTGGGCTTGCAGTTTTTCCTGAACAAAAGCCTGAACACGTTCCACATCAGGAATAAGGACAGCACCGGCGCGATTGGATTCGCTGAACATCCCCATTGGCGGAAGCTGATACTGACCGGGCTGTTCGGTGTTCAGCGTCAATCCGAGCGAGGCCAGCTTCAACATGTCCAGAGAGCTGATGTTGGTCTGCACGTACGGGGTAATTTCTTTCAAAATGGACGGCAGTTGGATCAGCGTGGTGCCGCTCTTCATCTGGTCGGCCAGCGCGGCCATCAGCTTCCGCTGCCGCTCCGTCCGCGTGTAGTCGGACGTCGCGTCGTGACGGAAGCGGACGTATTGCAGCGCCTTGGAGCCGTCAAGCCGCTGCAGCCCTTTTTTCAGATCAATATCGTACATGCCCTTGTCCGTAGGGTCGCGGTACCGCATGTTTTTCTCCACGTACAGCTCCACGCCGCCGACAGCGTCAATCAGATGCTTGAAGCCCTCGAAGTCGGTGATCACATACCGGTTCACCGGCAGCCCGGTAAACTGGCTCACGGTTTCCATCGCCAATTCCGGCCCGCCTTCGACAATTGCCGCATTGATTCGCGCATGTCCGTGGTCGGGAATCTCTACGTAGGTATCGCGCAAAATCGAAAACAAATCATATCGTTTCGCAACCGGATCAATGCTGAGCAGCATCATCGAATCGGAACGGGGCAGCGCGTTGCTGCGCATGCCGCGCCGGTCAACGCCCATCAACAGGATGTTGACGCGCTCCTTGCCGTCCCACGTGGGAATCTCCGCCGCCTTGGTCGCGCCGCCGGCGGGATGGTCGATTACGTTTGGCTGTTGAATGTCCTCGGCAAATTGATACAGCGAATATCCGTAGTACCCCCCTGCCGCAGCAACTGCCACGATCAGGAGGAGCAGCATTCGTTTCAAAAAGCGCATATGGAAAACGCCACCTTTGTCTCTTTCAGATAATATACTCCCCACTTTGTCTAGTATACTCGAATCCGGTCGAAGGCGGGCACCCTATATTTGGCTGGAATCTTGTTATGTAGGTGCGCATGTGACCTGGCGATGCTTGAATAAAAAATGACACCTCCCTGCTACACGCGGATGAGGTGTCATCACAAACATTGGGCTATGCTATTGTTAAACAGATTGACTGGGCCATCCTGTCACACAGGGACAGCCTCCAGCATTGAGACGGCTGCAGACGTCGGAATGATCCGCTGCAGTTCAAAGCCCGCTCTCCGGAAAAGCGTCCGGAACTCCGCCTCGGTCCGTTCCTTTCCCGTAGCCATGATCATCATTTCCAGATCAATCAACATGGACGGATGCGGTTGATTATTGGCCGGAACGACCATCTCGATCACCAGGAGCTTTCCGTCTTCCCGGATGGCCCGTCGGCAGTTGCGGAAAATGGCAACGGCTTCCTCGTCGTTCCAGTCGTGGATAATGTTCTTCATCATGTACAGATCGCCGCCTGCCGGAACCGATTCAAAAAAGCTGCCGCCGATACACGCGCACCGATCCGCAAGCCCGGCCTCGGCAATGTGCCGCCGGGTGCCCTCAATTACGGCGGGAACGTCATAGATCGCCCCTTTCAGCCCCGGATAAGCATTCAGGATGGCGGTCATTAATCGGCCGTGACCGCCTCCCACGTCGATCACCTTGTCATATGGGGAAAAGTCGTACGCCCGCACCAGCGCCGACGCCATCCGGTTGGACATGTCCGACATGGCCTGGTTGAACTGCTCACCCGCATCGGGATGACGCTCCAGGTACGCAAAAACGCCCATGCCGTGCACGTCCTGAAATGCCGATTTGCCCGTTTTCACCGTATACATGATGTTGCTCCACGCGTCCCGATGCCATTTTTCCCCCATCATGATCGCCATGCCGCGCAGGCTGTTCGCTCCTGACTGCAGATACGAACCGAGCGGCCCCAGTGCAAACCGCTGCTCACCTTCCTCCCGAAACAGCCCGATGCCGCACAGCGCCCTCAAAATGCGATGGAGCGACGGGGCATGCGTCTCGGTCGCCTCGGCAAGCTCGCCGACGTTCTTCGGCCCATCCGCCAGCAGATCAGCAATTCCCAGCTTGGCGGCAACATAGATGGCCTGCTGCACCCATCCCCCGGTGATCCATTCCATGACCCGATCGGCTAACGCCTGTTGTAACTGTGACTTCTTCTCGTTTTGCATCCTGTCTCCCCCGCTCTATGGATTTTGTCTCACTGCCAAGGGTATTCAGGCACGTACAATAAAATTCCAGTTCATTCAAATAATAACGCTCTTTTCCATTTTGGAAAAGAGCGTTTGTCTCCGCGGTTATCTCCACAGTTAAAACTTCAGCTCCGGCAGCTGGTACCACTCGCCGGACATCCATTCGCTTGCCTTCCAGCGCAGCACGTCGGGACGGACGAGCGAAATGATCTCCTGGAAAAAGGCGACCCGCTCGATGTCGGTCATTGGGACAAAGCGGTTTGCCGCCTCCACATCCGCCTCCAGTTCGCTCATCTTGCTGACCCCGAGGATCGCGGTGGACACGGGCAGACTCCAGGTGTAGCGCAGAGCCTGTTCCGTCCACGGCGCCAGTTGGCCCAGCGCCATCACCTTCATCCCGATGACAGCCACGCCTTTTTCCACCGCCAGCGGAACGAATTCGTGGGCAAAGCTGTAGATAAAGTGATCCAGCGCCGACAGGGCGACCAGTGCGCTGTCAAACGGGAAGCGGCGAATGGCTTCCGCCAGCAAACGGGGATCGGTATGGCCGCTGATGCTCAGCTTGCGCACCAGCCCCTGTTCCCGAGCCTCGACGAGTGCTTCCAGGGCGCCGCCCTTGGCAAAAATGGCTTCAAAGTCGTGCGGCTGCATGACGTTGTGCACCCGCCACTCGTCGACGTAATCGGTCTGGAGCCGCTTCAAGCTGGCTTCCAGATCGCGCCAGGCCAAATCACGCGTCCGACCGCCGGTTTTGGTGGCGATCCACACCTTGTCGCGCAGCCCTTTCAGTCCCTTGCCCAGCCGCGTCTCCGACTGGCCGTCGCTGTAACTGGGCGCCGTATCAAAGTAGTTGACGCCTAATTCCACGGCGCGGCGGACAATGGCAATCGCATTTTCCTCGCTGCAGCCGTGTTCATCCACAATGCGCTGGGCGCCAAAGCCCAGCAGGGAGACCTGATGAGGGTCTCGTCCAAATGAACGGGTAATCATGCTTGGTCATCCTTTCGCAACATGCGCCCGGGTGTTCCCCCGCGAACCGCATCCCACCGCAGCGGCTTGCAAGCAGCCTGGCGGCGGGTCCATGGGGGTGCCGGGCTGTGGCAATTCGTTTTTACAACCACGCAGAACAAGACGCCCGCAGCGGAGCGTCTTGCCTCATGTTCGATGTTAGTCGCAATATTTATCGTACGCGTCGGTCAACAGCTTGGAAATGGTCACCAGGTCGTTGTTTTCGATCTGATGGCGCTCGATCATCGTCACCAGTTTGCCGTCCTTCATCAGGGCAAACGACGGCGACGACGGCGGATAGCCTTCAAAGTACTCACGCGCCTTGGCGGTCGCCTCTTTGTCCTGACCGGCGAAGACGGTGTAGAGGTGATCCGGCTTTTTCGGATGGTTGAGCGAGTGAGCCACGGCCGGACGGGCCAGACCGGCCGCGCAGCCGCAGACGGAGTTGACCACAATCAGTGCGGTGCCTTTCAGGTTCGGCAGCGTTTTTTCCACTTCCTCCGCCGTGCGCAGCTCGGTAAAGCCGACGCGGGTCAGCTCGTCGCGCATCGGTTGAATCACTTGATTCATGTATGCCTCGTAGGACATCATGGGGCATTCTCTCCTTTTTTCCGGTACATTTGCTCGTTATCAATTATATCCCGTGAAAGCCCATTGGAGAATGGGTTCCGACACTTTCACCGGTTTGGCCGCGCCTACACTTCCATCAGGATGGTCAAAATCATCGGATTGCGGCCGGTTTTTTCATAAATGAACGGCTTGATCACTTCGTTGATCTGCGACTTCAGCTCGGACCATTCCTTGATCTTCTTGTCCAGCGCCTCCTGCAGCTTCTGGCGGACGAGCACAGTGGCCTCCTGGATCAGCGATTCCGATCCGCGCACGTAGACAAAGCCGCGGCTGACGATGTCCGGGCCGGTCAGGATCTTGAAGTTTTTCATGTCCAGGCTTACCACGACCACCATCAGGCCGTCTTCCGCCAGGTGCTTGCGGTCGCGCAGCACGATGTTGCCGACGTCGCCCACGCCGCTGCCGTCGATCAGGACAATTCCGGCGGGCACTTTGCTCAGCCACGCTTTTTCCCGCGTGCAGTTGAGCACGTCGCCGTTGTCCATGATGAAGATGTTGCTCTCCTCGATGCCCACCTGCTGCGCCAGTCTGGCGTGCATTTTCAGCATGCGGTACTCGCCGTGGATCGGCACAAAGTAGCGGGGGCGGATAAAGTTAAGCATCAGCTTCAGTTCCTCGCTGCTGCCGTGGCCGGACGCGTGGATGTCAAATACGTGGCTCAGCACCACGTTGGCTCCCGCCCGGTACAGCTTGTCAATCGTCCGGCTGACGTTTACCGTGTTGCCCGGGATCGGCGAAGCGGAGATGATCACCGTGTCCTCGGGATAAATCTGCACCGAGCGGTGGGACCCGGAGGCGATGCGGGTCAGTGCTGCCATCGGCTCGCCCTGGCTGCCCGTGCAGATGATCAACACCTGGTTGTCCGCGTAGTTGTCGATGTGCTTGACGTCAATCAGCATGCCCTCCGGCATCTGGATGTAACCCAGTTCTTGTCCGATCTGAAACACTTTTTCCATGCTGCGGCCGATGACCGCCACTTTCCGGTCGCACTCCATGGCCGCGTCCACCACCTGCTGCAGACGGTGCACGTTTGACGCGAATGTGGCCAGGATAATCCGGCCGCGCGCCTTTTTCACCACGTCGAGAATGCCTTCGCCCACCGTGCGCTCCGACATGGTAAATCCGTACCGTTCGCTGTTGGTGCTGTCCGACAGCAGTGCCAGCACGTCGCCGCTGCTGCCGATCCGTGCGATTTTGCCGAACTCCGTAGTGGGGCCGACGGGCGTCAGGTCAAACTTGAAGTCGCCCGTGTGAATAACCATGCCCTCCGGCGTGTGGATAACGATACCGAACGAATCGGGAATGCTGTGGTTGGTGCGGAAAAAGGTGGCTTTCAGCTTTTTGAACGGAATCTCCGTGTCCTCCGAAATCGGGATCAGCTTTACCTCGTTCTGCATCCGGTGTTCTTCCAGCTTGGCCTTGACCAGGCCCAGGGTGAGGCGGCCGCCGTAGATCGGCACCTTGATCTGCTTCAACACATACGGAATGGCACCGATATGGTCCTCGTGTCCGTGCGTCAACAGCAGCGCCTTGATCTTATGCTGATTCTCGATCAGATAGGTGATGTCCGGGATGACCAGGTCAATGCCGAACATCTCGTTCTCGGGAAATTTGACCCCGCAGTCGATGATGATGATCTCGTCTTCGTACTCGACACAGTACATGTTTTTGCCGATTTCGCCGAGACCGCCCATCGCGAAAATCTTTACGTCGCTCAATACTCGTTCCTCCCAATAGATTTCGTGCATGTGTTATTGGAAACCCGACCAATGCATGCCACCTTTTATTGTATCACATCGGATCGCCTTCGTTTCATCCAGTCTTGCCATTTTCCCGCATTCTGCAACCGGATCATGAAAAGAATCCGGCAGCAAAAAAAGAGCCCTCATGAACCGCCATCTGCCGCAAGGGCGCAGGGTCTATCTATCATCTTTGGTGGTCCTGGCTGCAGCGAGTATGATGCCGGTAATCGGGCACACTACCGCTCAAGCGATATTTTCTGCGGACATTTACTACGGAGAGGCAGGTGCGCCCTGATGCGTGACCGATTGCACCGACGGGGCTGGATAGCTGCATGTGCGGCGGTGCTGCTGCTCCTCCACGCCCTGCCGGCCTCTGCGCAGCCTCCCTACGCCAAATGGGGGCGGCTCGCGATCGAACACACGATGAAAACGTACCCGCAAGCGGAAATTGTCGACTACCTGCATGTCGGGCGGACGAGCAAAACGCCTGCTACGTGGGAAGAAACGTTCAAGCTGCTGCTCCGGGAGGGCAGACGCATGTGGGCCGTTATCGTGCGGATCGAGTTTGACAAGCAGACGGAGAAGGTCATCGCCATCCGTTTGGAAGAGACCGGCTGAACAGCCAATGTGACGAAGAGACCCGTGATGTTTGAATGGAACCGTCCATGAAACAGATGAACCCGCCCCGGGACTGAACACGTCAGGTCCGGCTTGGGCGGGTTTTGTCGAATATTGATTTCCGGCAGAAGCACTCCCGAATGGCTGACTAATCAGCCAACAGCTCAATGTCTTTCAACATGCTGTCCATATCCATTTTGGACGCCATCCCGTACACGCGGCGCATGTTGCCGTCCTTGTCGACGAGGAACATGACGGCGGTGTGCGCAAACGAACCGTCTGGCTGTTTCAGCACGGCGATGCCAAAGTCCTTGGTCACTTTTTCCACGGTGGCTTGATCGCCGCGCAGGAAGTACCAGCCGCTCAGATCGGCACCAAACTTGTCGGCGTACTCCTTGAGCACGTCCGGCGTATCCCGCTCCGGGTCAAAGGTGATCGTCACAAACGCCACCTTGTCTTTGAACAGCCCTTTGGCCTTCAGCTGTTCCTGCATCTTGGCCATGTTAAACGTCGTGGCCGGGCAGATATCCGGACAGTGGGTAAAGATGAACTCCACCAGCCGAACCTTGCCGTTGGTTCCGGACAGGGTAAATGTGGACCCGTCGATGTTATCCAGCGCAAAGTCGTTTATCTGCTTCATGACGGGGATCTGACTTTTTTGCCAGTACTGGTAGCCGAATACACCGACGACGAGCATTCCCAGCACGGCGGCCAGCACGGCAAACCAGTAGCGTTGCCAGAACGACACTTTGCCTTCGCTCATATCACGTGCCTCCTCTTCCTGATCGCGCTGTTGCCAAACGGCGATCACGCGCGTTTATCTCTGCACCGATACGTTACGCTTCCGTTTCCCCCGGCCAAGCGAGCATGCCGCCCACCATGTTGGCCGCATCGAAGCCCAATTCCTGCAAATACTGGGTGGCCATGTGACTGCGGGCGCCGCTTCGGCAGACCAGCACGACCGGTGTCTCCTTGTCCAGCTCATCGACGCGATGCGGCAAAAAGCCAAGCGGAATCAGTTTGGCTTGCTTGATGTGGCCCGCATTCCACTCCTCCAACTCGCGCACATCGATAACCTGCACCTTCTCTCCCGCAGCCAGCTTCTCCATCAGCTCCTGCGGCGTGATTTCCTTTACCCCTTGTTCCGCCATATGTACAAGCCTCCTGTATCTTCATAAATATGGATTCCATACCGTCACCCATCATACCATACCGGCGGCTGTTTTCGTATATGACCCTCCCTGCACGGACGTGTGTTCAATAATTCGTCAGAATCAGGAAAAATATAGAAGGAATTTTTTGGGCGGGCACCATCACACGAAACGCAATCACAACAAATCCCCTTTACTTACCCGGAAATTCTTATTGACCAAACCCGGCGGCCCCCCCTATAATACCAAGTAAGCACAATTTGCAAAATCTTTCGATTTCATCAAGAGCGGCGGAGGGACAGGCCCAATGAAGCCCGGCAACCGGCAAGCATCCTGCTTGCATGGTGCCAATTCCTGCAGAATCCCGGATTCTGAGAGATGAAACGGCCGCTTGATTCGGAATGACCGAAGCCTTCTTTCTCTCCGGAAGAAGGCTTCGCTTTTTATCCATTCATTTTCATGCAGGAAAAAGGAGAGATGACCATGTCGGATCAACGTCAGTGGAAGCCGGAAACCATTGCGCTGCACGGTGGACAGTCGCCTGACCCGGTGACGGGCTCGCGCGCGGTGCCGATTTATCAGACGACCTCGTACGTGTTTCGCGATACGGAGCACGCCGCCAACCTGTTCGGGTTGAAAGAGGCGGGCAACATCTACACGCGTATCATGAACCCGACCCAGGACGTGTTTGAACAGCGGGTCGCCCTGCTGGAAGGCGGTGTCGGGGCGCTGGCCACTTCCTCCGGGCAGGCGGCGATTACCTTTGCCATCCTCAACATCGCCCAGGCCGGAGACGAAATCGTCGCCTCCACCAGCCTGTACGGCGGCACCTACAACCTGTTCTACCACACGCTGCCGCGGTTCGGCGTCACCGTTCACTTCGTGGACCAGTCCAATCCGGACAATTTCCGATCCAAAATCAACGAAAAGACAAAAGCGCTGTTCGTCGAAACGATCGGCAACCCGCGCATAGACGTAGCCGACATCGAGGCGATTGCCGCGGTCGCTCACGAATACGGAATTCCGCTGATCGTAGACAACACCTTTGCCACCCCGATCCTCTGCCGTCCGTTTGACCACGGGGCCGATATCGTCGTGCACTCCACCACCAAGTTCATTGGCGGACACGGCACGGCCATCGGCGGCATCATCGTTGACTCCGGCAAGTTCGACTGGAGCAGCGGCAAGTTTCCCGGCCTGACCACGCCCGACCCGAGCTACCACGGCATCGTCTACACGGAAGCGTTCGGCCCGCTGGCGTACATCGTCAAGGCCCGGGTTCAACTGCAGCGGGATATCGGGGCAGCTGTCGCGCCGTTCAACGCCTTTTTGTTCCTGCAGGGGCTGGAAACGCTGCATCTGCGCATGGAGCGGCACAGTGAAAACGCTCTGGCCGTCGCCCGTTATCTGCAGGCACATCCCGCCGTGGAGTGGGTCAGCTATCCGGGATTGGAGAGCGATCCGCACTACCGCCTGGCGCAAAAGTACCTGCCAAAAGGTGCCGGAGCCATCCTCACGTTTGGCGTGCGCGGCGGCGTCGCCGAAGGGAAAAAGCTGATCGAGTCGGTCAAGCTGTTCTCCCATCTGGCCAACGTCGGCGATTCCAAGTCGCTCATCATCCATCCGGCCAGCACCACCCACCAGCAGTTGACGGAAGCGGAACAGCTCGCTGCCGGCGTCACCCCGGGCCTGATTCGCCTCTCCATCGGGACGGAGGCGATCGACGACATCATCGCCGATCTGGAGCAGGCGCTGAAGCAGGCGGTACCCCAGCAGGTTGGCTAAGGTACGAGACAGGTCAACGCACGGGCGCCCGTCGCGCGCAAAGCGTCCAAGGATGGCGAGCGTCCGCGTTCGTTTGCATCAAACAGCGAAGGGAGTTCCCCTTCGCTGTTTTTCTATTGCAGGACGCCGGATTTTCCACATTCGGGCGCAAGTTTACATCTTGGTGATATCGGGATTCTCCTACTCTCTATTTCCTTCGCCAGTCATACACGTCATTGTTTAAAAGATTTAACGAA
Organism: Brevibacillus sp. NL20B1; assembly: GCF_018195675.1. NCBI lineage: Bacteria > Bacillati > Bacillota > Bacilli > Caryophanales > Paenibacillaceae > Brevibacillus > Brevibacillus sp. NL20B1. Next base: position 17,536 of record NZ_JAGTPT010000038.1, read on the forward strand.
TGACCGTTAATAACAACAGTGTGATCGTCCTTCCATTCAATAGATGCTGTATCAACGCGATACTCCCAATAGATATTGCGTTTTTCCCCTGTACTTGTTACCAGTTCACCCCTGATCGCTGTAGAAACAGTAGCGCCGCCGTCAACAAGGTATAGTTTGATGACGTATTCATTTGAAGGCGAAGCCGATTCCTTGATGAATGTCCCTTCTGGAAGATTGGACATCGAGAAAAAGAAATGGTACACGACGATGCCAACAAGAGCAGCAATCAAAATCAAGACGACCAAAGCCACGAAAAGCACTTTCTTTATCCGCAAAGCACCAGCCCCTTTACCTATTATTTATTGAATTACGTTTTGTCGGGATTTTCGGCTCGCTCGTTTCCCTGCGATTTTATCAAACCCCAAAAATTTTATGAAGATTTGGCAAAATAAGGTGTCGCGCTGTATAATACCTTCCATACTGGAACTACCGGTGCCCTATTTTCCGATAAAGGAGACGTCCGCATGATCCATCGTCCTTTGGACACATTGCTGGAAAGCATCAACCGCGTCATTGTCGGCAAGGCGCCGCAAATCCGGCTGCTTGTGACGGCTCTATTGGCCCGCGGCCACGTGCTCCTGGAGGACCTGCCCGGCATGGGCAAGACCGTGTTGGCCAAAACGCTCGCCCAGGCGATCGGCGGTACCTACAACCGGGTGCAGTTTACCGCTGACCTGCTGCCTTCAGACGTGGTCGGGCTGCACGTGTTCAACCAGCGGACCGGCGAGTTCGAGCTGCGTCGGGGACCGGTATTCGCCGACGTGCTTCTGGCTGACGAGATCAACCGGGCCACGCCGCGAACGCAATCCGGCCTGTTGGAATGCATGGAAGAACGGCAGGTAACCATCGAAGGGGTGACACTCCCCCTGCCGCCGACGCTGTTGGTGATCGCCACGCAAAACCCGATCGAATCAGAGGGAACCTATCCGCTTCCGGAAGCGCAGCTGGACCGCTTCTTGTTCCGCCTGTCGCTTGGCTACGGCAGCAGGGAAGACGCCCGGGAGATCCTGCGGCGGTTCCGGACAGGCTCACCGCTGGAGCAGGTGAAGCCGGTGATCACCGTCGACGAGATCGCTGCCATGCAGCGGGACGTGACAGCGGTGCACGTCAGCCCCGCCGTGGAGGAGTACATCATCGATCTGACGGCAGCCACCCGTCACCACCGCTCCGTGGAAACGGGTCTCAGCCCCCGCGCCATGATCGCTCTGCTGCGCTCGGCGCAGGCGTCCGCTTACCTGGACGGGCGCACCTACGTCCTGCCTGACGATGTCAAAGCCGTTTTTCCCGCTTTGGCCGTCCACCGCATCCGCCTGTCAATGGAAGCGGAACTGCACGTGACGGAGCAGGAAGTGATCGACGACATCCTCAAAAGCGTGGCGGCTCCGGTCGAAGAAGGCGTGTGATCCACACATGAGCACGAGACAGGTGTATCACGTCTTGGGGTTTCTCTGCCTGCTGTTTGCCCTGTTTTCGGGCAGCCGCTTTCTCTGGCTGTTTGGCGGCTTCTACTTTTTCATGACGCTGGTTCACCGCTGGTGGCGGGCCAATCTGCCGCGCTGGGTTCGGCTGGAGTGGAATGCTGACCTGCGCCGGGTGATGCAGGGGATGCCCGTCACCATCCGTTTCACGCTGCACAACCGCTCCTGGCTGCCGCTGCCCGGCACGGTGATCTCTCTGTCCTTTCCCAAACACGTGACAGTCGAGGGAGCGGATGAGGTGACAGCAAACAGACAGCGCTGTACAGCTCGCTTCCGTTTGGACCTGCCGCTGAGGACAAGCGCGGAACGCACGTTTACGATCACCCCGCACAAGCGCGGCCTGGTGTGGCTGACGGAAGCCCAGGCGGACACGCTCTCTGTGTTTGGCGAGGAACAGGACCCGATTTCGCTCCCGCTGTCGTTTTCCCTCCTGGTCTATCCGCTGCCCTTGGCGCTGCCTCCGCTGTTGGCGGCGGCAATCGAGCCTGACGGCGGCAAGCTCACGCGCAGACGCCGGGAGGAGGATGTCACGTTTTTTCGCGGCGTGCGCGGTTATGTGCCGGGAGACCGGTTAAAGCACATCCACTGGAAAGCCAGCGCGAAAACCGGCGCGCTGCAGACGCGGCTGTTTGAGCCGACCGCCCGCCCCAGCTGGAAGGTGGTGGGACACATTCTGCCGTCCTACGAACCGCTGCTGCAGCGGAACAATGAACCGGCGAACGAGCGGGTCATCTCCGCTCTTGCCGCGCTCTCGGTTCTCTGCCGCCGCCAATCGCTGTCCTGCGACATGTTCCTGACCGTGAAACAGCGCGGCCGGGAGCAGTTCCACCTCCCTCCCGGCAGCGGCAAGGCGCACCACATCCAGGTCATGACCCAACTCGCCCGCCTGCATCAGTACCTGCCGACTTCGCTGGCGGCCGCATTGCGGCGGTTGGAACACGGCGTCACCCGTGACACGATCCTGATCGTCACCCCGCGTCTGGACGAGCCAGCAGTAGAAGCAGTCAAACGGCTGGTGCGGCGCGGTCACAACGTCATGGTGCTGGACGTGTCGCAGGAGCAGCCGGTCCTGCGCCGGCACGAGTCCGCCCGCGCCCAGGCGAGGAAGGAGGTCTTTTCATGACGTGGTCCATGTTGGGACGCAGGATGCTGGTGTTCTGGATGGAAGCGCTGCTGACGGCCTCCGTGCTGATGCTGTTCCAGTGGCTGCCGGCCCAGCCGGAAAGCATGATCGGCTTTGTCCTGTTCGCCGTGCTCCTGCTCTCTCTGGGAAGCTGGCTGCACCAGGGAGGAGGACGCCATCTCCTGCTCCACCTGCTGCTGTATCCGCTGGTGGCTTCCGTCGGCGGTTTGTGTTTTGCCGCGTTCGGCTCCTGGCTGCTCGCCCTGCTTTTGGCCGCCCTCTTTTACTCGCGCATCCATACAGCAGCATCAAATCCGTGTACGCCTGTCCACCTGCGCAACCACTTTGTGCTGGCGCTGATCATCTGCTTGTTCCAGCTGGTAGTGGCCGGTCTGTTCGGCGCTCTGACCGCCCCGCAGACGTATGACGTTCGGGCGTATTACGCAATCCTGGCCTTCGTGCTCGCCAGCTACCTCTTCACCTGCTGGGGAGAGCACCTGACCCGTGAACAGCCAGGCGGCAGTGCCGCGCCAATCTCCCTGGCGGCCGCCATAGGCGGTCAACTGCTGGCAACTCGGCTGCTGCTGGTGGCGGGATACATCCTCGCAGGCAGCGGCCTGCTCTGGCTCCTGGCATGGCTCTGGGGGCTGGTCAAAGGACCGCTGGGAGACGGTCTGTACCAGTTGACCAGTCCGCTCCTGCAGGGAACGGCTGCGCTGTTTGGCAAGCTGGCGGACGTCCTGAATGGAAACGGCCGCGTCAACGAGCCGTTCAACAACGAAATGGATGTCCCCGAACTGCCTCAGGAGGAGTTTGCTCCGACCGGTGACGAGACGCTGTTTTCGCAGGTGGCACCTTACCTGATTGCATTCGGCTCGGCGCTGGCCCTCGCCAAGCTGGCACAGTACATCTGGGAACGGCGCTACCGGCACGTCGGCGGCACGGCTGTCTCCCCTGCTTCGGCTGATACCATCTTGCGTCCGGTCGACGAAGACGCATCAAGTGACGACGATCCCCTCTGGGAGCAGGATGCGTTGGTGCGCAGCCCGGCCGGTCCCATCGACGATCCGGTGCGGTACGCGTACTACCGGTTTCTTCAGCACATGGCCAAAGCGGGGCTGCGGATCGAACGGCACGAGACCAGCCACGAATACTTGCGGCGCATCCGCTCGCAGTGGGCCAACGCCGACGCAGTAGAACTGGCCGAACAGATCACCAGTTACTACGAACGGTACCGCTACCGCCAACTGCCTCTTTCGCCGGAAGAACGGAACCATCTGGAGCAGTGCGTGCGCAAGCTGCGGGACGCAACCAAGCGCAAATGCAAATGATGGATTGGCACAACCGCGCCCTTCCCCGGCGTGCTGCTTGTACCGTGAGCACCTCCGTCTTTTTTGTGGAAACGGCATATGATCAGACGGGCAGCATGGTGTTGAAATAGAGGAAAGCTGCCGTTCATTCGAGCGTTTTCCCGGAAAAACAGCGGGACTGAAACTCCCCGCTAGCGGCCGTCCGGCAAATCCGGCATTAAATACCCGTACAAGGAGGGATTCCATGGAAAGCCTGATGCATCTTGAGCAAGCGTTTACCCGACTGTTTCGCATGGACGAGTGGGAATCCGATCCCGGCTTCAGCCGTTTCATTCCCATGGTGTACGATCCGATCGGGTTTGACTGGCGGCGGTTTTTCGAGGCGGAGTTCGTCCGCCGCTTCAACGGCCTGATGCTCAAAGGACGCGAACAGGTACACACCGTCTTTTTGGCCGTCTTCCCGACCGAAGAGGTGCTGAAGCGCTTCCTGGACGAGTCAGCGCCGGGCGACCTGTTGTTCATGCACCACCCGCTGCTGATGGAATGCGGCGACCCGCGCGGCCGCTGGGGCAGGGGGTTCGTGCCGATCGGGCAGGACTTGCTGCTGGCGCTAAAGGAGAAAGAGCTCTCCGTCTTCACCTGTCACCTCCCGATGGACACCAGTTGGCCGCTCGGCACGGGCGGCGCCATCATGGAAGCGCTGCAGGCCGAACCGATCAAGCCGTTTTGTCCGGCAGGAAACGGACATGTCGGCATGATTTGCCGGGTAACGGCGACGGATACCCGCTCCTTAATCGATCGTTTAATCACCTTGTTTGACATTCCCTACGTCGATTTTGAGGGGAAGGAACGGGCGCGCATCGAACGGATCGCCATCCTCCCCGGCTGCGGTGACGTGGCCGCGATGATGCGAGAGGCGGAAGCCAGCGGAGCCGACGCGTACGTGACGGGAGAGATCCACTGCCACATCGACAACGAATACGGGCGCACCAATTACGCCGCAGTCATGGCGTACGCCGCCGAAACGTCCATGTCGCTGATTGGCGTTTCACACGCCGCCTCGGAATACCTCGTGATGAAAACCCAGGTGAAACCCTGGCTGGAAGAGCGCTTTTCCGTAAATGTGACGCTGCTCCCGCAGTCGCGGTGGTGGTGGTAGGCGATCACGATCATGTACCTTCCTGCCATACCGTTTCGCTTTCTGCACGGCATTTTGCCGTGCCAGCGTGTAGACAAAGTCCGCGGCGCATGGGAGAGCGGGCCCGCTCGCTCGCTTGACGCCCAGCACAGAAGCGAATGATGTCCGCTCCAAAACGAGACGCGGGCAGGGGACAAACATCTGGGTATTTCGAGGAAGTGAGACTTGTGTCCCCTGTTGATTCCCGCGTCTAGCGTTTTTCCGCTGAGTCGGTCGTCAAAGGAGCTCGCTTGGCCCATCCCTCCATGCGATGCCCATTGTCTTCCGCTTCGGTTGATGAATGGGCAGGCCTTTCGGCCTGGAAATCATTTTTTGTGGACGCTAACTCAATGAACCATTTGTCTTCAGTCTGGCACGGCATTTTGCCGTGCTTTTCTATTTTTCCTGAAACATTTTGGTTGTTTTTAGCCAAAACAAGCGAAAAAGGTTGGGTGTGCGCCTATTTTTCTGTAACCAACGCCAATCCCTTTGCGGTATATCTGTATGTTTTTCTTGCAGAATCAATCCCTGACTGTTCTTGAACGTGAAAGAATGGACGAGTATACAAGACACTCCATGCCTTTGTCAGCTTGTTTACATCTGCACTGACAATCCGATTGTCCCTCCATGTGTAAATCCGGGTATGAAACACATCAGGGCTCCCGTAGGATGTTACAATTTCCTCCACGCCATCCTCATCCAGATCTGCTATATCTGCAACAGGTTCAGATAAAACCAGAAAAATGGACGGCTTCTCTTCCTCGATGGTTATATAATAGCGGAACGGACAGTTTGCTCCGCATAACCCTTCCACTTTAATTACAGATTTATGGAACAGGGACGATGTCTGAATATCCAGCCTGTCAACATAATGTAATGCACCTACATCTCCAAATTCATACAAGTCATCTCCAATTTGAATGCCTCCAATCAAACGGAGTGGATCATCCTCATCAACCTTCAAGAACGAAAACAGTTTGACGGTATCAAGCTGTTCCTCCTTTACGATCTGCTTGATTTTCCCCCTATCCAGTAACGTCACCTGTTGTTCCACCTTTACTTCTTCAAATGAAAGGGGGATGGTCGTTTCTTGTTCTGCGTTTGTGGATGCGGCAGAGGTATCGTCTCCGTACGTCTGGGCAGGGGAACAACCTGCAGCTAACAGGCACATGAAGAGAAAAAGCAGCACCATGTGCTTCAATCTTGTCACCTCAGGTGTTTGGTCGACTTGAACAAAATGAATAAATTTCCAAAACATTATAAATCGGAGTGAGCCCCCTGTCAAAACAGCGCAAATCCTCTATGTACACCAAGAAAATGAAAAAAGACACGGGTTTCTGTCCCGTGCCCCATGAAGATTCGCTCACCCATGCGTCATCCTGACGTCTAACTGCCCCGCCCTGCCTGCCTCGTGCTGGATTTGAGGGCGGCTGCGCGTTCCAGGGGAAAACGCGTCTTTTCGGTTCGTTCGATTTGCGTAATTTGCGACTCGTGCACGACGATGTGCAGGGTACCGTACTCCAGACCTTCCAGTGCGCGCAGGATCATCTCGATGCGAAAATCGGCAAGCTCTTCGCGATTCCGGTTCGCCATGTGATTCACTCCTGTCCAGCCGTTTTTCCTTCCCGGTCCGTTCAACCGCCGCCTGTCACTCCAGCGATGCAGGGCACGGTTGATTTGCCGGAAGCGGGAGTGGTTTGAAGAAAGCATAATTCTTATTAATCTTATGTTTCAAGTCGGAATTAGGTGAACATAAAGGTTACAGCCGCTTTCCGATGGACGAACACGAGCGCTTGCAAAACAGGATGGGGACGTTTTTCGCCTTTGCCTGATGTTTTACGTGCCACGACAGATTGTGATTCACAAAGTCGGTAAACACGACGATCAGTTTGGTGTCGACAGGAATATGTACCTTGTATTGGGAGTGTTTTCGACCCGTTACGTGATAAATCTGCCGGTATCCCCTGCCGTGAAGCAGCTCGGTAATATTCCCCAAGCGGTCTCCTCCGATGACCAGCACTGCAGACATTGTTTTCCTCCCTTCTACTGATGCTAACCGGTATAAGCCCGGCTGAAAAAAAAGAGATTTCTCCCTTTGGGGAAAAACCTCTAGTGGTCTAGTCGGTTTTACCGCGGCCGTTAAATTCCGATTAAACATATCGGTTTTTGATAATTATACGGTGCCAACTTCTCGGTTGTCAACCGCTTCCATCTTATCACGGCCGCGAAACCGCGCTTGTCATCTGTCCATTACCATTTCCCGCCCGGCAGAACTGCCCGTTTAAAAAGCACGTTCGTACTGTTTGGGCGGAACAACCTCGCCGGAGACGGTACGGATCGCGTGCAGCGCCCAGTACGGGTCGCGCAGCATACCCCGGCCCACCGCCACCAGGTCGGCGTCGCCGTTGCCCAGTGTCGCCTCGGCCAAATGAGGATTGTCCAGATTGCCCACGGCGATCACCGGCACATCCAGCGCTTGCTTGATCGCCCGAGCCATCGGCACCTGATAACCGGGGTGGATGCCAGGCCGTCCCCCTGAACCGATCGGACCTTCGCCTCCGCTGGAGATGTGGAAGATGTCAACGCCCGCTTCCTTGTAGCGGCGGCACAATTCCGTGCTGTACTCCAGGCCGTAGCCGCCTTCCACGTATTCCACCGCAGAGATCCGCATGATCAGCGGCATATCCTCCGGCATTACGCTCTTGACCGCTTTGATCACCTCCACGCCAAACAGCGCGAGGTCCTTGCCGTATTGGTCGTCACGCTTGTTGGTGAGCGGCGAGTGGAACTGGTGAATCAAATAGCCGTGGGCGCCGTGGATTTCGATGGTGTCCATACCGGCTTCGACCGCCCGTCTGGCCGCTTCCCGGAACTTGACGACCATCGCCTGCACTTCTTTCGTGGTGAGAGCGCGGGGCGTCTTGTATTTTTCGCTGAAGGCGATCGCAGACGGCGCGACCGGCACCTCGGCATCCTCCGCCTTGCGACCGGCATGCGCGATCTGCACACCGATTTTCGCTCCGTACTCGTGCACCTTCGACACGATCCGAGCAAACGCCGGGATCTGTTCATCCGACCACAATCCCAGGTCGTAGTCGGAGATGCGGCCGTCCGGTTCGACGTCGGTCATCTCCATGATGATCAAGCCAGCTCCGCCGACAGCACGCGAGACGTAGTGGACAAAGTGCCAGTCGTTTGGTTTCCCATCCTTGGCCTCAACCGAGTATTGACACATGGGCGGCATAACCACCCGGTTTTTCAATGCGAGCCCTTTCCATTGAAAAGGGGCAGACAAGAGAGCCATGATTACCACTCCTTCCCTTTTTTTCATCTTCGCAAAAGACCGCCTCATTTTGCAACGTCTGGCTGCACTTTGCTACACTTTGCCCCCCTGGACGCCAAACGAGCACCTTTTGCCCAACAACATCCCCAAAAAAGCAAGGAACTCTCCCTATACGGGAGAGTTCCAGTTTGCTGGTCGTCACGAGCGCGAGCGGACACTATCACCCATGCGCCACGGACCTTGTCTGCACGCTGAGCAAGACAGTCGTACAGTCTGTTTATTTTTCCTGAAGCGTTATATATTTGACCGGATTGGTATCAAAAACGACTTTTAGCAAATGGTCATTTCCTGCATACTCCAGAATGAATGTGTCATCACCCGAATCATTCAGCACCTCACGAGAAGGGGTTCCCAGCTTTTCCTTAATATCAAAAGGTTTGCCGGTAAGATTCACGATTTTGGGGTCAGCAAATATAACGATAACTTTGCTATTCTCGCTGAGCTCATCAATGGAATTGGCATAATCCTCAAATCCCAGACTAAAACCATCGTAATACATGGCAAACCCAAATTCATCATTTCCAGTACGAGCCGGTTTTCCCAACTTCTCGATTACTTCCTTTTTCGTTGCTCCGAGTCCAATTGACACACCATGTAATTGTCCATTTTTCGCCTTCTCTAACACGTCAGATGTAACAGGATTCGTTGAATGGCCCGCCACTGTTTCAGAATCCAGCTTCTTTACAGTGTCAGATTTTTCAGAATGAACGAGGCTGCCGTCTGCTGTTTCAGAACTTGTCGAACACCCGATTAACACCATTGAACAAAGAAGCCCCACACAAAAAAGCGTGCGATACATTCTACGCAATGACATCACCTTCTCCTCTCAATGAGATATATCCATCTGGTGGGATATTCCCAATTATATTAATGAAATGGATTATTTTTCAACATCTTTGCATGCCTGGGGGGAACCAATTTTCCAGGCATGGTACAGACTGCCATAAGCCAACTGACTATGTCACATTCGACTGTTTGGAAAGCCTCCAAGATGAACAAACTTTCAGCGCTTTATACTTCCTCGCGATCTGCCAACGTAGCTGATTTTTAAACGAGATACACCGATGTCCTTCACTGTTTGACATTCGGAGCTGAATGCTTTTTGATAAGCCTCCAGCAGTTCCAGAACAGTCCCAAAAGTACTGTGCCCCTCTACATACGAGCTGTTAGGTTTCTACCCAGCAGAGCGCTGATTCTCCTTTACACCGGCGCTTGCTTCAGTCACACATTTTTCATTTTATTCATAGATACCCTCTAAATTCCGGTAATAAATGAGATAACTATTGATCGGCTCTTTTAAAAACATATTTTCCTACCTAATTTTTTGCCATTTATCAATAAAATTTTCTTAAGTGCTTTAAAACTAGTAAATCACCTGATTTTGCGCAATGTTTAAATATCGAAAGGTGAAAGAATTGTCACTTGTGGGAAGGAGATAGTAATGACTACATTCGCAGCCCCTGTGTTTACGCTTATTGTTTAATGGTCCTTCTCTACCCATACACAATACTTTCGTCATGATTTTCATTTGTTCCCCTGGAGCCGGGTATCCCAACAGATACCCTGGGAATTCCTAATACCTATACACACTAACTGTTATCCCCTTCCGCAGTCAGGAAATATTTTGATTATTTGTAGTTGTACGCCATAGCTATTACTGAAACTACGAACTTCTAAGTCTAACTGCTTCACCCTCCCCTCAACTGCAGCATGATATTATATAAGAAAATTCTAGAAATTCCAAATTGTAATTTTTGTAACAAAATGGTAGAATGAGGGTACAAATTATAATTTTTGGAAGAGGGGTTGACAAGAAGTGAAACGAGTTACATTAGGATTGTTTGCTGTTTTATTATCATTTGGTGCTTCTAATGCTGCATTCTCTAAGAGTGCGGATGTAGTCCCTATGTATGATCCAGATAATCCATATGCACCGCTGGGGTGGAGATGGCCAACTACTAGTTACACAATTACCGGAGAATACGGTGAAAACCGCTCCGATGGGAGACACAAGGGAATTGATATTGGAGTGAAACTTAAACCAGTTTATGCGGTTGCTGACGGTCAAGTTGTCGGGGTTGGAATATATACATCTCCTCGAG
>NZ_JAGTPT010000039.1:0-23926 GCF_018195675.1 Brevibacillus sp. NL20B1
GAAACGCCCGAATGCGAGATTCGGGCGTTTCAGACTGAAGACAAACTGCTTTTATTATGATGTAGTTTCCCAAGGAACCGATCTTCCCATCGTTTCCAGGCCGCAAGGCCTGCACATTAATCAACCGAAGGTGGAGAAAAAGTACATGGCATGGGGTGATGGGGCAAAGCGAGCTCCTTTGACGACCTGCAAAGCGAAAAGACGCAAGACGCGGGGAATACAGGGGGCACAAGTCTCACTTCGTCGAAATACCCAGATGTTTGCCCCCTGCCCGCGTCGCGTTTTGGAGCGGACTCTATCGACTTCGTTGCTGGTCGTCAAGAGAGCGAGTGGGCCCCATTACCCATGCACCACGGACTTTGTCTACACGCTGAAACGCCCGAATGCGAGATTCGGGCGTTTTTTTACATCGGGCACTCCTTTACAAAACCCTGGCCCAACGTTAATACGTGCTTCACGTTTCCTTAACTCTCCAACGGTACCATCGAAATTGTCAAGTGAACGACGGGAGTTGAGGGCACTGGGAGGGAATGGAGCCAGATGGCACGAGTGATATTGAGGCAGGTAACGAAAACATTTCACGGCCAGACGGTGGTCAAAGGGCTGAACCTGTTGATACCGGACGGTTCCTTTACCGTGCTGGTCGGACCGTCAGGGTGCGGAAAATCGACCACGCTGCGGATGATTGCCGGGCTGGAGAGCGTCACGGACGGGGACATCCTGATCGGCGACCAGCCGGTCAATCATCTGCCGCCCGGTAAACGGGACGTGGCGATGGTGTTTCAAAACTACGCGCTCTATCCGACGATGAACGTCTACGACAACATCGCGTTTGGCCTACGCAACCAGGGGTGCTCGAAAAATGACTGCCGGACGATGGTAGAAGAAATCGCGGACGTAGTCGGACTGAGACCGTATCTCAAGCGGAAGCCCTCGGAGCTCTCCGGCGGACAGCGGCAGCGCGTCGCACTGGCCCGTGCGATGGTGAAAAAACCGCAGGTGTTTCTGATGGATGAACCGCTGTCCAACCTGGACGCCAAGCTGCGCAACCAGATGCGGGTGGAGCTGACCAGCCTGCACAAACGGCTCGGCACCACCTTTATCTACGTCACCCACGACCAGGTGGAAGGGATGACGATGGGCGATCAGATCGTCGTCATGAGCGAGGGTGCGATCATGCAGGTGGCGCCGCCGATGGAGCTGTATCGGGAACCAGCCAACCTGTTCGTCGCCCAGTTTATCGGCTCACCCGCGATGAACGTCGTCCCGGCGGACGGGAGGGCGGAATACTTGTGGGGGTTTCGCCCGGAAATGGCCGTCCTCCTGCCGGGCAGCGTGTCGGCGGTCCCGGCGGAAACGGCATGGTCGCTCGACGGCATTATCATGTCACGGGAAATCCTCGGTTCGGACGCGCTGTACCACGTGGAAACGACGAGAGGACGCGTCGTGGTCAAGGCGGAAACGGAGCGGATGGCGGAGATCGGCGAAGCGGTGCTGGTGTCGGTGCCGCTGGCGCACATTCACGTGTTTGACCGCGCGACCGGGAAACGGCTGGGGCGGCTGGAGGGACGGACGCAGAACCATTCGCTGGCGGGAGGAGTGGTCTGATGCGCAAAACGGTCGCTGTCCAAGAAGTGGCGAACGCGCAATCGGCGGGGACGCTGCCGGCAGCCCGATTTTTCTTCGCTGAGCGGATTCGTCCGTACCTGTACATCGCGCCGGCCCTGCTGTTTTTTTTCGCCTTTTTCTTCTTTCCGATCGCGTATGTAATCTACTTGTCCTTTCACGACTGGTCGCTGCTCAACCTGGAGGAGATCGAATGGGTGGGGCTGGACAACTTTGCCGAGCTGTGGAAGGACGCCGATTTTCGTCAGGTGCTGGCCAATACATTGATGTACACATTCGCCACAGTGGGGCTCGGCATTGTGATTTCGTTTTTTCTCGCGCTGTGGCTCAACCGCAAGGCCAGGGTGTACGGTCTGGTGCAGGCGGCGGTGTTCAGCCCTCACATCGTCTCGCTCGTCTCGATTTCGATGCTCTGGATGTGGCTGATGGACCCGCAGTACGGTCTGCTCAACGCCCTGTTGGAATTCGCCGGACTGCCGGCGTACACCTGGCTGTCTGACACGAAAAGCGCGCTGGTGTCGCTGATCGTGGTCAGCCTCTGGAAAGGGATCGGCTACAACACGGTGGTCTTCATCGCGGGGCTGCAAAGCATTCCCCGTGACATCTACGAGGCGGCCGCCCTGGACCGCTCTCCGTGGTGGCGCACCCTGTTCCGCATTACGGTTCCGATGCTGTCGCCCACGCTGTTCTTTTTGTTGGTGATCAATACGATCTCATCGTTTCAGGTGTTTGACACGATCTACATCATGACCCAGGGCGGTCCGGTCAACAGCACCAACATGCTGGTTTTCTACATTTACGAGCAGGGCATGGATTTCTACAACGGCGGCATCGCTTCCGCTGCGTCCGTCGTCCTGCTGGGGATGGTCGGATTGTTGACACTGCTGCATTTCCGCCTGATGGGAAAACGGGTCCACTACCGCTGACGGGCCCCTGATCCGGCCAAGTGTGGCAGCGAATTCGCCCCAGGATCGCCGAGAGGGAGGAGGAGGTTGTATGAGACATGCGGGACGTGCGGCGTGGAAAGCGGTGGAGTGGGCGCTTCTCGCCGTCGTTTCCCTGATCTTTGTGTTTCCGTTTCTCTGGATGTTTTTGACCGCGTTCAAGACGATGCCGGAGGTGTACCGGTTCCCGCCTACCTGGTGGCCGGAGTCGTGGCATTTGGAGAACTTCCGCATCGCGTGGGAATCGGGACCGTTTCTCACCTACGTCTGGAACAGTTTTCTCGTGGCGGCGGGGATTCTCGTCCTGCAGCTGTTGACGGGTGTGCCGGCCGCGTACGCCTTTGCCCGCTACCGGTTTCGCGGGCGGAACCTGCTGTTTGGCCTGACCCTGATCGCCTTGATGATTCCCCCTCAGGTGGTCTTCTTGCCGGTCTATGTGGAAATGAGCCACTGGGGGCTGGTGAATACGCTGTGGGCGCTGATTCTGCCGTACGGGGCGAGCGCCTTTGGGATTTTTTTGCTCCGCCAGTGTTTCATGCAGGTGCCCGATGAGGTGATCGAAGCCGCCCGGCTGGACAATGCCTCCGAGTGGACGATCATGTGGACGATCATGGTGCCGATGGCCAAGCCGGTGCTGGTCACGTTCGGGCTGTTTAGCTTCATCTATCACTGGAACGACTACTTTTGGCCGCTGATCATGACCAACAGCGACACCGTGCGGACGCTGCCAATCGGCATCTCCATGCTGAAGGCGGCGGAAGGCGGCAAACTCTGGAACGTCATCATGGCGGGCAACATGATCCTCGTGCTGCCGGTCCTGGCGATCTTTTTCATCGCCCAGCGGCACATCATCAGCGCGTTTGTCTATTCATCCAAATAAAAAAGGAAAACCCGCGTTCCTTCCTGAAAAGAAAGAGGAGGCATGCATTGTGAAAAAGATCCGCGTATCCTTATTGGCTTGTGTATTGAGCGTGACGGCCGTACTGGCCGGGTGCAGCGGCAAGCAGGAGGCGGCTGGCGGCCAGCAGTCCGGTACCGGAAGCGGCGGCCAGCAGCAGACAGCCGATGCCGGAAAGCCCGTGGAAATCGACTTTTGGTACGCGCTGGGCGGCCGCAACGGTGAAGTGATCGAAGAGATGGTCAAACAATTCAACGACACGCACAAAGACATCGTCGTCAAGCCGTCCTATCAAGGCAGCTACTATGAAAACCACGCCAAGGTGCTGGCTGCCGTCTCAGCCGGAAACCAGCCCGACGTGACGATGGTGGAGATCGCATCGGTGGGCGCGTTTGCCGATGCCAAGGTGCTGCAGGACCTGGGGGCCTACGTGAACGGGGAGGAAAACAAATACATTCCCGGCCTGATGGGCAACTCCTACTGGAACGACAAACTGTACGCCGTGCCGTTCAACCGTTCGACCCCGCTCTTGTACGTCAACCGGGACATGCTGAAAGCGGCCGGATTGAATCCCGACGGTCCAAAGACATGGGAGGAACTGCGCCAGTACGCCAAGGCCCTGACCAAAAAAGAGGGGGGCAAGACGAAGACCTACGGCTTCTCCACGCCGATCGACATCTGGTTCTACGAAGCGCTGGTCTTTGAGAGCGGCGGAAATATCCTGAGCGAAGACGGCAAGAGCGTGGCGCTCGACAACGAAGCGGGAAAGGCGCCGTTGGAGTTCTGGATCAGCCTGCTGAAGGAAGGGGTGATGAAGGCTCCGCCGGGCGAAAAATACAACGCCTGGGACGTGGCCAAGCAGGATTTCCTCAACCAGCAGGTGGCCATGATTTTTACATCGACCGGAGACCTGCACGCGCTCAAGGAGAGCGCCGCGTTTGAAGTAGGGGCGGCGTTTCTGCCGGCCAATAAGGATTATGGGGTGCCGACTGGCGGCGCCAACCTGGTGATGCTGGCCAAGTCTTCGGATCAGGAGAAAAAGGCGGCATGGGAATTTATCAAATGGATGACGGATACGCCGCAGACAATACGTTGGTCGCTGGAAACCGGGTACATGCCGGTGACGAAGGAAGCGGTCGAGTCGGACGAGATGAAAGCAGCATACCAGAAAGAGCCAAACTTTCAGGTGGCGGTCAAACAATTGGAGTATGCCCAACCGCGTCCGATGGTTCCCGGCTATAAGGAACTGCAGGAAGTCATCATGACGGAGATTCAGCGGGCGGTGCTGAACCAGGCGACCGTGGGCGAGGCGATTGCCAAGGTTGTGGAAAAAGGCGAGAAACTACTGAAAAAGTAATGAGGTGATGTTGCATGAACGTTTGCATGGCGCATCGCGGCTGGTCGGGCAAGGCGCCCGAAAACACCATGAAGGCGATTGAGCTTGCGCTGGCGGAACCGGCCATTGGCGCGATTGAGGTGGACGTGCAGCTTTCCAGGGATGGCGTGCCGGTTCTGTTCCACGATTTTTCACTGGAGCGGACGACGAACGGCAGCGGACGGGTGCAGGATCTGACGCTGGCGGAACTGCGGGAGCTTAATGCAGGGAGCTGGTTTGATGAGCGCTTTGCCGGCGAACCGATTCCCACGCTGGAAGAGGTGCTGGCTGCCGTGAAGGGACGATGCACACTGAACATTGAGCTGAAAACGGCGGCCGACATGCATCCCGGACTGGCGGAACGCGTGCTGACGCTGCTGGATCGGCACGGGATGAAGCAGGATGTGTACCTCACCTCGTTTGACCACGAGCTCATCCGGCAGGTGCGGCAGCTGGACACTGACGTCAAGACCGGGCTGATCGTCTACGGACGGCCGATCATGATCCTGGAACAACTGCGGCAGGCGGGAGCAGATGTGCTCTCCATGTCCTATCCGTTTCTCACCCGGGAATTGGCCTGCGAGGCAATCAATGAGGGGGTTGGCGTCATCGCCTGGACGGTGGACGACCCGGACGCTATCCGCAGAATCATGGAGTGGCATCCGCAGGTGCAAATCTGCACCAACCATCCGGACCGCATGCTGGCCCTTCGCTGAGCGCACTATAACTAACAACAGCGGCTGTGAGGACACTCCCTCGTGGCCGCTGTTTCATTCGGTACAGCCGGCAGCAAAAAAGGCACCGCAAAACGGGTGCCTTTTTGTTGTGCTTATATCTTGAAGCGTTTGACGTGAGCCTGCAGCTCTTCGGCGATTCTCGCCAGCGAGCTGGCAGAAGACGTGACTTCCTCCATGGAGGCCAACTGCTCCTCGGTGGCGGCGGAGACGCTTTGCGTTCCTTCTGCGGAGCTTTCCGCCACTTCGGCAATTTGCGTGACCAACTGAACCACCTGTTCCGTACCTGCGGTCATCTGGCGGGAGTGGTCTTTTACCTTCTGAATCTGGTCGGCCGTGTGGGTCACCGAATACTGAATCTGTTCAAACGATTTGCCGGCATCGTTGACGACCTCGAGGCCGAGCGCCACTTCTTTTGTCCCTTTTTCCATGGACTGTACGGCCAGGTCCGATTCCTGCTGGATGGCCAGAATGAGCTGTTCGATCTGTTGAGCGGATTGGGCCGATTGTTCCGCCAGTTTGCGGACTTCGTTGGCCACGACGGCAAATCCCCGTCCCTGTTCCCCGGCACGCGCTGCTTCGATGGCGGCATTAAGCGACAACAGGTTGGTCTGCTCGGCAATGTCGGTGATGACCTGGACAATTTGACCGATCTCCTGGGAACTTTCGCCCAGCCGTTTGACGATAAGGGCGATCTGGTTGACCGTCTCGTTGATGGACTGCATTTGTTTCGCGACGGTTTGGATGGTCTGGTTGCCGTCGATCGCGATTTGCGAAGCCCTGAGGGCAGAATCTGCGGCGTTTTCCGCATTGGTGGCAATTTGCTGAACACCGGAGGACACGTCCTGGATCGCACGGACGCTTTCCTCCACGCTTTGCACTTGCCGTTCTGCGCCGTACGCCACTTCCTGGATGGTCGTTGCAATCTGCTCGGTGGCCTTGCTTGTGTGCTCGGCGTTTACGGTCAGCTGCTCTGCGGACGCTGCCAAATTTTCGGCGCTGGCGTTCATCTGCTGGATGATGGTGCGCAGATTATCCACCATGGCGTTTACGGCCTGGGACAGTTGGCCAATTTCATCCTGCGTGCGGATGCGGAGCGGCTCCACCGTCAGTTCTCCATCGGAGATGCGTTTGGTCACGCTGGCCACTTCCATGATCGGTCGCGTGATCCGCAGCGACACGGCGAATGCAAGTGCGATTACGAGAACGCTGACGATGAGAACGATGACAGCGATGTTGGTGTTGAGAGCGGACACAGCCGACGTAATGGATTGGACCGGGATATGCAGGAACAATCCGTAGTTTGTCGTTGCAATGGGCGCATAGGCAACCATGTACTCGCTGCCGGCGTCCGTGTAGGTATAGGAGGCTGTCTCGCTGCCGCCGTGTTTGAGGAACTCGGCCAACCCCTGCGGCAGGCCGGCTTCTTCCACTGCTTTGCCGATCAGCTCTTCGTTGGGATGGGCTTGAATCAGCCCTTTGTTGTCTACGAGAATGGCGTATCCGCCGTTGCCAAGGTTGAGATGTTGCAGAAAGGTTTCGGTAAACTGGTCAACGTTGACGAGACCGGTCAGTACGCCAAGAATTTGGCCGTTTTGGTTTTTGACGGGAGAGGCGACGACAATGGAGCGTTTGCCAGTCGTCTTGGCAATCACGATGTCGGAGTAACTGGCTTTTCCGGCCATTCCTTCCTTGAAAAACGGCCGTTCGGACAAGTCGATGCCGACGCTTGTCGGAAACGTGTCGGCCGAAACTTTTCCGTCTGGAGAGATGAAGGTGTTGCCGTCAAATATCTTCATTTCCTCGGTAAACGAGCGGATGAACAGGTTTTTCGCGGCAGCGTCCGTCGATTGAATATCCGATGAACGGGCCAGCACCTGAATCTCCGTCATCCGTCTGTCCAGGTATTGATCCATCGCGACGGCGGTGCTTTTGGCAAGGTCGATGTAGGACTGCCGCTGTTTGTCCGTGATGATTTCCGAGCTGCTGGTGGTGATATACAGGGAGGTGCCGATGAGTGGTATGATCGCTACGACAAGAAACCAAACAATCAGTTTGTTTCGAAGTTTGCCGAAGACAAACACGAGGGAATTCCTCCTTTTGTAATCAGGCCTATATGCACGCCTGAAGCGTAACAGCATTCAGACTGCCGGGAATGCTCCCGGCAGTCTGGAGTGAATCAATATCCCATTGCTGCACCTTCGCCGCGCGGATCGGCGCCGCCAAACTTCACGTTGGTGACGGGATCGATCAGAATCGCTCCGGATTGGCCCATTTGATCGGTGTAGGCGTCTTCCAGTTTTTCAACCGGGTGACCGCGTTTGATCAGTTCGTCCAAAACAGCTTGCGGAATTCGGCTTTCTACCTTGAGGTTGTTGGAAGAAGCACCCCAGTTGCGTCCGTGCAGCCATCTTGGCGCTTCGATCGCGTCCTGTACGCTGAAGCCAAAATCGACAATGCGGGTCACCAGAGCGGCCTGGGTCTGAGGCTGTCCTTCTCCGCCTTGGGTTCCGTAGAGGAGGTAAGGCTTGTCTCCCTTAAACAGCATCGCCGGATTGATGGTGTTGAAGGAGCGTTTGCCCGGCTCCAGGTGGTTGATGTGGTTCGGATCCAGGGAGAAGTAGCTGCCGCGGTTTTGCAGCAGGATGCCGGTGCCTTTGGCCACGATGCCGGAGCCCCAGTCGAAGTAGTGGCTTTGAATCATCGAAACGGCGTTGCCATCCTTGTCGACGACGCCGAGCCATACAGTGTCCCCTTTCGGATCGAGCGGCTCCACCGTTTGGGCTGCCTGTTTCATGTCGATCCGCTTGGCCAGTTCTTGACCGTGCTCTTTGGACAGCAGGTAGTCTACCGGAATGTCGGCAAACTCGGGGTCGGTCAGCCATTTGTCACGGTCGGCAAAGGCTTGCTTGGTGGCTTCCACAATCACATGGTAGTAATCGGGAGTGCCTTCGCCCAAGCTCTTCACATCGAAGTTGTTCAGGATGTTGAGAATGGAGAGCGAGGCCATTCCTTGCGAGTTGGGCGGTACGTTGTACGCCTTGTACCCGCGATAGTCAACGGAAATCGGTTTTGCCCACGTAGCGGTGTGTTTTTCAAAGTCTTTCAGGGTGAGCAAGCCGCCGTTTTTCTGCATGTCTTCGACGATTTTCTTGGCGATTTCGCCTTTGTAGAATCCGTCGGCCCCTTTTTTGGCGATGATTTTCAAGGATTCCGCCAGGTCTTTCTGCTTCAGGATTTCGCCAGCCTGATACGGTTCGCCGTTGGGTTTCAGGTAGATTTTGCGGAACTCTTCAAAGCGCTGCAGATTTTTCAGATCGTTGTCGGTCGGATCGGTCGCGTACTTGGTCCAGTACACCTGGTTGGGGGAGACGGGATAGCCTTTTTCCGCGTACTCGATCGCCGGCTCCAGCAGTTTGCTCCACGGAATCTTGCTGCCGCTCATTTCCTTGCGAGCGTAGTTGTACGCTTCCCACCAGCCGGAAACGACTCCGGGGACGGTGTTGGCGGCCAGATAACCGCGGGACGGGATTTTCTCGTATCCTTTGCTCTTGTAGAACTCAATGGTCGCTTTCTCCCCGGCACGGCCGCTGCCGTTCAGGGCGCGCAGTTCTTTCGTTTTTGCGTTGTAGATCAGCCAGAAGTTGTCCCCGCCGATGCTGGTGTAATGAGGATAGACGACGGTCAGTGTGGAAGCCGCAGCGATCGCGGCATCGACCGCGTTACCGCCTTCCTGCAGCGTCTTCAGTGCAGCGGCGGTAGCCAGGTAGTGCGGAGTGGTAACCATGCCATTCGGCGACATGGAAGTTGGACGGTGTGCAGCATTGCCCGCAGGTGTGAAGGCGGACAGGCTTAAAACGCCGGCAAGTCCCAGGGCGCCTAGTTTTTTCCAGAACCTTTTCACAGTCGTTCCTCCTTTGGTCTAGTTGTAAAAGCAAGTTGTGCTGGATGGTACGTAGCTCTGGCGCCTCACCTCCCCCCTATGGACTGCAACCGCCTGCTTACACAAAAAAGACCGATGACATAGGATCATCGGTTTGTCCTACATCAATACTTCGGTAACTGGCTGGCGTGTCCGCTCATGGCGGAGGTAGCCCCTGTAGCTTTGCGTCGCCGGGTTTCCCCGGGTTTGCCGTTTCGATATCAATGCGTGGTCGTAAATTTTCAAAATGCGTAAAATGAGACCATCTTCATTCGTCTCGCGGTGCAGGCAGTCCAATGGACTTGGGAAAATCACATTTCTATTTCATTAGATCGGTAAATTCGTCCCGATGTTTAAGGGGAAATTAAAAAAATCTGCGGATTTTGTGACTATGGTCCGATGTCCCTGCACTTGGCGGAGGATGTTTTTCGTGCGCGCACCTTTCTGCGCACATCCAAGCTGCTGAATTCAATAATGAACATCGGCTGCGGCCGTCAACAGCGACGGCATGTGCCCCATTGTGGTAAGGCGGGACGAGGCACGGCCCGATTTGTTGAACTCTCGATGCGGAATCAGTATTATTGATTGTAAAGGTGAAGTGAAAGGTTGATTCAATTGGAAAACAAGTCGGCAACATCCAATTTTATCCGCAGCATCGTCATTGAGGATTTGCAGGCGGGACGAGTGAAAGAAGTCGTGACCCGTTTCCCTCCGGAACCGAACGGGTATCTCCATATCGGTCATGCCAAATCCATCTGCCTGAATTTTGAGCTGGCTGACGAATTCAATGGCAGAACCAACCTGCGCTTTGACGACACCAATCCGCTGAAAGAAGACACCGAGTACGTGGAAGCGATCAAGGAAGACGTCAAATGGCTGGGTTTTGAGTGGGATGGTCTTCATTTCGCATCCGACTACTTTGAGGAAATGTACAATCGCGCGGTGTTGCTGATCAAAAAAGGCAAGGCGTACGTCGACGACCTCTCCGCGGAGGAGATCCGCAAAACGCGGGGGACGCTGACAGAGCCGGGCACGGAGAGTCCGTACCGCAACCGTTCGGTGGAGGAAAACCTGGACCTGTTCCAGCGGATGCGCAACGGCGAGTTCAAGGACGGCGAAAAAGTATTGCGCGCCAAAATCGACATGAGTTCGCCGAACATCAACCTGCGCGACCCCGTGCTCTATCGGATCGCCCATGCCACCCATCACAACACCGGAGACAAGTGGTGCATCTACCCGATGTACGACTTTGCCCACCCGCTGGAAGACGCCATCGAGGGCGTGACCCACTCGCTGTGCTCGCTCGAGTTTGAAGATCACCGTCCGCTTTACGACTGGGTCGTACGCGAATGCGAGATGGAGCACGTGCCGCGGCAGTATGAATTTGCCCGTTTGAACATGACCAATACGGTGATGAGCAAACGCAAGCTGAAATTGCTGGTGGACGAAAAAATCGTGGACGGTTGGGACGACCCGCGGATGCCCACCATCGCCGGTCTGCGCCGCCGCGGCTACACGCCGGAAGCGATTCGGGCGTTTGCGCGGGAAATCGGCGTCTCCCGCAGCAACAGCGTGGTGGATGCGAAGATGCTGGAGCATTTCATCCGCGAAGACCTGAAGCTGAAGGCGCCGCGCACGATGGCCGTGCTGCGCCCGCTGAAAGTGGTCATTACCAACTATCCGGAAGGCCAAGTGGAGATGCTGGACGCGGAAAACAACCCGGAAAATCCCGAGATGGGCATCAGGCAAATCCCGTTTTCCCGCGAGATTTACATCGAGCAGGATGACTTCATGGAAAATCCGCCGAGCAAGTACTTCCGCCTGTTCCCGGGCAACGAAGTGCGGCTGAAGCACGCCTACTTCATCAAGTGCCACGACGTGATCAAGGACGAACAGGGGAACGTGGTGGAACTGCACTGTACGTACGACCCGGAAACGAAGAGCGGCACCGGGTTCACCGGCCGGAAAGTGAAGGGGACGATCCACTGGGTGGACGCCAAACACGCCGTTCCGGCGGAGTTCCGCCTGTATGAACCGCTCATTCTGGACGGGCAGGAAGACGGCGATTCGTTCTTGGACAA
This sequence comes from Brevibacillus sp. NL20B1, assembly GCF_018195675.1. NCBI lineage: Bacteria > Bacillati > Bacillota > Bacilli > Caryophanales > Paenibacillaceae > Brevibacillus > Brevibacillus sp. NL20B1. The sequence goes on from NZ_JAGTPT010000039.1 coordinate 11,581, forward strand.
CATCAATCCCAATTCGCTGGAAACGCTGCACGGTTTTGTCGAGCCCAACCTGAAGGACTGCAAGCCGCACGACAAGTTCCAGTTCTTCCGCCACGGCTACTTCAACGTCGATCCAAAGTATACGACTCCGGACAAACTGGTGTTCAACCGGATTGTCTCGCTGAAAAGTTCGTTTGAACTGCCGAAGAAGGGATAAATTCGCGCATACATGGAAAAGCTGTTAACACGGTTAACAGCTTTTTTCATATTCTTGGGGACCCCCGCCGGGTGCTGCATGAGCACACCTGAGCGGGGGATTTTTTTGAGAGGGGCGGCCGGATATGCTCGATTCCGGTCACAATTTTAAAGAAAAAATGTCATTTGGACGGCAGGATTTCCCATGGAATATATTGAAAAATTACACAGATGATATATTGGTTGTACAACCAATCAAAATGAATGGTGATCTGGAATGAAACCAAAAGCAGGTAATACGCGAGCCCAATTAATTGAAGCGGCTTACAAGGTTCTTGCCGAAAAGGGATACGAAAACAGTTCCGTTAAGGACATTGCTCGTGAGGCAGGCGTGTCGCCCGGCTTGGTGCACTACCATTTTGCAAACAAGGAAGACCTTTTGGTGTCTGTTGTCAAAGAAGCAGCCAATGAGTACTGCCAACAGATGAGAAAGTTACGGAAGACAGTTGCGGAAGACAAACTTGCCGACGCTGCGCTGGCGGAGTCTTTGGAGCGAATAAAGAGCAATGCCGATTGGTACAAGCTGCGATATGAATTGTATGTGCTTGGCTTGCGAAATCCCGCGATTCAGTCCGGGGTGAAAGAGCTTATCGCAAGGGGAAGGGAGGGAATCGAAGAAACAATCCAAGCGGTGGCAGGAAAAACGCTGCCAAATGGGGCTGAGATGTCCGCCATTTTGTTCGCCTGTTTCGAAGGGCTCGCCTTGCAGTCTTTCGTTGATTCGGAGTTTGACCTGGAAGGCGCTTACCAATTCCTTGGTCAAATGGTCGAACAATTCTTGCAATCGCAATCGGAACGTGAGCGGACGTGACAGTGCGCGTACCGCGCGAGGATTGAAAGGTATGTGTGTGGTGTCAATAGAGCCGTTGTTATCTGTATTGGTTGGTCATACAACCAAAAAATTATGGGGGTGTTTTCATGTTGAATCTGGTTCTGGCCGCAATGGAACGATTGGCACTGACAGTGATCGTGGGCGGAGGCGTTGTCATGGCCGCCGGTGTCCGTCCTCTCTTACTGTCCATTTTGGCAAAGCCGGGACAACCCGATTTGGCTGAAACCGTTGAGGGGCTCTCAATCAACGCGTGGAACCGATACAACCGATTTGCCTTGTGGGCGGCCATTGTCGTGGCGGTCGTTGATCTCGTGCGTATTGTTACGGGGCTGGCTTTTTCCTGGTGGCATGTTGGCCTGATCCTTACAATCTTTGTGGCTTTGCTTGGAAAGTTATTGATCGATCAGACACTGAAAACGCGGCTTAATGAGGCTGGCGCTGAAGCTGTCGGCAGTGCCGAGCAGCGTGCCGGACACCGGCGGGTTGAGTTTCTCTCGGTCGTCATTCTTGTTTTGGCTGTGTTGTTGGTCATCCTGCCGTTCTGACGGAGGTATCCAGATGAATGTGTTGATTGTCTACGCACACCCGAACCCGAAGAGTTTGAATGCCGCCATTTTGAAGGAAGTGGAGCGCGGCCTGCAAGAGGCCGGCTACCAGTATACGGTTATCGATCTATACCAGGACAACTTTCAGCCGGTTCTGGTGTACAATGACAGCATCCGGCGCAGCGAACTCAAGAACGATCCGGAAACGACGCGTTATCGTGAGCTGGTGCGGCAGGCCGATCATCTCATCTTCATTTATCCCGTTTGGTGGTATGGTGTCCCGGCGATTCTTAAGGGCTTCTTTGATCGCTTGTTTGTTTCGGGATTCGCCTATCACTACGAGGGGATGGTGCCAAAGGGATTGCTCAGCGGAAAATCGGCATGGGTGTTCTATACGATTGACTCTCCCGGATGGTATGTCAGACTGGTTCGCCGCAGTGTCGAATGGAAGATTATGAGAGATGCGATCCTCGCGTTTTGCGGAATACGAAAGGTCAAGAGATTCATGTTTGCCGGCGTCAAGAGGAGCAGCCAAAAGCGGCGTCAAAAATGGCTGGAATCCGTCTATCATCAGGTGCGTTTTGGACTCAGGGAATCATGATGAAGATTCGGTTATCCCGTTGGGTCGATACCCGGGCGAATGGCAAGGAAAACAGGTGGCACAAGTCTCACTTCTTCGAAACACCCAGATGTTTACCCCTCCCCTTAGCGTTTTGAAGCGGACGCTATCGACTTATTGCTGGTCGTCAAGAGAGCGAGCGGGCACCATCACACATGACACCACGGGCTTTGATTGCAATGCGTCGCCAAAATGAAAATGCAGGTGAAATTGCCATAAATTAGTGTATAATGTGTGTATAAAATTTTGACAAAAGGGGGTGGGGAACCATGAGATTTCGCGACCTTCACATCAACATCAAGGTGCGCCTGCTGACAAGGTTTTTAAGCATTTTGGTCGGTGCGACGATTTTTCCGTTTATGTCGATATACTTTACGGAAAAACTGGGGCAGGCGATCGCCGGGGTTCTCATGCTGTCAACGGTCATAACCACGGTGATTATTAGCTTCTACGGCGGATTTTTGGCCGACAGGATCGGGCGGCGAAAAGTGATGATCATGTCGCAATCGGTACTGCTAGGGGCGTACTCCGTCATGACCATCGCCAACTCCGAGTGGCTCGATTCAGCCTGGCTCACCTATGCGATGCTGCTGGTGCAAAGCGTCGGCACCGGCATGCTGTTTCCCGCCGTGGACGCCATGATCATCGACGTGACGAATCAGGAGAATCGCCGGTATGTCTACAGCTTGAACTACTGGTCGATCAACCTGGCCATGTCGATCGGTGCGCTGGGGGGCGGCTTTCTGTTTCAAACGCACCGGTTTGAATTGTTTCTGCTGTTCACCTGTGTTCATGTGTTAACGCTGATCATGTTTGTCTTGTTTATGACCGAATCGCACCAAACGAAGCGGAATGAACAGGTAAGAAACAAGGCGGTGTGGAAGGATCTGCTGCAAAGCTATCGGCTCGTGGCCAAGGATCGCACTTTTCTCTTTTTTTGTCTCGCAGTGTTGTTGGGCAACGCCCTGCTCAATCAGAAAACCTATTACATAGCTGTTCGTCTTCAGCAGGAGTTTGGCAGCCAGCTTCTGAACGTGGCGAATTGGTTTTCGCTCAAGATCGACGGGATCAGAATGGTTGGCATCATGCAGACGGAGAACACTATTTTGGTTGCCATGGGCATGTTGTTCGTGACGAAGTGGATCAAACGGTTCTCGGACAGCCTTGTGCTGCGAACAGGCGTGTTCTTGTACATGATTGGCTTCGCCGCCTTGGGAAGCAGCAACGGGCTGTGGATTCTGCTCCTGGCGGTGTTTGTCGTGACATGCGGCGAATTGTTGTTGACGCCGGTAAGCCAGTCCGTAATCGCTGATCTGGTGAACGATGAAGCGAGGGGGTCCTATATGGCGGTGTACGGACTGGTTGGTCATGGGGGAAGACTTCTGGGCGCTGGCGGCATCCTGGTCGGGGTGCTTGTGCCATCCTGGATGATGAGCGGACTCTATGTTCTGATCGGAATCTTCATGCTCTGCTTGTTTCACTACGTGTTAAAACAGCGTCAGCAAAAAAACGAGACCGACGCTGCTTCTCACAATACACCGCTCCCTGTGTAGTGCCGTAGATATGTCGGGGGAGCGCAACAGGGTGCCCTTGATTGTCCAGGGGTGCCCTGTTGCGTTTGATTGTTCCGCTGGCTGGATGTCCGGTACCCCTGCGTCGTTCGCGTGTATTCGCGCACTGGGAGAAGGGAGCGGCCAGCTCGGGGAAAGTTATCGCCGGACCCGTCTCTTTTTGATACAGTAGACAAAGGAGAAGAAAAAGCAAGGTGTGAAGGATATGGCAATATTGCACAACGATTGGGCCGAACTGCTGGCGGACGAATTTGAAAAACAGTACTACCGGCAGTTGCGGCAGTTCCTGAAGGCGGAATACCAAAGCCGCACCGTGTATCCCGACATGTACGACATTTTCAACGCGCTTCATCTGACGCCGTACCGGGAAACCAAAGTGGTGATTCTCGGTCAGGACCCGTATCACGGACCGGGACAAGCCCACGGCCTCAGCTTTTCCGTCAAACCGGGGGTTGCGCCTCCGCCATCACTGCAAAACATCTTCAAGGAACTGCAGAGCGATCTGGGCTGTGCCATCCCCAATCACGGCTATCTGGTTAGCTGGGCAAAACAGGGGGTCCTGCTGCTCAACACAGTGCTGACCGTGCGCGCGGGCAGCCCCAACTCGCACAAGGGGATGGGCTGGGAGCAGTTTACCGACCGGGTCATTGCCGTCCTAAACGAGCGGGAAACGCCGATGGTCTTTATTCTCTGGGGGCGTCACGCGCAGGAAAAAGCAGCGTTTATTGACAAGCAAAAGCATTGTGTCATTCAATCCCCGCATCCAAGCCCGTTTTCGGCCAACCGGGGCTTTTTCGGCAGCCGGCCGTTTTCCAGGGCCAACCGCTTTTTGCGGGAGCAGGGCTTGGGCGAAATCGACTGGCAGCTTCCCCTACAGGTGGAACTAACCGCCGCAGGAGAGCAGTAAGCGAGGCGCGTTTTCGTTAATCCTTGCTGCGGATGACAAGCAGGCACCCGCTTGCGACGGAGATTGTCCCGCTGTCGGCCGTCAGCACGTTGCTGATGCCCAGCGTGTCACCGAGGCGCAGCGTCGCATGTTCCAGCGGATATTGAAATCCGGACAGGGTAATGCCGGTCACTTCCGGGGTGAGCGGCAGCAGCGAGATGTGGGGAAAGCGGCTGGGGCCGAGGGTCAGCTCGCGGTCGACGAGCATGATGTCATTGGCAGCATCGACGATCCGGCAGCGTACGCCGCTGCGCAGCCCTTTCCACAACAGGTGAACGTTGGCCAGCGTGTGATCGAAACGGGACCCCAGTGCCCCCGTCAGGACAATCTCCTGCGCGCCCTGATCCAGTGCCCAGACGAAGCCCATCTCCGTGTCGGTCATATCTTTCAAGACCGGGTCGCAGGAGCGCACTTCTTCGCTGTGCGCGCTGATCTCCGCCCACTCCTCAGGCGTGACCGAGTCAAAATCGCCGATGGACAGGCGGGGCCGAAGACCGTGGCGGATGAGAAACAGCGCTCCCCGGTCGACACCGACCAGACAGTCACCCGCCTCTACTTCCTCAAGCGCCCAGTCACCCAGATTGCCTCCTGCAAACAGGATGATTCGTGTTGGATTGCTCATGATTTTTTCCTCATTCCGTGTCGATTGCGTTTGTCATCCCCAGATCGTTTTTCCTGGGAGCAGGCCCGTCCTACCCAATCAGGGGTTCCGGGCCCGAAAACGGTTCTCTTCCACAATATCATGGACCCGCCCTGATGTGCCAATGAAGATGAGCCCATCCGCTTCACCTGCCCATAGACGGTCCTCGCGAAAGATCTTGCCGGCGGTCATCGCCTGTCATGCAATACCAGTGAAAATAATTGAATGTTTTGGATTTTGTCGATTAAAATCATTTTATCAACTGCGGGAAGGTGAAGCGATGATTGTCGTCAAGCGCATGAATCAATGCACGCTGGCTGAGGTCACACTGGCGTGGAACCGGGGGTTTGAGGGCTATTTTGTTCCGGTGACGATGACGGAAAAAAGTCTGCTGCAGCGGCTGGGACGGGAGGATTACGCACCATCCCTGTCTGTGATTGCGTTTGCGGACGGGGAACCGATCGGTCTGGTCGCCAGCGGCGTTCGCACCATCAACGGGAAAAAAGCGGCCTGGAACGGAGGCACCGGCGTTGCTGCGGCGTACCGTCGGCAGGGCGTTGGACGCCGATTGATGGAGGAGACGCTGGCCCTGTACCGCAAAGCGGGCGTCGAGCTGGCGACGCTGGAAGCGTTCCGGCAAAACGAGCAGGCGATCGCCCTCTACCGGCAGTTCGGTTATGAGGTGACGGACCGGCTGCTGTTCTTGCAGCGTACCGACGCGCTGACGGATCGGCCGTTTGGCGATGTCACTTCCGCCCCCTACCGGCTGCGGCATGGCATTCCCCAGGAGGCGGCGGCGCTTTCCTTTTACGAGGCGGACGTGCCGTGGCAAAACCAGTGGCCCAGCCTTTGCGATGGAGAGGCGGTCTTCGTGGAAGACGAGAACGGCGAGACAGTCGGTTACGCCTTTTACAAACGGACGCTGGACGAGGCGGGCAAACCGACCGCTATCGTATTGCGGCAGTGTGCGTACCTGCCCGGACGGGCTGATGCGGAGGCGATCGTTCGTTTTGCGCTGGCCCATGTGTGGGGATCGCCGGAACTGGCCTGCACGCGTTCTACCTTCAACCTGCCGGCCTCCTGCAAGCTGGTGGTGAGCGTGCTGGAACAGGCCGGGTTTCAGCCCTCCGGCATCGAACAGGTATACATGATCCGTCAGATGGAGCAGGGCGGCTAGGTGATTGGGCTTCTTGTCGACATGTGAAGCGTCACCCGTCTCGATACAGGACTTTTGTTTGACAAACATGACCAACGCATCTGTCAAATCGGGTAATATAGTAGAGGGGTTTCACCCTGCCATATCCGAACGACAGGAGATTGTATCATGCAGAAAGTAGAATTAATTGCCACGGCGACATTTGGCCTGGAAGCCGTGGTCGCCCAGGAAGTAAGGGCGCTGGGCTACGAAGACGTCAAGGTGGACAACGGCAAGGTGACGTTTACGGCAGACATTTCCGCGATACCGCGGGCAAATTTGTGGTTACGAACGGCGGATCGCGTGCGTCTTAAAATGGGAGAGTTTCGGGCGACGACGTTTGACGAGCTGTTTGAGAAGACCAAGGCGCTGCCCTGGTCGGACTGGCTCCCGGAAAACGCAACGTTTCCGGTGGAAGGCAAATCCGTGAAATCGACGCTGTTCAGCGTGCCCGACTGTCAGGCGATCGTGAAAAAAGCGGTGGTGGAAAGCCTGAAAAAAACGTACAAGCGGGACTGGTTCGAGGAGCAGGGGCCGATGTACAAAATCGAGGTGGCCTTGTTGAAGGACGTCGCCACTTTGACCATCGACACGTCGGGACCGGGGCTGCACAAGCGGGGATACCGCGGATTGATCGGCGCGGCGCCGTTGAAAGAGACGATGGCGGCGGCGATGATTCTCTTGTCCCGTTGGAAGCCGGACCGCGTCCTGATGGACCCGTTTTGCGGTTCTGGAACCATTCCGATTGAGGCCGCCCTGATCGGGCAGAACATCGCTCCGGGAATGAACCGCGAATTCGTCTCCGAGAGCTGGCCGAATATCCCGAAGACCGTGTGGCGGCAAGCCCGCGCGGAGACACACGATCTGGCCCGCTACGACCAGAAGCTGGAGATCATCGGCACGGACATCGATGACGAGATTCTGCGGGTCGCGCGGCGCAATGCGGCCGAAGCGGGCGTGGAGGACCAGATTCACTTCCAGCGCATGGACGTGCGCGACGTCCGTACCAAACGCAAGTACGGTTATCTGATCTGCAATCCGCCGTACGGCGAACGGCTGGGCGACTGGAAGCAGGTAGCCCGGTTGTATCGCGACATGGGTGAGGTTTTTTCCGCGCTGGACACGTGGTCGTTTTACGTGCTGACGTCGGACGAGCAGTTTGAGAAGCATTTCGGCCGGACGGCCAGCAAGAAGCGAAAATTGTACAACGGCAACATCAAGGTGGACTACTACCAGTTTTTCGGCCCGAAACCGCCTCGTCCGGCAGTGGTTGTGCCGGATGCGTAATACAGAGAAGCAATATGTTGGAGGAGGAAACATGGTGTTGAAGCGTATGGCAGCCAGGGCAATGACCGTTTGTCTGGCGCTGTCGATGCTGTTTACTCAGGCCGCAGCGGCCGCTGGTTCCGCGACGGCAGCGGAGCAGCAGGGTGGGGAACTGCCCTACGAGCAGAACGTGAGCTTTTCCGATTTGCAAAACAGCTACGCCCGGGAGGCTGTCAACCGGCTGGCTGCGGTTCAGCTGATCAGCGGCCAGGGCGGGGACCGCTTTTATCCGCAAAAGCCGATGACCCGGCAGGATGTGGCGGTGCTGCTGGCCAAGGTGATGGGCGTGCAGCCGAAACTGCCGAAACAGGCGGTGTTTGCCGACGTGCCGGCGGACAGCCCGTACGCTCCGTACGTCTACGCACTGGCGGAGCTGGGGGTGATGCAGGGACGAAGCGATGGCAAGCTGGGAGCAGCCGACCCGTTAGCCCGGCAGGAGATGGCCGTTCTGCTGACACGGCTGTGGAAAGCGGGCGGCGGCCAGATGCAGAGCGCAGACGCAGCACCGTATGCAGATGAGGAGGAAATTGCCGACTACGCCCGGCAAGCAGTGACTGCTGTTACCGCCCAGCGCTGGATGCAGGGAGCTGGCGGCAAATTCCGCCCGCAGGGGACGGTGACCCGGGGCGATGCCGCGATCATCGCCGAGCGCGTGCTGAACGCTCGCTCCCAGCAGGCGGAACAGGCCGATTTTACGCTCAATGCGGCCAAGCTGTCGGTCATGACGGGCACCAGCACACGGGTGGAAGTGGCGCCAACCGTCGGGACTTTGCCGTTTTCCCCCGTCTTTGCCTTTGACCGGCCGGAATTGGGCACCGTGCTGCCGGACGGCACGTTTGTCGCCGGACCCACACCCGGAAAGGGCACGCTGACCGTGACAGTGGGGTATCGCACGAAGGAGATTCCCGTGGAAATTACCGCTGCGCCAGCGCCACAGGCGCAGGATGCAGTGGAGCCAGATAAACAGCTGGAGGAAACCGGAGGGGAAGTGAAGGCGGACACGGCGGCTGCGGGTGCGGAGAAAAAGGCTGAGGCTGGCGCGAGCGAGACTGACAAACTGGCTGCGGGCGAAGCCAACAAACCGGCCGAAACCGCCCAATCCGACGATGGCGTAGATGGCGATCAGACCGGATCGGACACAACACCGGCCGCAGCTGATCAGGACGGGGATGGATCAGAGCCTGTCTCACAACCTGCAGAGGAAGATGGCCTGATCAACTTCGCGCCGGGCAGCTTTACCTCTGTCCAGACGATGGGCAAGCCCGATGCCTATTTCGCCCAGGTGGAAAAACAGTACCCCGGCCCGGTAGGCGGATTGGTGACCCCGTCGGAGACCTGGACCGGTTACTACCGTCTGTTTGGGCGAAAAGTGACCGTCGCCCTGGATGAGGTAAAGCGGCTGGAGCGGGTAACCCTGACGTTCCAGCAGCAAAAAGGCTCGGGCATCACCATGCCGGAATGGATGGACGTGGAAGTTTCCCGAGACGGCAGGGCCTGGTATTACGCCGGTAAAGCGAAGCATGACGTATCGCCGGCGGAGGAAGCGGTGGTGGTGCGCACGCTTGCTGTGACGCTGCCGAAAGTGGAGGCACGATACGTCCGCGTCTCGTTCCCGGTAAAAGTGTTTGCCTTTGCCCGCCAGTTGGAAGTGTGGGGGACCAATCTGAGCAGGGGTGAGAGCCCGTCCGTCCTGCTGCCGCCGGAAAATCAAAAGCAGACCGTTGTCGAGGATAAAACGGTCCGCCGCGTGGAAAACATGCTGCTGGCCTATTCCGGTGCATACGGTGAGCGGGGCATCTGGCGGAAGGAAGATTTCCTGCCGATGGTCGGCTATCTGACCAAGGACGGGTACATGGTCGACCAGATGTTTGACACGGTGCTCTTTTTGCCGTATCAAATCCTGCCTTCAACCAAAGAGGGTTGGAAGGAATACATGAATGACCTGTTCCGCACCGGCCAGCAGCTGGAAGCGCTGAACGACGCGATGCGCGAGTTCAACCGCCTGCGGGGGACGTTGTACGGCACACCGACGGTGGAAAACGTCGTGCTCGCCCTGCCTTATCCCAATCCATCCCAGATGGACTTCGGCAGTCTGGACGACAAGCAGCCGTCCCTCTCCTTTAACGCCCGCCAGGTGGGCGAAGAGCAGGCGTATGAAAACCGCAAGCAGGCGCTGGAGTGGTACTACCGGGAGCTGAAAAAGCGCTGGGACAAAGCCGGTTTTGCCTATCTGAGGCTGGAGGGCATCTACTGGTTCCACGAGCTGATTGATGACAGCGCGCCCAAGGAGCGGGAGCTGATTCGTCACATGGCCGGCATCGTGCACGACGACGCGCTCCGCTTCTACTGGATTCCGTACTTTGGTGCGCCGGGGCTGGCCGAGTGGAAATCGCTCTACTTCGACTACGCGTTCCTCCAGCCCAACTACTACAGCGACAAGCCGGTGCAGCTCGACCGCCTGGAAGGCACCCTGGACGTAGTGAACAAGTACGACATGGGCGTGGAAATCGAAGGGGACGAGCGGATGTACCGCGATCCTAAGTTTTACCAGCTCTACTACAACCAACTGGTGGCAACGCACAAGCTGGGCCTGGATAAAAACCGGATTCACGCCTACTACTTTGGCTCCAAAACGCTCTTGGAAGCGGCCAACAGCGACGATCCGGTGATCCGGGGCATCTACGACGATACCTACAAGTGGATGCGCGGCCGTTTTGACCGGAATGAGTATTTTCTGCCGGAAGTGATGCCGTAGGGCATTGCCGCGCTGGAAACGGGAAACAACAAACCTCCGTGGTGATGACAGCCGCGGAGGTTTGTCGTAGTGGACGTGCATGTAGGAGGTGGTCACGATTAAAGAAAATTTTGTACCTTTCCTGCTTTTGCTGATCCTTGTCACTTCCCTGTATGACATTTTTAAAAAGAAGTGGATTTTTCGGCCGATCAATGGAGGGGCGATGTGCGTTATACTCTATCAGATTAGCCCTGATCATTGGTGGACAAGTCTGATCGTGCTGGTTTTCTTCTATGTGTTTGAATGGTGGAGACACCATCGAGCCTGACAACGCCGGAGAGGGAGTATTCGTTGGCCAGCAACAAGCGTTTCCGTGAATTCTCTCTTAATACATTAAATGCGCAAGCTATAGAGAAATGGGTTAATTTACCATTCAGGGAAATTATGTTAGACTCAGGGAACAGAAAGGAGTGATAACATTGAAGAAATTCGGAACCCTTCTGTTAATCATTGGCATTTCAACCTATTTGACAGGATGTGCGCCAACTGATTCAAATCCTTCTGCCTCTCGCCAAACTTCTGTCAGTCAAACAACTATAGAAGAAAACGTTCCATCATTTGTTTTAGAAGCCGTTGCTCAAATGTTACGTAAACCAGTGAATGCCATTGAAAAAGAGGACTTTACAAAAGTAAAAGAGTTGCATTTGAATGTTGGAGAATTGGGAGAAGATCAAAAAAACAATGTTTATGATCTTTCAGTCATCGCCGGTATGAAAAATCTAAAAGATCTGTACATCGATCACATCAAAATTAAAGACTATAATTTTTTAGCAGAATTGCCGCAACTTGAAACGCTCAACTTATCCGGTGTTCAAATGAACCAATTGCCGTCATTTGATCAATTTAACAACTTACGAAGTCTCTCTTTAGAAGATGGAGACATTTCTGATTTGCACTTTCTCCAAGATGTGACTTCACTCCAATACCTCAACTTGAGGAATAACAAGATTACAGACATTGCTCCCATTCAGTCACTAAGCACATTAACCTTCTTGGATGTTTCAGATAATCCGATTACCAGCATTGATTCAATAAAGAGCTTTTCTAACTTAGAACGCTTTCAAATGCGAAATACATCGGTTGATAATCTTGAATCGCTAAGTCAATCACAAAACCTAAAATATCTTGATATACGTGGGTCAAAAGTGACTTCTATAAAACCATTGTTGAATTTAGCTAAACTCGAATTTTTATTAGCGGATCTTGAAAATATCGATGACATAAATCTTTTACCGAAAAAAGTGCAACGTTCTCAAGAGTCGATATTAGAGAAAGAATAGTGTTAGATTCTTTAAGAAACATCAAGTTTTTTAATTTTTTTCCGAACGGTTGTTTTTTTACCATTATTTTTCCTTAATAGGTGAGCGGTAAGGAGCCGCGGCATTTACAAAACCTATTGAGGAGGATTGAATCTTATGGCTACTAAAACTTTTTCCCGTGATTTGGGCACCACGAGTTTCAAGCAGTTCGACAGTAAGTGGGCAAGTAAAACTACATCATGCGGTGGAACAATGCGTTCCGAAGGTTGCTACATCACGTCAATCGCTATGATTTTCAACAGCTTTGGCGACAATGTTGATCCTGGTACTCTGCTGGACAATTTGAAAAACACCGGTAAAGATTGTCCGATTGACTGGAATGCTG
>NZ_JAGTPT010000004.1:0-176074 GCF_018195675.1 Brevibacillus sp. NL20B1
ACTTTTCAGAAAGAGGTGAATTACCTGAAAAGTTAATGCCCTTGTAAAAGTAAGAATATTTTTGTTCTATTTGTTGTTCATTCTTCTGAGATGTACTTACTTTAGAAACTGCAGGGGTAGCATTCACAACAACTGGTGCTGTGAGAGAAAATACCGTTATTAAGGTTAGCACAGATAATGAAACTGTCTTTTTCAAAACATTCCCTCCTTATTTTGGGATTTTTCCATTCCAAATTGTATATATATTACAATAATTTGTAAATATCTTGGTAAGTGGATTTACAATTTTGTCATACTGCTAAACACTTGCGGTCATCAGAAAACCGACGTCAGCTTGCTATTAGTCCGCGATGATGGTCAAGACTCAGGTGGTACTGCTCATCACAAAAAAGGACAGGACAGCGTGTTTTGACGCTGTCCTTTCTCCTGCGTGTCTATCAGGAAGCTTGTACCTGTTTGATAAACTCTTTCATCAACTGCGGCAGATCGTTCCAGGCATGACCGGAGATCAGGTTGCGGTCCACATGGAAGCGGGTTTCCACGTAAGTCGCCCCGGCTGCTTCCACCTCCGGACGGCAAGCAATGTAGGCGGTCATCTGACGCCCCTTGATCTGGTCAGCGATCACCGTCAAGGCCACGCTGGCGTGACACAGAATCATGATCGGCTTATCCTGTTGGAAGAAATGACGGGCGATGCGGGGAAAATCCTTGTGCATCCGGATGTGTTCCGGAGCGCGCCCGCCCGGAATGATCAGCGCGTCGTATTCTTCCGGGTTGATCTGTTCAAACGAAGCGTGGGCTTCCACCTGGTAGCCCCGTTTTTCCGTAAACGTCTGCCAGTCTTCAAAGTCGTGCACGACAGTATGGAGCACCTTTTTATCCGTAGGGGAAGCGATCGTTACCTCAAATCCTTCCTCCAGGCATCGATAGTACGGGTAGTACACTTCCAGTGCTTCGACGGCGTCACCGGTCAGGATCAGCACTTTTTTCGACATTCTGGCTCCACTCCTTTACAATGTGTTTATGTGACAAGCAATATTATAGTCACGTATGCCATACGTCGAAAGAATGCACTTTTTCGTGCGATGGTTACAAAAAGGATACTATTGACGAATTTCAAGCAAACGAGGAGAAGGACATGTCTGACATTCGCAAGGAGATTCAGGAGAAGATCCGCAACGGAGACTTTAACTGCGAGAAGGAACTGACGCTGTCCATTATCAGCGGCAAGTGGAAAATCGTCATCCTGTGGCATCTCGGGGTAGAAGGGCCGCACCGCTTCAGCGAACTGCAGCGGCTGTTCCCCAAAATTACGCACAAGATGCTGACCAACCAATTGAAAGAACTAATCGAGGACGGCATCGTTCATCGGGAAGTCTACCCGGAAGTGCCTCCGCGTGTGGAGTATTCCATGACGGAGCTGGGGATGACCCTGCTGCCCATCATTCAGATGATGTACGAATGGGGAAAAAAACGCATGGCTGCGATCAAAAAAGAGATGGGGCTTGCGGAAGCGGAAGCTGAAGAGGTGTCAAAAAAGGGATAGACGCTTGTCGCGCTATCCCTTTGCCTTTGTTTATGGTGATGGTGATGGCTGAACACTGTTTTTCGGCGGTGCCATCAGGTCGCGCAAAATGGCCACTTCCACCCGTCTGTTTTTGGCCCGTCCTTCCGGTGTATCGTTGCTGGCCACCGGATGGTACTCGCCCATGCCGGTCGCGCTGAACTTGCGCGGATCGAGCTGTTTGTTTTCCAGCAGGACTTTTAGGAAGTTGACCGCCCGTTTGACGCTCAAATCCCAGTTGGAAGGAAACTCCGCGCGATGAATCGGGACGTTGTCCGTATGTCCGGTGACGGTCACCTTTTTGGGGTGAGGCACCAGCATCGCTGCCAGTTCCGTCGCCAGCTTCCGCGCTTCCGGCTTAAGGTCGGCCTTGCCGGAATCAAACAGCGCGTTGTCCAGGATGGTGATCAGGAGCCCTTCTTCGGTCATTTGGGTCTGCAGCTTGTCTCCCAGCTTGTTGCTGATAATGTACGCTTCCATCTGCTGCTGCAGCTTTTTCAGGTCTTCCGTTTCCTTGTGAAACGCCTCTTCCAGCTTTCGCTCTTCTTCCGTCTTGTTACGTTCGGCCTGCTGCCCCTTGTGCAGCGTCTGCTGGGGGAGGGTGGGATCGAGCGGCACCGGGCTCGGCTGATCCAGTACGCTGATCCCGCCGTTTAGTGCAACGTTGAAGGAGCGGACCAGTTGGTCAAATTTTTGCGCATCCAGCTTGCTGGACGCAAACAGGACGATGAACAGCGCGAGCAAAAGCGTCAGCAGGTCTGCATACGGAATCAGCCAGGTTTCGTCCATGTGCTCTTCGTGACGTACCTGACGTTTGAGTCGTCTAGCCATTTACCACGGCCTCCTCCTCCTTCTTCACATCCCTCGCCTCCACGCGTTCCTGGGTCGGGATGTAGACCAGGAGCTTTTGCTCAATAGCCGCCGGGGATACGCCCGCCTGAATGGAGAGCAGCCCCTCCACCATGATTTTCTTAATTTCGATTTCCTGTTTGGATTTGCGCTTCAGCTTGTTGGAGAACGGGTGCCACAGCACGTAACCCGTAAAAATACCGAGCAGCGTAGCGACGAACGCCGCCGCGATGGATTGCCCCAGCACATCTACGTCGCTCATGTTGGTCAGCGCGGCAATCAGGCCGACCACCGCCCCCAATACCCCGAGAGTCGGGGCGTAGCTGCCCGCCTGGGAAAAAATTTGCGCGCCCGCTTGATGGCGCTCCTCGATCGAATGAATTTCTTCATTGAGCACGTCGCGAACAAACTCCGGTTCGCCACCGTCAATGATCATCTTCATGCCGTTTCTCAGGAACGGATCTTCAATCTCGTCGGAGGTGTTTTCCAACGCCAGCAGGCCTTCGCGGCGGGCAATGGATGCCCAGTGCATGAACTGGTCGATCAACTCCCGCTTGGACGGCAGCTTTTGTTCGGTAAACAGCACGCGAAACAGCGCCGGTATCCGTTTGATCTCCGACAGGGGAAACGCGTTGAACACGGAGGCAGCCGTACCCACGATAATAATCATAAATGCTGCCGGATTGATTAACGATGTCAGGCTGGCGTTTTTCAGCACCATTCCGACACCAACTGCGAGGATGCCTAGTACAATACCGATCCAGGTCGACTTTTCCATGGTGACACTCCCTACTTCCCGTAATCAAAAATCTCTCTATATATGGTTTCGGTATTTCTGCTCCGGGTTGTGAGAGGAAGTTGAGGAAAAATCGAAACTCTTTGTTACACCGCTAACGCAAAACGGCTTTAGGCAAACCATTGGGTCAGCCCGATCATGACCAGGAGGCCGAGAATAAACGAAAAGGTGGCCGACCGCGCGTGCCCGTCTCCATGACTCTCGGGAATCAGTTCCTTGTAGACAATAAACAGCATCGCGCCGGCGGCAAACGACAGGCCGTAAGGGACCAGCCCCTCCACAAGCGCCGTCAGATGGTAGCCGACCAAGGCAGAGACAACCTCCACCGATCCGGTCAGCGTGGCGAGCAGGAACGCCTTGAAGCGGCTTACCTGCTGATTAATCAGAAACAGCGCGACGAGGAAGCCCTCCGGGGCATTTTGCACCCCGATCGCAAAAGCGATCAGACCGCCCAGTCCGGGATGCTCGGCAGAGTAGCTCACTCCTACGGAGAGCCCCTCCGGTATGTTGTGCAGCGTGATGGCTGACAGAATCAACACCGCCTGCGTATCCATCGAGATGTTGACGCGCGTGTGCTCCAGGTCAATGTGCGGAATGAGGCTTTCCAGCACGGTCAGCACAAGCGTTCCGGTCAACACGCCGAGACAGACGACGACAAACTGCTCGTTCGCCAGCGCCTGCGGAATGAGACTGAAGGTGGCGGCCGCCATCATGATGCCCGCTGTAAAGGCAAGCAGGATATCCCGCCAGCGGTGTGTCACCGAATGAAAGAAGAGAATCGGCAAGGCTCCTAAACCCGTCGCCAACGCCGACAGCAAACTGCCGATGACCAGTTGTTCCATTCCCACTCCTCCAGCGCTTTGAGTCCACGATACCCACATGATACCACGGAGAGCGGACCAGAAGGAAACACTTGGCTGCCCGTCAATCCCGGGTCCTCCCGGCTCCCGCTTGCAGGCAGAAACAGCGCCGTAATAACGGCGCTGTCAGCGTGTAGACAAAGTCCGTGGTGCATGGGTAATGGGGCCCGCTCGCTCTCTTGACGACCAGCAACGAAGTCGATAGAGTCCGCTCCAAAACGCGACGCGGGCAGGGGGCAAACATCTGGGTATTTCGACGAAGTGAGACTTGTGCCCCCTGTATTCCCCGCGTCTTGCGTCTTTTCGCTTTGCAGGTCGTCAAAGGAGCTCGCTTTGCCCCATCACCCCATGCCATGTACTTTTTCTCCACCTTCGTTTGATTAATGTGCAGGCCTTGCGGCCTGGAAACGATGGAAAAATCGGTTCCTTGGGAAACTACATCATAAATAAAAGCAGTTTGTCTTCAGTCTGACAGCGCCGTAATAACGGCGCTGTCAGTGTCCGAGAGCAAGTATCTGCTGAATCCGCGATTCTTCGTTCAAAAGCGGGCAGGTGTAGCAGTACCGGCCGCTCGCCAGGCAGTGCTGGAAGCAGCATTGGCGGCGAATGCGAATCTGCCGGTCCGGCTGCTTGGGATGCGAGACGACGGTAAAGTTGGTGTCAAGCGGATTGCCTGTGGTGAGGCCAAACAGGTCCGGTCCGGCTTGACGGCACAAAAAACGGAAATCGGCGGCAAGCTGACCGCGAAGCGCAGCCAGTTCTTCCCGCTGCTGCCACTCCTCGTAATAGTAGTGCACGATGTAGGCGGTATGCGCCCACAAAATCTTGGCGTGAATGCCGGTAACCGCAGACAGGGTCGCAATCAGCGGGTGAATTGTCTCCGCAAAAAAGCGGCGCAGCACCTGTTCCCGCCAGACGTCCCGCCCCTGTCCGCCGGGCGTGCTGACACTCCCATCCCGCAGGACAAACCGGGGAAGGGCCCAGTTTTTCTCAGCAGTCAAAAGAATGTTGCCCAGCGATAAATCAAGCCCGGCCGAATAGACGGACATGGCGTACAAACCGCCGCACAGTACGGTCAGGAAGCGTTTGAAGAAGATGGACGCGGTCACCACGGGCGTGGGGGAACCGATCTGTTCACCCAGCTGGCGCAAAAACGGCTTGACGGTCTCTTTCTGCAGCAGACCGTCTGCGGCAAACACCAGCGGCGCAGTCACTTCGCCTGCGATCGAGAGGCGGTACGTTTGTTCCAAAACGGACAGATTCAATTCGGCGGACATGGGCGACTTCCTTTCGTGTTCTCTCCTTGGCATTATATTCAGCTATAATGATTTTCATTATCATCTTTCTTGCTGACATCCATTATAAGCCGCCCACCCTCCCGGCACAAGGGCACGACGACGAAATCAGCACAATCGATGCATACGATTGCCATATACCGCCAGAATAACAATGTAAGCACGTAAAGGAGGGTTGTTATGTCACTGATTCCTTATGAACCATTTCGCCATCTGGAGAACGTGCGCCGCGAGCTGGACCGTTTCTTTACCACCGGAATGCCCGGCCTCTTCGCCGGCACGGAGGGGTTCCTGGCCACTCCCCGCATTGACGTGTACGAAACGGATACGGAAGTGGTCGCGACGTGTGACATCCCCGGTCTGGAAAAAAAGGAAGACGTGCAGATCGATATCGAGAACAACGTCCTGACCATATCCGGCAGCATCAACAAGGTCAACGAGGTGAAGGAAAACCGGATGCACCGGCAGGAGCGGTTCTCCGGCCACTTTTCCCGCTCCGTTACGCTCCCTGCCCGTGTCTCTTCCGAAGGGGTAAAAGCCACCTACAAAAACGGCGTCCTGGAAGTGCGCATTCCCAAAGCGCATCCGGATGAGAAGCGGCGCATTGACGTGGAGTTTCACTAGGTCCCGCCAGCATGGAAACACGCCTCCCCGCACAGGGAGGCGTAGTTTTTTGGACCAGGCACTCTGGTCAGGAGGCAGAAAACTGTCACGGGAAGATGTGATGTGCGGCGTACGTTCGTTACACCATGTCTGTGACCGGTACGTTTTCCCCAGTTCCGCATGAGCCCAAATAGTGGCGAAAACTGTTCTTTCCACTACTCCCGCCTCTCCTCACAGATAATCAGTGGGGCGAAAGGGAAGCTCGACCTGCGCGCGCTTGTGTAGGATAATGGAACAAACACAAAAGAGACAAAGAATTGCGAAACAGGGTAACGGGAAAAGGAGGAACCCATCGTGCGACACTACGACGCGATTGTCATCGGAGCCGGTTCAATGGGCATGGCAGCGGGGTATTACCTGGCCCGGCAAGGAGTGAAAACACTGCTCCTGGATTCCGGCGATCCGCCTCACCAGAGGGGGAGCCATCACGGGGATACCCGAATCATCCGGTACGCATACGGCGAAGGCAGGCAGTACGTGCCGCTGGCGCTGAGGGCCAAAGAGCTGTGGGCTGAGCTGGCCGAAGAAACGGGAAAGCGCCTGTTCGTGCAAACGGGCGTACTCAGCGCGGGGCCTGCGGACGCGCCGTTCCTACGAGAGGTGCAGGAGAGTGCAGCGCAATACTCGCTGCCGCTGGAAGTGCTGGACGCGGGGAATGTCGGACAGCGCTGGCCGGGCATCCGTCTGCCCGCAGAGTTTCTCGGTTGTTTTGAACCGACAGCGGGCGTTCTCTACAGCGAAGAGTGCATCCGCGCCTACCGCAACCGGGCGCTGGCTGCCGGAGCGGAGCTGCGCACCGGCGAGCGGGTGACCGGCATTCAGGCAAAGAGCGACAGTGTCAGCGTGCAAACGCAAACCGACACCTACAGCGGGAGCGCGCTGCTGATCAGCGCCGGCGCCTGGAGCGCAGGGCTTTTGGTCTCGCTCGGCCTCTCCCTGCCGCTCACTCCCACCCGCAAAACCGTCTCCTGGTTTGCTGCGGACGAACAGCTGTACAGCAGCGACCGCTTTCCGGCCTTCCTTTTCACGCTGGCCGATTCGATGTTTTACGGTTTTCCCAGCCTGGACGGCGCGGGGGTCAAGATAGGGCGGCACGACGGCGGGCAGCCGGCCGACCCGGACCAGCTGGACCGGACCTTTGGCCTTTATCCCTCGGACGAAGCGGATACGCGGTCGTTCCTGGAACGGTATATGCCCCAGGCTGCCGGACCGCTTCGCCAGGGCAAGGTCTGCCTGTACACCTATACGCCTGACGAACACTTCATCATAGATCGTCATCCCGAATATCCCCATATCGTCATCGCCGCCGGTTTTTCCGGTCACGGCTTTAAATTCGCCAGCGCCGTGGGAGAAGCAGCCAGCCAGTTGATCACCCGGGGAACATCAGAGATCGACCTGTCCCTGTTTCGAGTGACCCGCTTCTGAACAAATTGCACGCAAACAGCCTCGCCCAAGTCAGGGGCGAGGCTCAGCGTGCAGACAGCTACACCTCCCAAACGGACGAGCCGATCCGAGCGATAACCAGCTCCCATGCCGGCAGCGGCTCTGCATGTGAAGCCTGGGCGAACGAGCTGCCCTCAAACTGGGACAGGTACGCAAACCCGGGCCGCGTCACCAGATCAGACAGGAAGGCCGACCGGGTGGCGCCCGGTCTCCGCTGCCGGTTGAGATGGCGAATGAACATCTCGGCGGGACCGATGCCGATGCCGTGACCGTAGTACTCCCCTCCTCCCAGCACCACTGCATTCTCTCCCTGCCACTCCGGTGTGGACGGATCGAAGTCGGGATTTTCAAAATACACAATGTCTCCCGGCAGGAAGGACCTCGTCCGAACCGTTGTCAACCGCAGGTCCTGGTCATACCGCCAATCGTACAGAAGCAACCCGGAAAACAGCCGGTCAAAGTCGGACCGCCGTATCGATTGCAGCACGGCGTAGTAGATTATGACCACCATCGCCGTGGCGCATTCCAGCGCGTAGGCCCGGCCGCGGCGGAAAATATCCTCGATGGCGACGGACGGCGGCACGTTTTCCCGGAGAAGGCACCCGCCGTACTCGGTTTTGATCCAAAACTCCTCGTTGCACCTCGTCCGTTCGAAAGTGGCGAATGCCAGTCCGCTGTGGGCAAGTGCCACTGCTGATTTCACCAACCGCTCGCGCAACTTCAGTTCAAACCGCAAGACCTGGGCAGAGGGATAGGCGTATACGTCCCGGCTGCGCGCCATGGCCGTCACCACTTCCCGCTGTCCCCCGGATAACGACCACGCTCCCAGTAACTCGGACGGATCGACCGGCGAACCTGCGATTGTAATCATGCGATCACCCCTCTCTTACCGGATCCTTGTAAATGTCTATGCAACGAGACGGTGAATATCACCCCCATCTCTGCTGCGGATCACAAGTCGAGGAGTGCATTCTCGCTAGGCGAGCCACATCTGAATGGCCGGCAGCAGGAGAAATACCCACACGACCGAGATGAGCGCGCCGGCGATTACGGCCAGCGTCGAGGAGCTTCCCGCCAGATCCCCCCGCTCAAACGCCTTGACCATGCCCAGCACATGTGCCCCCATGCCGTACATCAGCCCGATCGACTCGGGCCGGTTAAGCGCGCAGCGTTTGATGATCATCGGTGCCATAAAAACGCCCGCATAACTGGTCAGCATGCAAAACACGGCTGTCAGCGACGGCACTCCGCCGATCGCCTGCGACAAGCTGACGGCGATCGGCATGGTGACGGAACGGGGGATCACGCTGATGGCCGCCGTTTCCCCCAGGCCCACGAGCATCGTCGTCGAGACACCCGCGATGATGGACACCAGCGATCCGGCAGCCAGACTCAATATGATGATCTGCCAGTTGGCGGCAAGAATCGGCCAATTCCGGTACAGAGGGACGGCAAACGCCACTGTCACGACACCCAGCATTTCGTGTAAAATGGAAGCGTTTTCAATGTACGCCTCGTAAGGAAGACCGGATACAGCCAGCACACCGATCACCGCCGCCGGAGTCAGCACGGCGGGAGAAAACAGCAGGCCCGGTCTGCGTCGATTTATCCGCTTGCTGAGCCAATAAAAGAGAACAGTCAGCGGCAAACTACACACGCTCCACGCAATCACGCCGCTTCCCCTCCCTCATCCGGTGCAGCCGTTCCGCTATGACACCGGTGGAAACCATCACCAGTGCGGTTCCGCTCAACACGACGAGCAGCACCAACAACCCCTTTGTCCCCAACAGCCACGGGACCTGCACAATCCCGACGATCGTCGGCACAAAGAACAGGATCATCTCGCCAAAGAGCAGCGCCGCTCCCGCTTCCACCCACGTGAGCCGCACCCATCCCGCCTGCAGGGCAACAAACAGCAGCATCATCCCGATCAGGGAGCCGGGCACGTGCAGGTGAAATACCGCCGCGACCGCCTTTCCCAACCAGGAAAACAGGAGCAGAAGCAGCATCTGCGGGATTGCTTGCAGCCATTTTTTCATCGGGACCGCCTCCTACGGACATGCCACATTGTTACGTTCATTCTACGCCGTCCCGATTTCATTCGTACAATACATAATTGTCATCAAATCCATGCCTTGTGGTTATGATGCAAGGTGCTGTTGAACAAAGGCGACAAACGCCCGTGCCGCGCGCGACAAATAGCCGTCCTTGCGGTAGATCAGCGCGTAATGCCAGTCGATCGGCGGCGAAGAGATGCGGACCATTTTCAAAAGACTGTTGTTGAGCCGTCTGGCTACGGAGCGGGGAACCAGTGAGATGCCCAGTCTGGTCGCGACCATTTCCCCGACGAAATCCCAGAGCGAACTCATGTAGGCGACCTGCGGTTCAAACCCGGAGCGCCTGCACGCCTGCCGAACCACATCGTGCAGGGCGTACTCCTCGGTGAACAGGATAAACGACTCGTCCTTTAATTCCGCCAGACTGACCGACTCCCTGGCGGAAAGCCAATGCTCTCGGTGAACGATGGCAACCAGGTCCTCCGCCGCGAGCGGAACGGCGACAAATGATTGCGTGTTGACCGGAAGGACCGTCAGCCCGACGTCGATGTGCCCCTGCTCCACCTGCACCTCCAGCCGCTTGGCGCTGTACTCCCTCATCTCCAGGTCGATGCCGGGGTATTCCTGTTTGAACCGAGCAATCACCTGGGGCAGCAGCAGCGATCCGACCGTCGGCATCATGCCGATTTTGACCCTGCCCCGCTGCAGGTTTCTCATTTCGGCCACAGAGGCATAGAGGCTCTCCATCAGCTGAAGCATTTTGGTCGCATGCTCGTACACCAATTCGCCTGCATCGGTCAGTTTCATCTTCCGGTCGCTTCGCTCCAGAAGCGTCACCCCGAGCTCCGCTTCCAGACTTTTGATCACCTTGCTGATGGACGGCTGGGAGACGTGCAGGACCTCCGCCGCCCGCGTAAAGCTCCGCTGTTTCACCACTTCGGCAAAATACTGAAGCTGCCTGATGTCCATCGCTCTGCCCCCTCTTCGCGCAGCTTGTCTGTCCTTCCAGCTTACCACACATGTCAGCGCGCGCAGAAATCCTCCCGCTCCCGCCTCCAGGTCCGCATCCGATTTCCCGGGGAACTGTCGCTGTCTGTCCACTCCCCCAAAAAAGAAACCACCCGCAGTCCGGATGGTTGGCGTCTTCCGGCGCTAGCGGATGGCGTTCCAGTCGTATGGCGTCTCCTGGTAGACGTAGTAGTTGAGCCAGTTGGAAAACAGCAGATTGGCATGGGCACGCCAGTTTACCACCGGCGGCTGGCTGGGATCGTCGTTGGGGAAATAGTTTTTGGGAATGGCGATGTCCAGGCCCTTGCTGCGGTCGCGCTCGTACTCGTCACGCAGCGTCCCCTGATCGTATTCCGAGTGGCCGGTGACAAAGATCTGCCGGCCGTCCTTGGTGGCCACGATGTAAACGCCCGCTTCTTCCGATTCGGAAAGGATCTCCAGCTCGGCCACCTTTTCGATGTCCTCCCGCCGGTTTTCCGTATGGCGCGAGTGGGGGATGTAGAACACGCTGTCAAATCCCCGGCACAGCTTGACGTTTGGCTTGTTTACCGTGTGCGCAAAGACGCCGAACAGCTTCTCGGGCAGCGGGTGCTTGGGCACGCCAAAATGATGGTACAACCCCGCCTGCGCCCCCCAACAGATATGCAGCGTGGAGGTGACGTTGGTCAGCTTCCAGTCGAGAATCTGCTGCAGTTCCTTCCAGTAGGTGACCTCGTGAAACGGCAGTTGTTCAACCGGCGCGCCGGTGATGATCATGCCGTCAAACTTTTCGTCCTTGATCTCTTCAAAAGTCTTGTAAAACGTGGACAGGTGCTCAGCCGGGGTGTTTTTGGAGGTGTGGCTGCCGGGATGGAGCAAAACGATTTCCACCTGCAGCGGCGTGTTCCCCAAAAGGCGGAGCAGCTGGGTTTCCGTCGTCTGTTTGACCGGCATCAGATTCAGGATGACGATGCGCAGCGGCCGAATGTCCTGCGTAAAGGCCCTGCTTTCCTTCATGACAAAAATGTTTTCTCTTGCCAATATCTCTGTTGCCGGCAGTTCGTCAGGTAATTTGATTGGCATGGTTCTCCCCCTTCCATCCGTCGCAGTGATGTCCGCAAGACAGTAATCCGACAAATTCGACAAGTATACTTTTCTTTCCTGCTTCCAGAATAGGTTCAAGGAAAGAAAATGATGACAATTTGTGCAGCAAAAACCCCCAACCACCAGCGGGTCAGGGGCAGATGCCATGATCGTGTGCAATCGCGGGTTCCTTGTCTCTGTGCGGCCGGCCTGCGTGCCTCACGCCTCAGCCGGCAGCTGTTTCGTTTCGTTGTACACGTCATAATCCAGCTCACCGGTCACTCTGCTGGTAAGCAGGCCGGCCGTCATGCTGCCGCTTACGTTGAGAGCCGTCCGGCCCATGTCGATGAGCGGCTCGACGGAGATCAGCAGCCCGACGATCGCCACCGGCAGATTCATCGTCGACAGCACCATCAGAGCGGCAAATGTCGCACCGCCGCCAACGCCCGCTACGCCGAACGAACTGAGCGCAACGACGAGAATCAGCGTCAGAATGAACGACGGCGAAAGCGGATCGACGCCGGCAACAGGAGCCGCCATTACGGCCAGCATCGCCGGATAGATTCCCGCGCAGCCGTTTTGGCCGATGGACAGACCAAACGACCCGGCGAAGTTGGCAATGCCCTCCGGCACTCCCAGTTCGTCCGTCTGCGTCTTGACGTTAAGCGGCAGCGTACCCGCGCTGGTCCTGGATGTAAAGGCGAAAGTCAGCACAGGGAACGCCTTTCTCACAAAGGTGAGGGGATTTAATCCCGCCAGAGCCAGCAGCAGCAAATGAACGGCAAACATGACGAGCAGGGCCGCATACGACGCCACGACAAATTTGCCCAGGTTCCAGATGGCTTCGTAGTCACTGGTGGCGGTCACCCGTGTCATGATCGCCAGTACGCCGTAGGGTGTCAGACGCAAGATGAGCGTCACCACCCTCATTAAGACCGTGTAAAACGTGTCGACGATGCCGGCGAATTGTTCGGCATGGTCAGGATGCTTCCGCTTCACTCCCAAAAACGCCAGGCCAATGATGGCGGCAAAGATGACGACGGCG
Organism: Brevibacillus sp. NL20B1; assembly: GCF_018195675.1. Classification (NCBI taxonomy): domain Bacteria; kingdom Bacillati; phylum Bacillota; class Bacilli; order Caryophanales; family Paenibacillaceae; genus Brevibacillus; species Brevibacillus sp. NL20B1. The sequence goes on from NZ_JAGTPT010000004.1 coordinate 12,643, forward strand.
ATCGTCGACGTCGGGCGTGCTCCCGTGAAATCCTGGAACGGGTTGGCCGGCAGCAGCTCCAGGATTTTTTGCGGCAGCGTCATCGTTTGCAGCTCGCCCAGCTTCTGCTCCACCTGCTCGATGCGCGCAGTCTCCGCTGCTCCCTGCTGCAGCTGCACGCCGTCCAGGTCAAACGCGAATGTGAAGCCAATCCCGATAGCTGCGGCCACTGCGGTCGTGCCCACCAGGATGACGAGAATCAGCGTGCTGATCCTCCCGATGTTCGCGGACAGCTTCATTTTGGTAAAGGCAGCCAAAATGGAGAGAAAGACCAGCGGCATGACAATCATTTGCAGCAGTTTGACGTAGCCTTTCCCCACAATGTTGAACCAGTCGATCGACGTCTGCAGTACGTCCGACTTGATGCCGTATACAGCCTGCAGGATCAGACCGAAAACGATCCCTGCCCCCAGAGCGGCAAAGACGCGTTTGGAAAACGACACATGCTTCTTCTGCATGGCATACAATCCGGCCATCAGAAGCAGCATGAACACAATGTTTACAATGGACAACAACGTCAGCATGATAATTCCCTCCGATTGTCCGGCATGACTTCCTGATTCCGCTCCGATGCGGAACAATACATTTATATGATACAAAAACCGATAGGTCAAGTAGGATTTACACTTACATACATACGAACACCAGACGCCTATGTCACTATCTCATCTGGCACATACCAGATTGACAGCCAAGGTTACCATCGGTTATTTTATAACCAACGGTTACTAACCATTGGTTATCATATGTCCAATCACATGAAAGGAGCGAGAATTCCCATGCCGAACAGACAGGAAATCCGTTCCGAGGAGACGCGACGGGCGATATTGGCAGCAGCCGGAACGCTGTTTGCCGAACGCGGTTTTGACGCCGTGACCATGCGGGAGATCGCCAAACAGGCTGGATGCTCCCACACGACCATCTACCTGTACTTCAAGGACAAAGAGGCGCTCCTTCACCATCTCTCCATGGAACCGCTGCAATCCCTGCACCAGCAGATGGAGGCCTTCCTGCGCGACCAAACGCTCGCTCCCGCAGACAGCCTGCAGGCAGTCACCCGGACATTCGTCCGCTTTTGTCTGGCGAACCGGAACATGTACACGATTTTTTTCATGGCAAAAGCGTCCCGCGTTGACGAAGAGACGCCGGCGCTGGAGGTCCAGCAGATTCGGAACCGGTTGTTCGGCCTGCTCAGGCAGGCGGTCCGGGCGTGTCTGCCGCCGGATACGCCGGACGATCGGGTGCTGGCCTACACCCGCATCTATTTCTTTACCCTGCATGGAATCATCGGAACGTACACCCACTCCGCCGAGCCGCTCGACCACCTGCTGAAGCGGCTGGAACCCACGTTTGACCTCGCCTGGGACGTCCTGCTGGCCGGATTTCACCATACCGCGACAAAAGGAAGTGGTGCGTAGATGAAGGCGGAACAAATCTCCGAGCACATTTGGAGCCTCAAGGCGTGGCTGCTGATCCCCGTGCGCGTCTGGGTCGTTACCGCTGACGACGGCGTCACGCTTGTCGACGCCGGCCTGCCGTTCATGACCGCCGGCATTTTGCGGTTTATCGACAGGTTGAACGCCGGTCCGCTGCGGCGCATCCTGCTCACGCACGGCCATTCCGACCACGTCGGGGCGATCAGGGGGATTCTGGACAAATACGCCGTTCCCGTATACGCACACCGCATCGAGATTCCCTACATGGAAGGAGCGCTGCCGTATCCCCGCCGCAAGAAACCGGAGCGCAACGTTGCCGCAGGACTGGCGGCACCGCTCGCCGAAAGCGCGGACGGACAGCTCCAACCCATCGCCGGCCTGAAGCCGTATCTGACCCCCGGCCACTCCCCCGGTCACGTCGTCTACTATCATGAGCAGGACCGCGTGCTGCTCGCCGGCGACCTGTTTACCTCCAAAAACGGACAGCTCCGCCGACCAATGCCGATGTTCACGGCGGACATGGCGGAAGCGGTGAAAAGCAGCGCCATCGTGCGGGAGCTGATGCCCAGGCGGCTGGAAGTATGTCACGGCGGACCGGTGTTTGCGGCCGGAGAGCAGGTGGCGGCGTATATGCGCAAGTACGGGTAAAGTCTCGAAAAAATCATTGGAGCGTCCCCTATCCTCCCAGAGTGCAGACAACCGCACCTTGCCATCCACTGCAATGCAGCTCCGCTCGCTTTCTGGCAATTACAGGAATTAACAGCTATAATAGGATTGTCCCTATGCGGTCTATATGTCTATATATGGAAAGCAAGCGAGAGGATGATTCCGATGAAAAAATGGGTAGCGGCTGCATTGTGCGCCTCACTGGCATCTGTCGGCGGTTGGGCACTTGCGAAAAACACGGATAACATCGCATTGATCGTCAACGGCAAAAAAGTAGAAACGGATGTGGCCCCGCAGATTATCAACGGACGCGTCATGGTTCCCGTTCGCGCGGTGTCGGAGGCGATGGGCGCTGAAGTGAACTGGGACAGCAAACAAAGGGCGGTGATCGTTAGCAAACCGGAGGGGCCAACACCGATCGCCCGTTTGCCGCATGAGCAGACCACGCTCTATGCCCTGAAAGAAAAAGATGGCCTGTATACTCCGCTGTTGGCAGAACACCAGGGCCAATTCAAGCTGTTTGACTGGAAAAGCGTAACAAACCCCAGCTACACGCCAACGATCCAATCCAAAGACCTGACGGGTGACGGAAAAGACGAGCTGATCTTCATTCTGACGACCGGATATGGAACCGGGGCACTGACCCAGGACGTCCACGTCCTCCAACCGGACACATGGGAGGAACGAAAGGTGCCTGATCCGGTCGAGACGCTGAAGCAACACATGACGAGCAAGGTCACCAAGGACCACGTCGAGATTTCAATTGACGGAAAGACAACGGTGATCCCCGCAGACAAAATCCCTGCGGAACCATCCAGCTGGTTTTCGTCTCTTGGAATCGGCGGCATCGTGACCTATGAAACGCAGGGAGACGCTCTGCTCGCCCGTGTTCCCGCCCAGTTGTCACCGGCGCATGTCGTGGGCCAGTTTCACATCACCTATCAGTTTGCCAAGGATCAATTCCAGGTAAAGACTATCGAATTCGTGCAGGACTAGCCTGGTCAAACGAAGTTAAAGAAGAAGTGCTAGAGGACAACATCACCCATGACACCACAGACTTTGTTTACAGACTGAACCGGACAGCGTTTTGCTGCCCGGTTTTGGTTTTTTTAATAGCCCTCCACCCGGAAGAAGGTGTGGTTGCCAATCACTTTTTTCTCCACGACCTTCCTTGCAGTGGAACCAGGGAAGGTGAAGTATTCGACACCGTTATTGTATGACACCCTTGTCGCATAGTACGAGTTGGTCACAAACCACAGGCAGTTGCCGATCGGATTGGGCGTCGTGGACATGTTCATGGCGATATTCAAGGAATCCTTCCAGGCCTGCGAGGACAGATCCGGCTTCCGAGCCGCTTCCGTCGTCATTCCCTCAAACTGATACTTCTTCAGCAGCACCCCCTCGTACGTATTCCCGCCAAACTCGGAAAGGTTTTTGGCTTTTCGGTTTTTGGCCACGTGCGCACAACCGCGCTTTCCTTCAAGCGATTCCCCACGCGCCTCGGCATATACCATGCGGGCGAGCAAATCAACGCTGTCGCGCCCTTTCATTTCAGTGAGATCCCACGGATCACTGCCGATATTCGTCAACGGTTCACCATACGGATACGCCATGTCTGATACCCCTTTCATGTTTTGGATTTGAAAGAAACGAAGGGGTGTTCAACTTAAGCGGCCCCACCCCAAGCCGCTCTGTTGAATTTCGTTTCATCTCCATAGGCAGGAACAGGGACGAAAATACAACCCTGGCTGCAAAAAAGAAGGAATCTCTGCCCGGCGGCGAAAAAAAAAGCCCTCTCCCCTGAGAACAGGCGTTTTTCGCGCATGTGTGAAAAGCGTATCAGCAACAAATTGACGAGTGCGATTCATTCCTGAATAATTATACAAAAACGCATAACAGTGAATCATACGGCAAGCTCAGCGCCTGATGAGCGCACACCATCGGCATCTATTCAAGAATGGATAGGGACAGGGCAAAGGGGGACAGCGACGTGAATGACCAACACACGTGGAGCGAAGATTTGGCCATCCTGCAGTCGCTCAAGGACGATCTGCTGGTCACGAATACGGATGGCATCATCGTGCGGGCCACGGAAAAAACCGGGGAGATTTACGGTGTGGACACGAAAGATTTGATCGGCAAGTCGGTGTACGACCTGGAGAAGGAAGGGCTGTTTACGCCGATTGTCACGCCGATGGTCATCAAGGAACGCAGAAAAGTCACCGTGATACAGACGACAAACAAGCGGAAAAAGCTGCTGGTCACGGGCATTCCGGTGTTTGATCCCAACGGCGAACTGATCTTTATCGTCAGCTACTCCCACGACGTGACCGAGCTGATCAACCTGCAGCACTTCCTGCAGGTGCTGGAAGAAGACATCGAGCGCGTGAAAAGCGAGCTGGACATGCTGCGCAACAAGCATCTGCATGCGGACGGAATCATCGCCAACAGCGAGGAAATGAAAACCGTGATCGACACGGCGCTCAGGGTGGCCGAAGTGGACGCCACCATCCTGCTGCTCGGTGAATCCGGGGTGGGCAAATCGCATGTCGCCAAGTTTATTCACAATCACAGCGGACGCGCCAAGGGACCGTTCATCGAAGTAAACTGCGGAGCGATCCCCGATGCGCTGTTTGAGGCGGAACTGTTTGGCTACGAGAGCGGCGCCTTTACCGGGGCCAATCCGAAAGGAAAGCTGGGGCTGGCCGAGCTGGCTTCCGGCGGGACACTGTTTCTCGACGAAGTAGGCGAACTGTCGCTGATCAACCAGGTCAAACTGCTGAAATTGATTCAGGAGCGTCGGTTCTTCCGGCTGGGCGGCACCAAGGAACGGGAGGCGGATTTCCGCCTGATTGCCGCCACCAACAGGGACCTGGAAGCGGCCGTGAGCGAAAAGACGTTTCGCGAAGACCTCTACTTTCGCCTCAATGTCGTGCCAATAACCATTCCGCCGCTGCGCCGGAGAACGGAGGACATCCTGCCGCTGATCCAGCACTTTTTGCGGCAGTTTGAGCAAAAGTACAAGCGAAAACGGACGCTGGACGAAGCCGTGATCCACCGCCTGATCTACTACGAGTGGAAAGGAAACGTGCGGGAACTGATCAACGTCATCGAGCGACTGGTCGTCACCTCTTCCTCCCCGGTGGTGACGGTCGATCTGCTGCCGGCGTACCTCAATCGGCGATACGATCAGCCGCTGTTCGATGTGCATGAAAATCGGCCGCTGCAGGACATCCTGGATCAGGTCGAACGGCAGGTCCTGCTAAAGGCGAAACGAACGCACAAGACCACGGTGAAAATGGCGCAGGCGCTGGGGATCAGCCAGCCGTCCGTGGTGCGGAAATTAAAAAAACACGGAATCACGTAAGGGGTTGGAACGAAACTTGCAGTTCACTCCCGGCAGACAAACGAGGAGGGTTGCTGCATGTCAAGCGATTGGAGTCATTTGGTTGGTCAGATGCATACCTTGCTGGCGCCAAGCATGGCCAAAGACCACCCGAATCTGCCGGTAGTCAAGGCGGAAGGCGTCTACTACTACGGATTGGACGGCAAGACCTATCTGGACTTTACATCCGGCATTGCCGTCGCCAATACCGGTCATCGCCATCCGAAAGTGGTGAAGGCAATCAAGCAGGCGGCGGACCAACTGGTGCACGGTCCGTCCGGCGTAATCATGTACGAGTCGATCCTGCGGCTGGCCAAGGAATTGACCACCGTGCTCCCGGCTGGACTGGACTGCTTTTTCTTTGCCAATTCCGGCACGGAAGCGATCGAAGGGGCCATCAAGCTGGCCAAGCACGTGACGAGGCGCCCCTACGTCCTCTCGTTTCTCGGCTGCTTTCACGGGCGTTCGATGGGTTCCCTTAGTGTGACGACATCGAAAAGCAAGTACCGAAAATTTCTGCAGCCCAGCGGCTTGTCCTACCAGCTCCCCTACGCCAGAGTGGATGAAGTTCCGCCAGGGGCCGATCCTGACGTATATTGCGCCGAACAACTGGAAAAGGATGTGGCGACACTGTTCGCCCATCAGGTAACGCCCGAAGAAGTGGCCTGCGCAATCGTCGAGCCGGTTCTGGGCGAAGGCGGCTATATTGTCCCGCCCAAGGGCTGGCTGAAAAAGCTGAGGGAGATCTGCGACCGGCACGGAATCCTGTTGATTTTCGACGAGGTGCAGACCGGTTTTGGCCGCACCGGCAACTGGTTTGCCGCCCAAACCTTTGAAGTTACCCCTGACATCATGGCGATCGCCAAGGGGATTGCGTCCGGCCTGCCGCTCAGTGCCACGGTCGCTTCCCAGGAGCTGATGAAGCAGTGGCCGCTGGGCAGCCACGGCACCACGTTTGGCGGCAATCCGATCGCCTGTGCGGCAGCTCTGGCCACGCTGGAAGTGATGAAAGAAGAGAACCTGGTGGAAAACGCGCGCGTGATGGGCAGCTACGCTCAGGAACAGCTTTGCCGCCTGCAGCAGAAACACCCGACGATTGGCAGCATTCGCGCCGTCGGACTGATGATCGGCATCGAAATTGTCGATCCGCGCACGAAGGCTCCCAATGGAGAGGGATTGCTGACCATCCTGAACAAGTGCCTGAGCAAAGGCGTGTTGTTTTACCTGTGCGGGAACCGCGGTGAAGTCATCCGCATGATTCCTCCGCTCACGGTGACCAAGGAGCAAATCGACGTTGGCCTGCGCATGCTGGACGAAGCCATTACGGAATACGAACAGGAAATACTGTGCATCGGCAGCAGTGCCGTGTAACCAACTTTCACAGGAGGAGGCCGTCTATGGTAAGGTACAAACCCAAGGATTCATCCCAATCCCCCCGCTTTTGCGGCGTGCGCACGTTCATGCGGTTGGAACAGGTGCGGACGACGGACGGTGTCGACTTTGCGGTGGTGGGCGTCCCTTTTGACACGGGGGCGTCCAACCGAACCGGTCAGCGGTACGGCCCGCAGCATATCCGGAACGCTTCGGTGCTGCTTCGCCCGTACAATCCCGATCAAGACATCCATATCTTTGAATACTGCTCCGGTGTTGATTACGGCGATATCGACGTGGTTCCATTCAACATTCACAAGACGTACGACAACATGGAGCGGGAGCTGTTTTCGCTCATCGACAACGACGTGACCCCGATCATTTTGGGCGGGGATCACTCCATTTCGCTCGGCAGCCTGCGCGCATTTGCCAGAAAATTCGGTCCAGTCGCCCTGATTCACTTCGACTCCCACGGAGACACATGGGACAGCTATTTTGGCGAAAAGTACACACATGGAACGCCGTTCCGCCGGGCAGTGGAAGAAGGATTGATCGATACGTCCCATTCCATCCAGATCGGGATGCGTGGACCGCTCTACGGACCGGAAGACATCAACGACGCCCGGGCGCTTGGCTTTGAAGTGATGCCGATGAGCGAACTGCGCGCCATCGGCGGTGAGCAGGCAATCCGCCGCATTCATCAGCGGGTGGGAAATCGGCCGGCGTACGTGTCATTTGACATTGATTTTGTCGATCCCGCGTACGCGCCGGGCACGGGAACCCCGGAAGTCTGCGGGCCTACCAGCTACGAAGCGATTCAACTGGTGAGAGGGCTGGACAAGCTTCAGCTGGTCGGGTTTGACCTGGTTGAAGTCCTGCCGTCGCACGACCCTGGCGAAATTACAGCCGGACTGGCCGCGGCCGTAGCCTACGAAATGATCAGTCTCATCGCGTGGAAGCACCGCCGTAAACAGGTACATCAGGAGGGATAATGGATGAACAGCATCGATACGATCGTCATTCTGCTGTATTTCGCGCTGCTGATTGCGGTGGGTGTCATCGGCTCTAGGCGCGCCCGGACATCGGAAGAGTACGCATTGGCGGGACGCAATCTGGGCATGTTCATGTTTCTCGGCTGTTTGTCCGCCGTCATTTTGGGCGGAGCTTCCACCATCGGCACGGCGAAGCTGGGCTACACATACGGCATTTCCGGCATCTGGTTTGTCACCATGATTGGTGCTGGCATCATGCTCCTGGGCGCCTTGTTCATCAAGCGGATCTCCCAGTCCAACGTGACGACGATCAGCGAGTTTTTGGGCAAGCGTTACAATGCCGAAACCCGGCTCGTGAGCGCCCTGGTTGCGGCGATTTACACGCTGATGGTAGCCGTGACGCAGGTGATCGGGATGGGCACCATCATCAACGTGCTGCTGGGGTGGGACATGACTCTCTCGATGGTTGTCGGCGGCGGAATCGTGCTGTTCTATACGATTTTGGGCGGCATGTGGAGCGTAACGATGACGGACATCATCCAATTCATCGTCATGACCGTGGGCGTTTTCCTGGTCATGCTGCCGATGAGCCTGTCGCATGTCGGCGGGTGGGATCAACTGGCATCCAGACTGCCGGCCGCCCATTTTGATCTGACTTCCATCGGCGGCGAGCAAATTTTTCAATATTTCCTGCTGTACGCGCTCGGCATGGTGGTCTCCCAGGATATTTGGCAGCGCGTCTTTACCGCCCGCACGATGCAGATTTCCCGTACCGGTTCCGTTTTGGCCGGTGTCTACAGCATGTTGTATGCGGTTTCATTGACCATCGTCGGAATGTGCGCATTCGTCGCCTTCCCTCAACTGGAAAACCCGCAAAATGCGTTCACCACCATGGCCATTTCCATTCTGCCCAATGGCGTGCTGGGCCTCGTGCTGGCCAGCGTCTGCTCGGCGCTGATGTCGACCGCCTCCGGGACGCTGCTCGCCTCCTCCACATTGCTTACTCACGACATCATGAAGCCGTACTGGTTTCGGGACATGGACGATCGGCAGCTGCTGCGGCTGTCCAGGGTAACGACGCTGTTCATCGGCGCGCTCGCCATTGTCTTTTCGATCTGGATTCAGGACGTGCTGGTCGCGCTTGACGTGGCGTACGCCATTTTATCCGGTGCAATATTCGTTCCGCTCGTGGTCGGATACTTTTGGAAGCGGGCGACAGCGAAGGCAGCCTTTTCCTCGATCATTGCCGGCACCGTCGTCGTGCTGGCCGGATTGGCGATCGAAGGTCTCAGCTCGACGAATCCGATCATGTACGGCATCGCCGTCAGTTTGGCCGTCATGATCGGCATGTCGTACACAACCGCCCCGAGCGTTTCCGACAACGTCCATTCAATCAAGTGACGGGGCACTTCCACCCGCGAGCCTGCAGCGACGGGACCCGGGACAAGCTCGCCGCGAACGGATATAAATGAGCCACGAGAGAATATGAGGCTGACATCCTCCGTGCATCCGGAGATGTCAGCCTCCTTGTTTTCCGGGCGATGCCGGTTTGTCGTATCAGCGCTCAGGCGCGCTTGCTTTCAACTGAATGGTGGCGGTTCGTTTCTGCTGATCCCACTCGATTTTCCCATCCAGCAGTTCCGCCACCAGCCGGAGCGGGACCATTTCCGTACCGGCAATTGTCCGCTTATCCGCCGACAGGGGCAGCGCCTTTCCATCGCGAAACACCTTGCCCTGTTTAGTGATCCGGATGACCGTGCCCTCTATGGCTGCCACCAGTGCGCCGTCCTGCTGGTCTATGTGAACGGCCGCCCCCAGTTTCTCAAAGGCCTCCATAGTCGGAACGTAGATGCTCCCGCGGATCAGTACGGGCGGCGTGAGGAAGGAAATCTTCTCCGACTGCCGCATGACCTGGATGGGAGCGACTTTGCGGGGGACGACCACCAGGGCGTTGCTCAATTCCCTGCCCGGCGCCGTCAGCAGCTTGCCATGCGCGTAAAGGCCGGATGACGCTCCGCCGTCCAGGTTCATCGCCGCCACCAGCCCCATCGCTTGGCAGATGCCGGCCAATTGGGCCAGGGTGACATTGGGGACCGTTCCCATCACCAGTTGATTGTTCGCCGTGTAGCCAATAAACGAGCGCTGACCGCTTGCCTTGGTCAGCTTGGGATCATTCATTCCCTCTGCGACCGGATTGACGACGATTTTCCCGTCCTTTACCAAAGTGGGGCCCGCACTGGTGACGTGTTGAAACGAATTTGCATCAAACCGGGAGGAACGGTCGATCACCGGCAGGGCGTTTCCGTTGAATCCGATGGACGACCCGCTGACGCCGTCGTGTTTCTTCTCGTAGTCGATGACGATCAATCCCCAGGGCGGCTTGTAATCCCCCTTGTTGTAGGCCATGAAAAACGTTCCGTTAATCGCAGCCAGTGCTCCCGTTCGTTTTGCCATCCCCGCCAGGCTTTCCGTCCGGCCCAGCTCGTCCCGCGCCAGTACCGGACGGACTTCCAGCCGGGGATCGTTCAGATTGATCGTGACGAACTGGACGGTTCTGCTTCCGGCAGACGTGGAAACCTTTTTGCTGCCCGCCATCACACTTTTGGATACATCCTGTGCCGCTCCCTGCGCGGCCAGATGAGCCGGCAAGGCAAGCGCGACGAGCAACACGATGGATATTAGCCATTTCCCTATTTTCATTTCACATTCACCTGTTCCGAAACGTATGTATTTCTGATTAAATTTTATCATAATTTTCCATCGACGAGCAGCGCGTATGACATCCTCTATGTACGCATGGGACGGGCTTGGTTATAATGAAACTCATCATCCGCCGGACACAGAAAGTTCAGGTGATCAATCATGCTGTCGATTCGGGTCGTACACATGCCGGCCAATCTGCCGCCGGACTACGTGGATCTGTTCCTGTCCAGGGTATCCGCAGAACGAAGGCAGAAAATCGCCCGGTTTGTTCGCAAGGAGGACGCTTACCGCTCCTTGTTGGGCGAGGTGCTGGTCCGCTCAACCCTCTCCGAGCATACCGGTGTGAGGCCCGATGCGCTTCAATTTGTCTACAATCCCTATGGAAAGCCGTCTTTGCAAAACAACCCGGATGTAGGATTCAATCTCTCCCACTCCGGGAACTGGATTGCCATGATCTGGGGCGACAGCTCTTGTTGTCCGGGTATTGATGTGGAGCGGATCGTGCGCATGGATCTGCACATCGCCGAACACCTCTTTACCCCGCAAGAAAACCGGATGCTTGCCTCCAAAACGGGAGATGCCCGGTTGGAGTATTTCTATCGCGTATGGACGTTGAAGGAAAGCTATGTGAAAGCCGTCGGCAAAGGCTTGTCCATTCCGCTTGATTCGTTTTCCGTGGTGTGTACGGAAGAACAGACGTGGTATTCCCCGGAGGCGGACGGTTTCCATTTTACAAGCATCAGATTGGACGAGGAGCACATCCTGTCGGCCTGCTCGTGCAAGGCTGCGCTCCCTGATCACGTCCAGCACGTCTCCCTATCGTCCTTGTACGAAACCCTCCTGTAGGGAAATGCAAAACAGCCGGATGCCTGGGCAACCGGCTGTCAGTGTGTAGACAATGTAGCTGTTGCGAGGAGAACACGTTTCCGTCAGCCCCTCCGTGCTCGCCCAGCAGGAAAGCCCAAACTGCACGCTTCGCATCGATTTGCGGGGGATCGCCAAAGCCGCATGGCTACGCAGCCTGTTCAACGGTGGCGCTCCCTTTTCCCGCAAATCGCTGCTCCGCTCAGTAGGGCTCACAAGTCGCTCTGCCTGGAAACGTGATTCTCCTTCGGTACAATCGGTTTGTCTTCAGTCTGACAGCCGGATTGCCTTGGCAACCGGCTGTCAGTGTGTAGACGAAGTCCGTGACGCGGTGGAGGCGCGCCCCATGGAAGCCGGAGGAATGTTGGCGAAGGCGGCGATCTGCACCGCTCCGACCGTATGGCCCGGGAAAACGCCGACGCCGAACAACAGCGTGCGAATCAGCCACGGGTTGGTGCCAGCCCGCCACGTATATGACGCACACGACTGCTTTCGGGTTCAGACGTGCCTTCATTGTCCTTGTCCGACAACAGCCCCTGACCCGGCTTGCAGGCTGCGGGGCCGCAGGTCGGTCCATTGTGAGCGGATGTAGTCCAGGCATTCCTGACGCGTCTGCGGCCCCAGCACAACAGTCCAGCCTTCAGGCACTGCGATGAATGCCGGCCACAGGGAATACTGCCCCTCGTGATTGATCAGCACCAGAAAGGTGCCATCCGCTTTTTCAAAAGGATTGGTCATCGAATCATTCCCTCCTCGAGTGTCCGGATGCCCGACGGTCCAAGGCCTTCAGCTTGGCCGCCAGTATCTGGCCGATTTCGGCAAGCGGGCCGGGCTGACACAAATCCTTGTGCCGGCACGCGATGTCATGCCGTTCGATCCGTCCGCTTACATAGGGAATCCACATATCCGGTTCAATCGGATCAAACCAGTCCGGGATGATCGTGGAGCGGAAAAACAGCAGGTCTCCCTCGTATCGCTCCGGTACATACGCTCCCAGAATGCGGACCGAGTTCACATACGTTTGTTTCAGATTCATGATGGTCGATTCATCCAGGCTGGCCAGTGCGCTGGCGTCGCTGCGGAGGATTTCGAGCGCGCTGGCCATGGTGAGCGGGCCGTCACCCAGGCTGTCCGGATCATAGCCGCCCAAGGCGAGCAGCGCGATCAGGGCCTCCTCTTCATCCGGTTCTCCGCGAAGCGGCAGGAGGTGGCTGGGGTACGAATCGAGCATGGCCAGGAACGAGACTTCTTCTCCCTCTTTCTGAAGCTGCACGGCCATCGCATGCGCTACATTGCCGCCAAACGACCAGCCCAGCAGCCGATACGGACCGGCAGGCTGAACGGAACGAACATGTTGAAGGTAATCGGCCGTCATTTCTCCCAGCGTTTTCGGAAACTCCTCGGGCTGGGCAATGCCTCGGGCCTGCAGGCCGTAGATCGGATATTCCGTGCCGAGATGTTTCATCAGCCCGGCATAGCACCAGCTGAGTCCTCCCGCAGGATGCACGCAGAACAGCGGGAGCTGCTCGCCGTGGGCGCGGAGCGGCAGCAGCACCTGGAGCGCGCTTTTTCCCGTGTCCATGTCAAGCCGTTCAGCAAGCCCGGCAACAGTAGGCGCCTCAAACAGCACGCCGATGCCGATGTCTCGGCCCATGGTCTCGCGGATGCGGCTCATCAGGCGAACGGCCAGCAGCGAATGGCCCCCCAGCTCGAAAAAGCTGTCATCAATACTTACACGCTGCAAACCCAGCACCTCGGCAAACAAATTGCACAAGACCTCTTCCTGCGGCGTTCTGGGGCCGCGCCCGCCTGAAGTCAGGGAGAAATCGGGCGCCGGAAGCGCCTTGCGGTCCAGCTTGCCATTCGGCGTGAGCGGCAGGACATCCATTTCCACGATCGCTGACGGCACCATGTAATCAGGCAGACTGGAGGCGGCAAACCGGCGCAGTACAGCAGGTTCGACGCTTGTGTCCGCGGCCGGAACGACGTAAGCCACCAGGCGTTTGTCTCCCGGCTGATCCTCCCGCACCACTACCGCCACCTGGGCCACAGCGGGATGTCTGGCGAGCACGGCCTCGATCTCGCCCAGTTCGATGCGGAACCCCCGAATCTTCACCTGCTGGTCGGCACGGCCCCAATACTCTAAAGACCCATCGCTGAGCCGCTTGGCAAGATCGCCGGTGCGATACATCCTCGTACCGGGGGGACCGAACGGATCGGCAACAAACCGCTCCGCCGTCAAATCCGGCCGTCCCCCGTAACCGCGGGCCAGTCCGGCACCGGCGACGTACATCTCCCCCGTCACTCCCGGCGGAACAGGCTGCAGGAAATCATCCAACACATACACCCGCAGATCCGGTATCGGGCGGCCGATCAGGCTGTTGGCACCGGAAGCTGCATGGTGACGGTCAAGCTCGATATAGCTGACATGCACGGTCGTCTCGGTGATACCGTACATGTTGATCAGCTTGGGAGCATCGTCCGGATGGCGCTGATACCAGTCCGCCAGACGTCCCAATTCCAGCGCCTCGCCGCCGAAAATCACGAAGCGCAAGGAGAGCATCTGACCCAGGTCGGGATGTTCCCGATCAGCCTGCATCAATTGATAGAACGCTGACGGCGTCTGGTTCAATACCGTCACGCCCTCCCGCACGAGAAGCTGGAGGAACTCTCCCGGCGACCTGCTGATCGCATGGGGCACCACTACAAGACGTCCGCCATGCAGGAGCGCTCCCCAAATCTCCCACACCGAGAAGTCGAAGGCATAGGAATGGAACAGCGTCCACACATCGTCAGAGCCAAAGCGGAACCAGTGATCGGTGGAAGCAAACAATCTCACCACGTTCTGATGCGGGATGACGACGCCCTTGGGCCTTCCCGTGGAGCCCGAGGTGTAGATGATATACGCCGGGCTGTGTGCAGACAGACGTCCGCGGCGTTCACGGTCACCAGGATTGGCAGGAGAATGCTGCCTGAGCCGCTCTTGCGTCTCCGGTTCATCCAGCACGATCAGGGGCAGACCGCCAGCATCAGGCAGTCTGGAGACCACCTGCGTGCTTGTAATAATGGAAACCGGTCTTGCGTCCTCCAGCATATATGCCAGCCGGTCGGCCGGGTAATCCGGATCGAGAGGCAGGTAGGCGGCTCCGGCCTTCAGCACGGCCAGCACGCCGACAACCATTTCAATCGACCGCGGCAGCGCCAGGGCCACAACCTGCTCCGGACCGACCCCCTCTGCAATCAGCAGATGCACGAGCCGATTGGCCCGGGTGTTCAGCTCATCGTAGCTCAGGGAGACATCCTCATGGACGACGGCCACAGCCTCAGGACTTCGGACAACCTGTGCCTCGAACAACTCCGGCAGCACGGTCTGCGGCACATCGTTTCCAGCCGCGCTCCATTCCTGCAGCATGCTTTGGCGCTCTTCCGGCATCAGAATATCAAGTTCTCCGATCGACTTGCCCGGATCAGCAGCCACAGCCTCCAGCACCCGCAGGAACCGGCCCGCCAATCTTTCAGCCGTACTGCGTTTGAACAGATCGGCGCTGTATTCCAGAATGCCATCCAGACCCGCAGGAGTGCCATCCGCCGAACGGCGCTCCTTCAACTCCACGGTCAGGTCAAATTTGGCCGTGCCCGCACTTTCAATTGTCAGGCTGCTCTCCACACCAGTAAGTTCCAACGCCGCATCAGGCGTGTTCTGGAGCACCAGCATGATCTGAAACAGCGGGTGTCTGGACCGGGAGCGGACGGGGTTCATAACCTCCACCAGCCGCTCGAAAGGCAGGTCCTGATGCTCGTACGCAGCCAGATTTACCTCACGGACTCTGGCCAGCAGTTCGCGGAAGCTGGGGTTTCCAGACGTGTCGGTACGAAGCACCAGCGTGTTGATGAACAATCCGACCAGGCTGTCCAGCGCATCGTCGGTCCGCCCGGCAATCGGACTGCCGATCGGAATATCGGTGCCTGCGCCAAGGCGGGTGAGCAAAGCGGCGAGGGCAGACTGCAGGACCATGAACAGGCTCGCTCTGTTTTCACGGGCCACTTCCAGCAGTCGGCCGTGCAGTTCCTCGCTGATGTGGAACGGAATGACACCGCCCCGGTAGCTGGCTTCTGCCGGTCTTGGATAATCGCACGGCAGTTCCAACTGATCCGGCAGGTTGGCAAGTGTCCGCGTCCAGTACGCAAGCTGTCTGGCGATCAAACTGTCGGGGTCGCGCTCACTCCCCAGAAGCTG
Organism: Brevibacillus sp. NL20B1; assembly: GCF_018195675.1. Taxonomy (NCBI): domain Bacteria; kingdom Bacillati; phylum Bacillota; class Bacilli; order Caryophanales; family Paenibacillaceae; genus Brevibacillus; species Brevibacillus sp. NL20B1. Next base: position 28,336 of record NZ_JAGTPT010000004.1, read on the forward strand.
TTCCTGCCAAACCGCGTAATCCGCATACTGTACCGGCAGCGGCGGCCATGACGGGAGCTCGCCCCGGCAGCGGGCTGCGTAAGCGGTGGAGAGATCGCGGGCCAACGGGGTCAGCGACCAGCCATCTCCGGCGATATGGTGCAGCAGCAGCAAGAGTACGTACTCGTTTTGTCCAAGTACGAATAATTGGGCGCGGAGTGAAGGCTCCGATGAGAGTTGGAAGCTGTAGCGCACGGCGTCGGCAAGCAGCCCGGGCAGTTCAGCCTCGTTCGTTTCCGTCACAATCAGCTCAGGTCGAGCGTCGGCTGCGTCCAAAACCAGCTGGTGCGACGCGCCCGACTTGTCGGGAAAGATGGTGCGCAGGGTTTCATGGCGAGCGACGACATCGCCAATCGCCTCCTCCAGCGCCTGTACATCCAGTTCGCCGGACAGGCGGGCCACGAGCGGAATGTTATAGGCCGGATTGGGTCCATCCAGTCGGTACAGGAACCACAAGCGGCGCTGGGCAAACGAAAGCGGCACTGCCTCCGGACGCGCGACCGGCCGCACAGGCGGTCTGACATCCCGCGCATGATCGAGCCGCTTGACCAGCCCTGCTACCGTGGGTGACTCAAAGAGGCTGCCAATGCTCAATTCGACACCGAAGACATCGCGGATACGGGCGATTACCCGTCCGGCAAGCAGGGAGTGACCGCCCAATGCAAAAAAGTCCTCGTCTATCCCCACATGAGCCAGGCCGAGCACTTCGGCGAACAGGTCGCACAACATCTCTTCCTGCGGCGTCCTCGGTCCGCGCCCTGTAACCGTATGGAGATCAGGCGCTGGCAGTGCCTTGCGGTCAATTTTTTTATTCGGCGTCAACGGCATTTCGGCAAGTTGGACAAACGCGGACGGGATCATGTAATCGGGCAGTTCGGCGGAGACATGCCGGCGCAGCTCGGCTGGGTCTATGCCGGCGGATGCATGCGGGACCACATATGCCACCAGCCGTTTGTCCCCTGGCTGGTCTTCCCGGACGACTACTGCAACCTGGGATATCGCAGGATGCCGGGACAGGAGCGACTCGATCTCGCCAAGTTCGATCCGGAACCCGCGAAGTTTCACCTGGTGATCGACACGGCCCACGTACTCAAGGGAGCCGTCCGGCAGCCATCTCACCAGATCTCCCGTGCGGTACATCCGGGAGCCCGGCGCGCCGTACGGGTCGGCCACGAATCGCTCGGCCGTCAGCTCCGGCCGTCCCAGGTAGCCGCGAGCCAAGCCGGCACCGGCAATGTACAGCTCTCCCACCACTCCCGGCGGAACGGGCTTCAGTCCGCCATCCAGCACATACACCCGCGTATTCCAAATCGGCCTGCCAATCGGGGGTGTTCCCGCTCGCTCATCGCCAAGGTGCATGGCAGTGGAATAAATGGTGGTTTCCGTCGGACCGTATTGATTATGGACATCGCACCCCAGTTCCTGCAGGGCGAGTTTGAGCCCGCTGGGGAACGCCTCGCCTCCCGTAATGATGCGCAGGCCGTCAAATTTGTCGGGCCTGCTCGCTGCCAGCTCGTGCCACAGGGTCGGCGTCGCCTGCATGATCGTCGTGCCGGTCTCGCGAATCATTTTCGCCAGAGCCGACGGGTCCATGATCGTATCCTTCGCGGCGATGACAACACGGGCCCCGCTCGTGAGCGGCAGGTACAGCTCCAGAACCGAGATGTCAAATGAAATCGTGGTAACCGACAGCCACGCATCCCGTTCGTCCAGCGCAAACCGATCCTGCATCGCCAGGATCAGGTTGGTCAGGTTGCCAAACGTGACCATGACCCCCTTGGGTCTTCCGGTCGAACCGGAGGTGTACAGCACGTAGGCAGGATGAAGCGGCGACAAGCAGTTTGTTCGATCAGCATTGCCGGGATTGTGAATCGCTTGCCGCATCAGCCTGTCGATGGTTTCCGGCTCGTCAAGCACGAGTCTTGAGCCCGTACCACAATCCGGCAGCCGATGGGCAACCTGTCTGGCTGTGATGACGCATACGGGTCTGGCGTCCTCCAGCATGTAGGCTAGCCGGTCGGACGGAAAGTCCGGGTCCAGTGGCAGGTACGCCGCTCCCGCCTTGTGAACCGCCAGTATGGCGACGACCATTTCCGGTGAACGCGGCAGCGCAAGCGCGACCACACGCTCCGGTCCGACACCGTGCGCCATCAGCAGATGGGCAAGCTGATTGGCTCGTTTGTTCAGCTCGGCATAGCTGAGCGAAACGCCTTCAACCTCCACGGCGACAGCCTCAGGCGTGCGGGAGGCCTGCTGCTCAAACTGCTCGTGCGCGCTGGTCGTCGGCAGGTCATGAGCGGTTTCATTCCATTCAAACAGCACCTTCTGGCGTTCCTCCGGCAGGAGCAAGTCAATCTGCGAGACCGGCTGGCCGGAGTCAGCCGACGCCATATTGTCCAGGAAACAAAGAAAGCGCCGCTGATGAACCGCCAGCTCGTCGGCGCCGTAAATCGCCGGATTGGCGTCAAAATTGAAATGCAGCCCGCTGCCGTCTGATCTGTCGTAGACGTTTATCGTCAGGTCGTCCACGGGGCCGGCCGACAGGTTTCGCGTTGTCGCGCGATGGCCGGCAAAGCGCACATCATAGTCAAACGGCATCACATTGATCATCGGACCAAACAATCGCCGGTTGTCCCCCAGCAGTTTCAGATCGCGCCGCAGATCTTCATGCCGGTAACGCTGATGCCGTCTGATCTCGCGGATTTCCTGCGAGACCTGCTGCAGGAGAGCTGCCAGACTCATGTCCGGCCGCACCGTCAACCTTAGCGGCAGCACGTTCATGACCATTCCCGGCACGCGCAGCGATGCAGAGCCGAGTCGGCACATCATGGGCAAGCCGAGAATCACATCGTTTGCGCCTGTCAACCGCTGGACATAAGCCGCCGCAGCGGCAATCACGACGTCAGACCAGGTTGTCCCCGTCTGGCTTGCCAGCCCTTTTAGCGCAGTCATGCTGGTTGACGGAAGCTGTGCCGACTGACGCAAAAAGCCGCGGGATGTCCTCGCCGCCCTGTCTCCCAGACTGACCACCTCGGGCTCATCGGCGAAGCGTGACAGCCAAAACTGCCGATCCCGCTCCATTTGCTCCGAGCTGCGATAGGCTGCCTCTTCCTCCAGGATGGAGTGAACAGACCCAAAAGCCGCCTCGTCGTACGGCCGGCCATGGACGAGTGCCGTATAGATGTGTGCCACCCTTCGCGCCAACAGCGAATAGCCAAAGCCATCAATCGCAATATGATGGATGCGCTGATACCAGAAGAACCGGTCAGGCGCCAATTTCAACAGCGCTTGTGCAAACAGGGGACCGCGGGTCAGATCAACCGGTTGGGCCATGTCCTGCTTCATCCACGTTTCTGCCGCTTCCTGAGGATCTTCATGGCCGCTGACGTCCACGAAATGCAGCGGCCAGTCAGCTGACAGGCAGAGGCTCTGCCACGGACCGTTCCAATCCTCGCCGAAGTGCAGATGCAGCGTTTCCGCCTCCGTCACGGCCCGGCGCAGGGCAACCTCGAACAGCGCAGGATCGACGGGGCCATGGATTTCGATGCACTCGGCGGTGTTGAAGGTCGGATTGTCCGGGTCGAGCTTTTGTGCAAACCAAATGCCATTCTGTGCACCCGACAAGGGCCAGCGTACATCCTGATGATCCGGCATGAACATCACCTCTTTCATACGACGAAGTAATCCTGATTGGGCAAACTCTGCTTCAATCGTGATGACAACAGCGCCCACCAGGCGGCCAGTGTCGGCTGCTCAGCCAGTTCCACAAAGGTCACCTCTGCACCGCTGCGGCGCCATCTCTCCACCAGCGACATGATCCTGACGGAATCAAGCCCCCACACGTTAATCAGGTCGTCGTTTTCCCCAAGGTTTGCCGGCAGTTCCTGGAGCAAATCAGCTACTTGCGCGCGGATCGCTTCCTGCGTGATCGGCTGCGGGTCACTTTCACGGGCGGCCGGCGCTTCAGCCTGCACGCCGCTCAGCTGATCGATCAGACGCTGCGTCGTGATCGTGACCGCGCAGCGCTCAGCCGCGTAGGTCAGCGCCATCATGTGCTTCTCCCGAGAGAAATCCGCTACCGCATCTGCAACGAAGAACGGCTGCACATCTTTCATGAACGCTTCGCACGCGGTCATCAGGCAGCCGATATGGGCGTAGATGCCGCACACGATAAGCTGATCCCGTCCGCGCTGCTGCAACATCTCCAGCAAATTGGTCTGTTGAAAGGCGCTGTACCGCCACTTGGTCAACACCAGATCCTGCCCGCCCGGCGCAAGCTCATCGACGATCTTCTGCTGATCGGGGCACTTCGTCAGTCCCGGCCCCCAGAAATCCTGCAGCAGTCCGCGCTGCTCTGGGGACTGTTTGCCAGGCTGCGCCGAATAGATGACGGGGATTCCCTGCTCGGCGCAATAGGCTTTGAGCTTTTGGATATTGGCCAGAAGCTCCACGACCGGAGACTCCGTAACGGTGAACGCATTCAGAAAATACTGCTGCATGTCATGAATCAGCAGAGCCGCCCGCTTCGGATCAGGTGTCCACGCCACCCTGTTCTTCGGCAGGTCAGACTCTACAGGCATCGGATACGGCAATATGGCGGGAATCGCCATGCTAACTCCTCCCTTGCTTGTGTTGGTGCGTACGCGACTGCAATTGCTGGGCGATGCGTTCACGCAGCATTTTTTTGCTGATCTTGCCGACTGCCGTCATGGGGAACGAATCGACAAATTCCACTCGATCCGGTATCTTGTAAGCCGCCAATCCACGCTCCCGCAGGAACGCTTTGAGTTCGGCCGCTGTGGGAGCCGGATGATGCGGAATCACGAAGGCGCACGTGCGCTCGCCCAGATAATCGTCCGGCATGGCGACCACGGCGGCGTCATGTACGCCGGGATGAGCGAGCAGATGGTTCTCCACTTCTTCAGCCGCCACCTTGTCGCCGCCCCGGTTGATCTGGTCTTTGGCACGTCCCTCTACGACCAGATGACCTGTTGGAGTCAACCGTGCCAGATCGCCCGTGCGGTAAAAACCGTCAGCAGTGAACGCCTTGGCGTTGTGCTCCTCGGCCTTGTAATAGCCGCGAATGGTATAAGGTCCCCGGGTCAGAAGATGTCCCACCTGGCCCTGCTCGACTTCGCGATCATTGTCGTCAACCAGGCGAATCTCATCATACGGCGACATGGGTCTGCCCTGGGTGTTCACGATGATCTCCTCAGGATCATCCAGTCTTGTATAATTGACCAGTCCCTCCGCCATCCCGAACACCTGCTGCAGGGTGCAGCCGATCGTCGGTTTGACCATCCTGGCAGCCTCAGCGGCGAACTTGGCCCCGCCCACCTGCAGGACCTGCAGGCTGGACAGATCATGCCTTCGCGATGCCGCCGCATCCAGCCAGACCAGGGCCAGCGGAGGCACTACGGCCGTAATCGTGACCTGCTCCCGCGCGATCAGCGGAAACGCCTCGTCCGGGCTGCCGCTGCGCGCGAGAACCACTCTGCCGCCGGCGTACAGCGTCCCGAGTACGCCGGGCGAGCTGAGCGGAAAGTTGTGGGCAACAGGCAGTACCGCGAGATACACGCTGCTCTCATCAAGCTGGCAAATCTCGGCGCTGACCCGCAAACTGTAGATGTAATCATCGTGCGTCCGGGGAATCAGCTTGGGCAGTCCGGTGCTGCCGCCGGACAGCTGGAGAAACGCCACATCGCTGGCGCTCGGCCCTTCCGGCAGACTGACGGAATCTGTGCGCATTTCATCCAGCGCGTCAAACTGTCCCGGGTCGCCCGCCACAATCACGTGACGCAAGGTGGGAACGCTCTCCTTGACATGAGCGGCAAGCTCGCGGTAGTCAAACCCCGCTTCAACGTCTGGGATGACGTACGCAACCGCTTCGGTGAACTCGCACAAATAGGTGATCTCACTCTTTCGATGCAGGGGGAGGGCAAACACAGGCAGCGCCCCCAGCCGAAACAGTGCAAAAATCACTTCAAAAAATTCCGGGATATTGGGAAGCTGCACGACGACCCGGTCCATCGGCTTGATTCCCAGCTTCTGAAACCCCGCTGCCAAGCGGTCGGCCCGGGCGTCAAGTTCCGCGTAGCTGATCCGCCTGTCACCGCTGACGATGGCGATGCGGTCCCCGTAAGCGGCGGCACGCTTCCGCAGCATCTCTCCAAACGTCTCACCCTGCCAGCACCCTGCCGCCCGGTATCGATCGGCAAATTCCTTGGGCCACGTTGGGCATCCTGACAGCATGACTTACCCCTCCTTTCTTCCGGCCAGCACCGGCTGGTTCAGCCCCATGGCCAGAAGCATGGTGCGAAACTTCGCAGATGTTTCCAAAAGTTCTGCCTCCGGATTTGAGCCGAGGACGATACCTGCTCCCGCAAACAGACGAATCACGCGCCCCTCCACTTCGGCGCAGCGGATGGTGACTGCCCACTCCCCATCGCCGTTTGCATCGCACCATCCGACCATTCCCGTAAAGAACCCTCGATCAAACGGCTCCAACTCCTGAATCACCGCACGCGCCTGATCGACAGGCGTTCCGCATACAGCGGGAGTCGGGTGAAGCGCTGCCGCCAGCTGAAGCGACGAGGTGGAGGGATCGATCAGCTCCCCGTTTATTTCCGTGGAAAGATGCCACATGGTGTTGGTCTGCACCAGCGAAGGCTCCCGGGGAACGTCCAGATGCTTGCAATAGGGACGGAGCGCTTCGACGACTGCCTCGACGACCACCGCATGCTCATGCCGGTCCTTGGCGGAAGCAAGCAGCGAAGCCGCGCGCCGCTCATCCTCGCGGGGATCGTCACTGCGGGCCGCAGAACCTGCCAAGGGATTGGCCATGATGTACGGCCCTGTCTTGGCCACGAGCAGTTCCGGGCTGGCGCCGATCAACGTCCGCGATCCTTCGCTGTCCGCCGCAGCGCTGCGCACGCCCTTTGGCGTCAGGTTTGCCGCGAATGTGTAGCCGCGCGTGTTGTGCCGGGCCAGGTTGCGGAGCAGTTGATGGATATTCACGGAGTCAGAGGAGGTCAGGTGCAGCGATCTCGCCAGCACCACCTTCTGAATGTCACCTTGTTGAAGGCGCGCCAATATCCGGTTTACGCCCTCCTCATATTCCGCCGGCGCCGGTATTTCGCGAATCTCAAAGGCAGATGCAGCGTTCTGTTCAGCCAAAACGTCCGGTGTGAATTCAAGCGGTCCTGCCCATTGGAGGGTTTGCGGCACGACGAGTTGGGCTGGCTTCGTGTGATCAAACGGAACCGCGCCGACTGCGACCGACGTGCCGTGCCCGGACCGCTCGGCGCTGGCAAGCAGCTCGGCAACTCTTCGGGCCAGGCTTCTCAACGCATCCGGTCCCTCGTACTCCGGCAGTCTGGCCCATTCTCCCTCTGCCAGCAGGGTACGCTTGGGCGAAGAGAAAAAGAAGGCGGAGCCCGCTTGATATGCTTCGAGCAGCGCTGTGGCGCTTGCCGCGGAACCAGCAACTTGTTTCAGCATTCATCGTCATCTCCCATCCATTTTTACATTCCCAGGGTTGCACCGCCGTCGACGCACAGGTCGTGCATCGTAATATGCCGCGCCTGGTCGGATACCAGAAACAGCACCGCATCGGCAATGTCCGAGGGCTGGGCCATCCTTCCAAGCGGTATGCCCAGGCGGTACTGCTCCAAATTGCCGGCGATGACAGCCTGCGCGCCATTGTCATCCGCCCACAATGCCCGCTGCATGGCTGTGTCGGTTGAGCCGGGCGATACCACATTGCAGCGGATATTGTACCGGGCGTACTCCAACCCCAGGCACTTGGTGAACATCGTCGCAGCTGCCTTCGAGGCCGCGTAGGCCGACATCTGCATGCGCGGCACCCCAGCGGCGTTTGAAGCGACGGTCACAATCGCACCGGATCGGCGGGAGGCCATGCGCCTGACGACCGCGCGGGAAACATAGAACACTCCGTTTGCATTCACCGCGAACGTGGCCGCCCAATCCTCGTCGCTGAGCGATTCGATTGGCCCTGTGCGCAGCACGCCGGCGACGTTGACCAGTATGTCGATCGGACCGAGCTCCTGTTCGATTCGCTCTACCATCGCTTCGACGGCGCCGCTGTCACGAATGTCTGTGGGAAAAGCTGCTGCCTGATGACCGCCGGCACACAGTTCTTCCACGAGTGCTTGGACGCCTGCGGCCTGCTTGTCTGCCGCCGCAACCAAGGCTCCACGCTCGGCCAGGGCCGCTGCTACCGCTCTCCCGATCCCCTGCGCGGCTCCTGTGACCAAGGCAACTTTACCCGTAATTCCCGCAATCTCCATACAAGGTCTCTCTCCTCTTACTCCCATCGGGGCTGCAATGATGCGGCGCACTCTCCACTCGTCACGCGCCGCATGGCCTCGTTATTTCTCTGGATACAAGGCAAAACGCAGGGCCCTGCTGATCAGGACCGGCAGCACCGATACATGGTTTTCGTCCTCAAACTCTTTGAACACCACCTGCAGCCCACGTGCAGCATGGGCGGACAGACGTTCTGACAACTCCCGGGCATGATAGCAATTTTGGGATACGTGATCTTTTTCCATTTCTCCGAACCCAAGCAGTACCTTGATGTTCAGCGATTCCTGCTCCAGGCGGGCTGCGAACTGCTTCTCCGCCTGCATCAGATGCTGCCGGTTCCAATGGATCGAGGGGCTGCCGGCGATATAGCACTGAAAGGCATCCGGCTTCGTAAACAGCACGTGCAGGGTGAACAGTCCGCCAAGGGAATGGCCGAAGAGCGTTTGTCTGCTGCGGTCGATCTTGAATTCCCGTGCGATCCGCGGCTTCAGCTCTTCTTCAATGAACTGCAGGAACGCTTCAGCTCCCCCTTGCGGAGGCAGGGCAGCCCCGTTCGGAAGTTGCGTAAATTCCGTGGTGGGCATGGGCGTCAGATCGTAATACCGGGCCGGGGCAAACGGGCCGTCCGTTTCATAGCCGATGCCGACGACCACCGCCGGTACAACCCCTGTCTTCTCCGGGCGGCCGCTCTGCAGGCGAACGGCCTCCACCATCGTTCCGAAAACGGAATTGGCATCCAGCACGTAAATGACCGGATATCCCGAGGGAGGCGGCGCTTCCGCCGGGGTGGCCACCATGATCTGATAGCTGCGGTTTTCCGCGCGCGACTGCATGATCCATCGTTTGGAACGGGGGATTTCCGCCTTGCCGCTCGCGGTCTCCTCGAGCGAGACAGCGCGCTGTTCAGGATGATCGAAAGACATGGATTACATTTCCTACCTTTCTTCACTTACATTTACATCTGGACGGCGTGAAAATCTCCCTTCCAGGCTGCAAGGTGGCCCCATCGATGTGATGTCGTTTCACTTGTTTGCCATACAGGGAGACGTTCAGACATGCGTTTGCTTCCGCTTATTTGGCAAGCAGTTTGACCGTATCGTCAATAATCTTTTCATAGGCGATCAGACCGCTGCCAAGCCAGTACTCGTCGTTCACCTCGTACACGTGCCCCTGCTTCACCGCCGGGATGCTCTTCCAGATGGAACTTTCCGTCATCTCCTTCATGCGCTGTGTCCCTTGACCATACGCATTGATGACAAATATGTAGTCAGCGTCAAGATTCGATAACGTCTCCAGCGTCACGTTCGCACTGTTTGCGTTCTCCACCAGCTTGGACTTTCCGACCCCCAACTGCTGGTGCACAACATTCCCGCACAGATAATTTGCTCCCATCAGGCTGACGCCTTTGGCAGCAAAGCGCATAATCGCGACCTTTTTTCCCCCGACCGCCTGATCCAGCTTTTCTTTGGCCTCCTGCACTTTCTGCCGGTACACTTTCAGCGCTTGATCGGCTTGGGCAGATTTGCCGAGCAGCTCTCCCAGCGTGACGAGCGACTTTTCGACGTCGCCGGACGCATTCTGAAACACGTAGGTCGGTGCGATCTTGGCATAGTTCTCATAGGTGCCATTGGCGGCGTACGTCGCGGTGTGCAGGATGATCAAATCGGGATTGTAGGACATGATCACCTCTGGAGACGGCAGTCCTCCCGAGAAGTCCAGCTTCGGCACATCCTTCAGCTCCTCTTGCAGATACGCGTGTGCCATGTTGCCGTTGGACCATTGGACCACTGGCTTGATGCCCAGCTTGAGCAGCGAATCCTCGAGATAAGGGGCAAATACCCGCTTGGGTTCCGCTGGCACGGTGATTTCATGGCCAAGTTCGTCCTTGACCGTTCGCTCACCAGACGATGCGGGAGTGTTTGCTCCCGTTGCAGAAGCATCAGCGGCTGTTGACACCGATTGCGGCTGTTCGGACGACTCCGCACGTTGAGCCTGATTGGAGCCGCAGCCGGTCAGCAAACTGACTGCCAGCACCAGGCACAGCCAGACGGTAAACGGAAAACGAAAGACAGTGCCAAACCGATTGGCCAGATGAAACATGGTGTTCCTCCTCTTGTGATAATCATTCTCACCGAGAATGATTATAGATGATGCCGCTCAAGCGTCACCATGGGTTCTATCCAGAAGAACATTTGGACATTTTCCCGTAAACAAGAGCATGGCTTCATCCAGCATCCGGAGAATGGACATCGCCGAGTACTCGAACCACGGATCAGCAGAGATCAGGTGCACATTCAGGTTTGTGACTGCTTTCAACTGGCGCCAGGCCGCCTTGTGCTGCAGCGCCAGCCAGTACGCCCGCGACGATGCCTCGGGACACACCACCAGCAATATCCGGTCAGGATCAAGCTCCGCCACCTGCTCCAGCGTAAGCTGCGCATGTTCGGACGGTTCCGGCCGAAATACGGTCCTGATCCGCAGATCCCGGTGCAGCACGTCCTCCAGCCCGCGGTTCCAGTAGGCATGGATCGCCTGGCCGTAGATACGCAGCACCAGAATGCTGTCGTGTCCCAGTTTTGCCTCAATCTGCTCCCGAGCCGACTGAACCCTCTGTTCATATCGCCGGATCCACATCTCCGCCTGATCCTCCCTGTCCAAAAAACGGGCGATCATGCGGAGCTGGTCTCTCCACCCCAACTTCTCTGTCGGAACGAAAAACGAAGACGCCATGTCCGTCAATTTGGCTTTCTCGGCGGGCAGCAGTTGGTCGGTTCCGACAATGGCGTCCGGTCGAATTCGTATGATCTTGTCCAGGTTTGATTCAAACTGCCAGCTCGTGTACGGGTCGGTCAGCGTTAAATGCGCCTTGATCTGTGTGCGATAGGCGTTGTAGTAATAGGGCGTCCACTTGGGGTCCAGCGGCGCTGCAATCGGCACCACGTTCAACGCAAGCAGATGACCCGTAACCGCAGCGGAGCACGCAGCGATGCGTTTCTTGAAATGTTTCGCGAAATCGGACGGTGATACGCCCACTTCCTTTTTAAACTTGCGGCTAAAGTAAAACTCGTCGCTATACCCAACTTTTGCGGCGATATCCCGCAAGCGCTCCCCGGATTCGGCCAAATAGCGCTTCGCCCGGTTGATGCGCAAATCCGTCAAATATTCCATGGCGCTCTGACCATATGTCTTTTTGAAAAGATCCACAAAATACTTGGGACTGATGTTCGCCATCTGCGCAAGCTGCTTGATCGAAAGAGGTTCGTTGTAGTGCTGGTCCATGTATTCCTTGATTTTGGCCAGGTTTGCTTTGGGATTCCGTCTCGGTCTGCACGAGCTGATGTCCGCTGCCTGTCCGTTGTCTGTACGCATGAGACGACTCCTCCTCCCAAACACCAATAATGAGAATCATTATCACTAAAAAGGTAGCACAGGCGGCTCTTCCAGTCAATCCCATTATGGAAAATGAATCATGTGCACCACTGTCTGGACAGCAAAAAAGGCACGGAGCAACTGGTTCCGTGCCTCAGACTGAAGACAAACTGTACTTTTTCATTGAAGTTCCGCAAGGAAACGATCTGACCATCGTTGTCAGGCCGAAAGGCCTGACCATTCATCAACCGAAGATGGAGAAAAAGTACATCGCATGGAGGGATGGGCCAAGCGAGCTCCTTTGACGACCGGCTCAGCGGAAAAACGAAAGACGCGGGGAAAAACAGGGGACACAAGTCTCACTTCGTCGAAACACCCAGATGTTTGTCCCCTGCCCGCGTCGCGTTTTGGAGCGGACACCATCCACCTTCTTTGCTGGGCGTCAAGCGAGCGAGCGGGCCCGATCATCCATGCGCCACGGACTTTGTCTACACGCTGAGGCACGGAGCAACTGGTTCCGTGCCTCAGACTGAAGACAAACTGTACTTTTTCATTGAAGTTCCGCAAGGAAACGATCTGTCCATCGTTGTCAGGCCGAAAGGCCTGCACATTCATCAACCGAAGATGGAGAAAAAGTACATCGCATGGAGGGATGGGCCAAGCGAGCTCCTTTGACGACCGGCTCAGCGGAAAAACGAAAGACGCGGGGAAAAACAGGGGACACAAGTCTCACTTCGTCGAAACACCCAGATGTTTGTCCCCTGCCCGCGTCGCGTTTTGGAGCGGACATCATCCATCTTCTATGATGGGCGTCAAGCGAGCGAGCGGGCCCGATCATCCATGCGCCACGGACTTTGTCTACACGCTGAGGCACGGAGCAACTGTTTCCGTGCCTTGTTTCATCTGCTTTTACTTCTCCAAAAGCCGTCCTCCGGCCACCACGACGCGCCCTTTCTTGATCACCGTGTCCACGTGGTTGATGCCGAAGTGATACGGCACATACGCCAGGTTTTCGGCGTTGAACAGCACCAGGTCCGCCAGCTTTCCGGGCTCAAGACTGCCCACCTGGTCTCCGCGGCCAATCGCATAGGCTGCGTTGATCGTCATGGCAGTAAATACTTCCTCCGGTGACATGTTCAGATTCAGGCATGCCAGGGTCATCACCAGCTGCAGCGATTCCGTGGGCGAACTGCCCGGATTGTAGTCAGTGGACAGAGCAACCGGCACTCCCAGCTCGATCATGGTTCGGGCCCGAGCGTGGGACTTGGCGCGCAGGTTGAATGACGTTGCCGGCAGGCAGACGGCGATCACGCCCGCATCCCGCATCGCCTTCAATCCTTCATCGGTAGCGGCCAGCAGATGCTCTGCGGAAATGCAGCCCATCTCTGCGGCCAGCTGCGCCCCGCCGAGCGGTTCAATCTCGTCGGCATGCAGCTTCAACCCGAACCCCAGCTCTTTTGCGGCGGCGAGAATCGCCCGCGACTCGTCCACCGAAAACACCCCGTGCTCGCAAAAAACGTCGCAAAACTCGGCCAGTCCCTGCCGCTTTACCTCCGGCAGCATCTCCTCGATCACCAGCTTGACGTATTCGGCGGAGCGGCCCTTGTACTCCGCCGGTACGGCGTGTGCCCCCATAAACGTCGACACCAGGTCGATCGGATGCGTTTCATCCAGCCGCCTGGTCACACGAAGCTGCTTCAGCTCGTCTGCCAGCGTCAGTCCGTAGCCGCTTTTTGCCTCTACAGTCGTCGCCCCGTACAGCATCATGATATCCAGACTCTTCCGTGCCTTTTCGTACAGTTCGTCTTCCGTCGCAGCCCGTGTAGCCCGCACCGTGCTGAGAATCCCGCCGCCCTGGGCGAGGATGTCCAGATACGACATGCCCTTTAGTTTCAACACCAGTTCGTTTTCCCGGGAACCTCCATGCACCAGATGGGTGTGCGGGTCCACCAGGCCCGGCGTCACCAGACGCCCATTTGCATCCAGGCTCTGCTCGATGGGCAGCCCGGCGATTTCCGCCCGGACGTCCGCTTCCGCACCGGCGGCCACGATTTTGCCATCCGCAATCGCCACAGCTCCGCCCGTCACGAGCCCGACATCCGACATCTCGACTCCCCGTCGCGGCCCATGCTTGCCGCCCATCGTCACCAGCACACCGATGTTGTGTACCAACAGATCAATCCGTTCCGGCTTCACGCTTTCTCTCCTCCATGGAAGCATCCCGAGGAAAACCTCCCTCGGGATGCCGCTTTTTTCGCGTTGTTTCGCTCGTCTTTCCCCAGACGGTCAGATGTCCAGCATCGGCACGCGAACACCGCGCTCCTTGGCCGTCTGGATCGCCTTGTCGTACCCGGCGTCGGCGTGTCGAATGACCCCCATGCCCGGGTCGGTGGTGAGCACACGGGAAAGCCGCTCTTCCGCTTCCTGCGAACCGTCAGCCACTACCACCATGCCGGCATGCAGGGAGTAGCCCATCCCCACGCCGCCGCCGTGGTGCACCGACACCCAGCTGGCGCCTGCTGCCGTATTGACCAGCGCGTTGAGGATCGCCCAGTCGCCCACCACATCGCTGCCGTCTTTCATGCTCTCCGTTTCCCGGTTGGGAGACGCCACCGAACCGCAGTCGAGGTGGTCGCGGCCGATGACGATCGGTGCGGATATTTCTCCGCGTCGCACCATCTCGTTGATGGCCAGACCCATTTTGACCCGCTCGCCGTATCCCAGCCAGCAAATGCGCGCAGGCAGGCCCTGGAAGGCCACTTTTTCGCGGGCCATGGTAATCCAGCGGCGCAGGTGCTCGTTTTCCGGGAACAACTTGAGCACCAGTTCGTCCGTCTTGTAGATGTCTTCCGGATCGCCGGACAGCGCTGCCCAGCGGAACGGGCCTTTCCCTTCGCAGAACAGGGGACGGATGTAGGCCGGGACGAAGCCGGGGAAGTTGAACGCGTCTTTCACCCCTTCGTCGTAGGCCACCTGGCGGATGTTGTTGCCGTAGTCGAATACGACAGCTCCCATTTTTTGCAGGTCAAGCATCGCCTGCACGTGCACCGCCATCGACTCGCGAGAAAGGCGGACGTACTTGTCGGGATCGTTCTTGCGCAGTTCGGCCGCCTCTTCCAGCGTAAAGCCGCGGGGCACGTACCCGTTGAGCGGATCGTGCGCGGATGTCTGGTCGGTGACGAAGTCCGGCACGATGCCGCGGCGCACGAATTCGGGATAAATGTCGGCAGCATTGCCAACGAGACCAATGGACAGCGGCTTGCCCTGTTCCTGCGCCTCCCGGGCCAGCTTCAGCGCTTCGTCCAGGTCGTGCACCATCACGTCGCAATACCGGGTGTCTATCCGGCGCTGAATGCGGGACGGATCGACGTCGACGCCAATTACCACCCCTTCATTCATCGTAACGGCAAGCGGCTGAGCTCCACCCATGCCGCCCAACCCGGCTGTCAGGGTGAGCGTCCCTTTCAGCGTGCCGCCGCGGTGCTGGCGGGCCGCTTCCGCAAAGGTTTCATACGTCCCCTGCAGGATGCCCTGAGTGCCGATGTAGATCCAGCTGCCGGCGGTCATCTGGCCGTACATCATCAGCCCCTTTTGCTCCAACTCCCGGAACGTTTCCCAGTTGGCGTACGCCGGCACCAGCACGGAGTTGGAAATCAGCACGCGGGGCGCGAGCGGATGCGTTTTGAAAATGCCGACCGGTTTTCCCGACTGCACCAGCAGGGTCTCATCCCCCTCCAGGTTTTTCAGGCACTCCACGATCTTGTCAAAGCACTCCCAGTTGCGCGCCGCTTTTCCGATCCCCCCGTACACCACGAGGTCTTCCGGACGCTCCGCCACTTCCGGGTCCAGATTGTTCATCAACATCCGCAGGGCTGCTTCCTGCTGCCATCCTTTCGCGTTCAATTGGCTGCCGCGGGGTGCGCGGATGACGCGTGCCTTGGTTTCTGCCATAATGTCCTCTCTCCTTTTTCCTCAGTGTTTTCTCGTCATGACGCCTGCCATGAACGTAAGGATTACGTGCAGCGCCGTACGAACCGTCGCCCGGCGCGGGTCCTGCAGGGGATCAATGCAGACCACGTCAAATCCTTTAACTTTCGGGTTTTGGCCAAGCAGGTACACAGCGTCGAGCAGCTGCCACGACGTCATGCCAGCCGGCACCATGGCCGGGACACCCGGTCCAAACGCCTGATCCAGCACGTCCATGTCCACTGTCACGTAGATGGCGTCCGTGCCGCTGCCGGCAATCTCCATCGCCTTGTAAATCAGCGGCTCGATCCCTTCCCGGGCCACCTGACGGGCGGTAAACTGGGTAATGCCCTGTGAAACCGCGTATTCCCTGTACGCCTTGGAGTTGGCAAAGCTGTGAATCCCCACCTGGGCGATGTGCTTCCCTTCCACCGTCCCCGACTCCAGAAGGCCGCGGATCGGAGTGCCGTTGGTCGGTCCGCCGTCTTCCAGATTCCGTACATCCATATGCGCGTCAATTTGCACGATGCCCACCTTTCCGGCAAACCGCCGCTTAAACGCCTTGACCGACGGGCAGGTGATGGAGTGGTCTCCTCCCGCGATGATCGGGAGCAGGTCGGGCAGCGCTTCGTAGACATTGGTCAGCGCCTGCTCGATGTTGGCGTGGCAGCGGAACAAATCCGTAGGATGCATCTGGACGTCCCCCAGGTCGCGTGCCCGCAGCGCCGTCAGGTCGATGTCGTAATCGATGCTGTACGTCGTCACAGTGGGAAACAACTCCCGCAGCGCATTGGGCGTCATGGAGGCCGCCGACACGCTGATCGACGTCTTGGAGAGCGGCACGCCGATAAACCCGACGTCAATCGGCTCCTCTCCGTCCCACGGTGTCAGCCACTGGGCCACTTTGGTCTCATAGCGGTCCCGCCAGTTGGACTGGCGCACCAGTTCCGGAGGATTCATCAAAGCAATCCTCTTTTTCAATAAAACCCCTCCTTGTCTACCTGCAAGCGCTTACAAAACAAAGTCAGTTTCCAAACCCGTCTGCGACAACGAGCTTTATCAGAGTGCACGCCACTTTTTCAGAAGTTTTCCCGACAACTCGCCCTACTGCGAATTATCTGAGTCTTACGCGATGTCGTTATCTCGTATTCTACTGCATTGATTGGTCCTCTCCACTAGGCGATATTGTCAACTGTTAGCACAATTTTGCTCGACGGTAGGCAGTGGGGGAACAGTTCGCGTACTTTTTAAACGTCCGGGTAAAGTAGTTGGCGTCCTGAAAGCCGACAACAGCCGCGATCTCCTGGATGGTGCAGTCGGTCGAACTCAGGTAGTACTTGGCTTTTTCCACCCGCAGCCTGTTGAGAAAGTCGATTGGGCTCATGCCTGTCTCCCGCTTGAACAGGCGGCTCAGGTGATACACACTGACGCAGCAATATTGTGCTACTTCTTCCAGCGTGAGCTTCCGGTGCAGGTTTTCTTTCAGGTAGCGGACGGCCTGACGAATGATCGGCGAAACATCGCTCAGGTCGTTTTGCTCCATGTACGCTGTCAAGCGGCGGGCGTATTCGCATACTTTTTGCACGAACTTGTCATACCGGATGGTCACGTACAAATCCTGAATAAATCTGGCGTTTTCCGACAGGATGAGGGCGGCATTGGCCCCCGAATCCAGCACCTGACGGGACATCGTAATCACCAATTCCACCGCTTCCGATTTGAACATGTTCACGTCATGGCGGTACGTCTGCGCCATTTTGTCCAGCAGCGCCCGCAGAGACGCGACCGTTCCCTCTTCATCGCCGATCCGAAGGCGTGCGACCAGTTCCGCCCGCTCTGCCGGCGTGAGCGGCGAGTCCCAGCCGGCTTCCCGTCCCTGTTTCTTTTCGTAGTGGAAAATGAGGGCGTTGCCCTGAAAAAACCGGTCCACCATGGCCTCTTTCGCTTCTTCGTAGGAAAAGTGAAGCTGGTAGGGGTTGTCGTAATAGCTGCCGATCCCGATCGATACGTTTACTCCGCGCTTCTTGCACCGTTCTTGAATCTGCCGGGATATCCGGCCGGTGACCTGCCGGAATCCCGACTCCTTAGGAGAGTGCAGCGCCAGTTCCACCAGGACTGCGAGAACGCCCTCGGCCACCCACACCCAGACAAACGGTTCGCTGATCGCCTCGCATACGCCTTCCACCACCTGCTGGCCGATCTCCATGCTCCAATGAAACGGCTTGCCGATCACCAGATCGGTATAGCGGTCGATCGAGACCACCATCACCACCTGCGGGTGCACCCGGATGCCGAACGATTCCTGCATCTCTTCAAAACTGCCTTCGTGCACCAGCGTCCCCGACAACAGCAGGTGAGAAAACGTCGCCTGTACAGGGTCCTGTTTCATTGCGCTCACTCCTCGCTTTAGACTGCGATTGTGGCTCGGGCGTGGACCGGTGAACCGTGCCTGCAGCCGCAATCAAGGTCTTAGCCCTATGGTACAGTATTTCCGGCATGTTTGAGGATCGGGAAGCATTGAAAAATCCTGCCAATCGCCAGCCGGAAAGCTTGTCTCCACCGTCACCAACCCCCGTACGACATTCTGTCACACGGGGGTTGGTTTGTTTGCAGTCGCGTTATTTTTCGCGCTTTCTTTTATACTTGTTCAGGAATTCCAGAATGAGGCTTTATAAGTTTCTTATCAGCTTTTCAGCCTTGATATCTTTTTTCACTTCAAGATTCGCATTCTTATAATCGGACCACGATTCCAAAATAATTCTTGGTTCCGCTTCTATGATGTCCTTGGCTTTCTCCAAATCGCCTTGCTTGAACGCATTGATAATTGCGATTAAATCCTGACGATCTAACAATTTTACGTGATTGATGCCCGCTAACGTTTCACATGAAGTTGTGAAACTGGTTGACGCAATCACAATAGACTTTTTTGCTTTGTAATATCTCATTGAGGAATAGACCTGTTGGACAGCAGCGATTCCAACTGGATTATTGATATCTTGGCGTTTAGCCTGATTTCCGCCAAAACGTTGAACAGTCTGCTTTATCCCGAATGTTAAATTCAATGATTTTCGCAAGCAGATCGTAATGGACCGGCTTATTCCACGGGATTCGAAACAATCCCTTGGTAGCGCTGTAGCCGGCCTGTGCAATCTCATCAGCAAACCGCGCAATGCCCGCTTCTTCCGGTGAAACGCTTAAATGTTGCTTCGCAGTGGAAAAGGCGATGATAAATGTGCCGTGATCGGTAAACATGGGCGTATTCCACTTGATATGCGGTTCCAAATTGGGGAATGTATTCGCAACCCACGCCAACACTTCCTTTGTCCGTTCACGGTGGTCAGGGTTATCAATGCCTGCCAAATACGCTGCAAAAACCTCCATGCGTCTGCCTCCCATCATCATGTCGTGCAACGTACTCCAACTTGCCTGTTAGCGTTATGATTGCCGTCAGTCTCACATGTTATGTTCAGCAGAAATACGTCATAAACGTCGACCAACTGGCAGCGATGACATTCGCCTGCTGTACGCCGCCTTTTTAGTGATCGGCATACACTTCGCGGTACCTAGAACAAGAGAGGGAGCAGGATCACTTGATTGATGACGTGCGTAGTGACATGTCCGAGCATCGCATATGCCAATCCATGCTTCCAATATAAATAGCCGAACCCAATCCCTGGCAAAACGTTGAGCAGCATCGTACGAGTGACAGTTACCGTGCTTACACCCAGCATTTGTGCAGTCGCGGGAAGATGCCCGACAGCAAACAGAAGCGCGGCGATGACAATTCCCGCCACGTACATTCCGCTGCTAGTTGCAGATCTCGTCATTTTGCTGACAAGCCATACAATGAGCGTCATTAGTCCGAACCGCAGCAGTATTTCTTCAATGATGCCTCCGTATAATACACTGCCAAGAAAATAAAGCCAGGAAAATTCAAATTTCTCATCCAGTCCCAACGCTTCGGCAAAGACAAGCTTTTCCGGAATGGCGATCAAGCAGGCAGACAAGAGTCCGATGGCGGCTGCCGCGGCAATACTTTTTCTGTTATAAGCAAATGGTTTGTTCAAACCTACTTTTGGCGAAGCCCACAAACCTGCGATCGTGGCAATCCCCGCCAACACTGCTGTTTGCAGCATCGCCACGATGATCATGACGTTTTTTGACCCCAGTTTGGCGACAATTTCCCTTTCCATTTCAGGCGTTAACGACATGACTTGATGGGCGCCTATCAACGCACCTGCCACCAACCCTAAAATGAATACAGCGATTACGTTTTTCATCGTTACCCTCTCCCAATAATCCCATTGCGTGGCGTTCCTTTACGGTGCCCCCGCAACAAGATTTGATTCCTCTATATCCTCTGTTGAGTTGCAGCAGCCCATGATGTCGCATACGCCCATTTTGTCATATATTACCTGTATAAAGCAAATCGCGAATAGTGCCTGTGTAACATCCCGCCCCCGTTCGTTCAAATACTTAATCATTCAATCCCTTTCCGTTGAGAATATGCTGTACGTATTTTTCAATCCGTGACTCACGCGTTTTGGATTGTTTGGGTTTAGAAAAATAAAGAATGTATGCTCTTTGCCGTCCCGGCGTCAATGCTTCAAAGGCAGTTTTCAAGGCAGGCATTTCAGCAAATTTCTTTTGCAGTTCCTCAGGAATGGTGAGTTCTGCCTTCTTGCTGCCATCCACTTTCAAGCCGGCTTTTTCCACTTCAATCGCTTCATGAATATAGGCTTTCAAGATGGGTTCCATCTCGATGATTTCTTGCACATTGGTGAAGCGAATCTGGCGCGCCGCCTGTACATGTTCCGTTTGTCGGATGAGAATGCCGTGAGTATCCTGCAGCAATGCTCCTTTGTGAAACAGCAGCGCACAGTATTCTTTAAATCCATGTATGAGAACTACGTTTTTGTTCTCATACGTGTAACAAGGATGCA
The DNA here is from genome assembly GCF_018195675.1 of Brevibacillus sp. NL20B1. NCBI lineage: Bacteria > Bacillati > Bacillota > Bacilli > Caryophanales > Paenibacillaceae > Brevibacillus > Brevibacillus sp. NL20B1. Next base: position 48,981 of record NZ_JAGTPT010000004.1, read on the forward strand.
TCCACTTAAAATCTTCGGTCAGGCCGCAGTCTAGAACGATATTGCGCAGCGCCTCAAATTCTGCCTTCCATTTCGTCGCGTTCCTGATAAATTCATCGACTTTCGGATTCATGCTGCTGCTGGTCATGAAGTACACCCCTTTTCCATGTTTGATCACTATTGTCCGTTAGTTTCATCCTTTCCGTCAGTCTAACATGTTATTTTTCTGTCGGAAATGAGATAATCTTCTAACAACTAGGACCTCGGAGAGCAAAATCAGCCCAACGAGAAAAGGATTGAGCTTCGCCCGAGGCAAAGTTCAATCCCCTCATAGCTTTTCAATCTAAATTGACAGACCGCCATCGACAGGTATGACAGCGCCATTGATATAGCTGGCCTCATCACTGGCCAGGAATACATACACATTCGCGACATCCCTTGGTTGTCCCAGTCGTCGGAGAGCGATTTTCTCCTTCATGCCTTGAAGTATAGATTCCGGCATTTTCTCTGTCATCGGGGTCACGATAAAGCCGGGAGCCACAGCGTTCACGAGAATTCCCTTCCTGCCAAGCTCTTTTGCCCACGTTTGGGTCATGGCGATCACCGCTGCTTTCGATGCGGCATAATTCGTTTGACCGAAATTCCCCATCCTCCCCACAATGCTGCTGGTATTGATGATTCTGCCGGCGCCTTCCCTGATCATATGGGGTACCACCGCTTGCGTGCAGTGAAAGACACCGGTCTGGTTAATGGAAATCACGCGGTCCCACTGTTCCTGCGTCATCTTTACGAGCGTAGCGTCCATGGTGATTCCGGCATTATTGATCAAGACATCAATCTTTCCATAGCGGTTGATTACTTCACTGACCATCCAATCCACTTGATCGCGTCTGGATACGTCAACAGTCAGTCCGAGGCCATTCACCTCGTTTGCCACTTTATCCACCTGCTGCGGATCACAGTCAACGACAACAACATGTGCCCCTTTGTTTGCAAATATTACACTCGCTTCTTTGCCTATTCCTCCTGCTCCTCCCGTAATGATGACAACTTTCCCCGCCAGTTTCATGCACGACACTCCTCATCACATTTTCGAATCCATCCTTTTTGAGTTGCAGCCAATCAATTTGTCAAAATTATCCGAACATCATGTCCAATGCCAAAACGCCGAGTATGCCGTAAATCGCGACAAGGGTGTACATGAAACATACAGATTTGATGGTTTGTCCAATCGTCAAATTAAAATACTCCTTTGTCATCCAGAACGAGACATCGCTCGGCGGAGCCCAGGCAATGGAAGCACTTCCGATGGCAAGTACCATCAATTCAGGGCTCACACCTGTTTCTTGGACGATGGGCAGCATAATTCCTGCTGTCGTTAACACCGTTACGGTGGCCGATCCTACAGCCAACCGAATGATCAGCGCAATCAACCATGCCAGGATAAAGGGAGAAATATCCCATCCGTTCGTGACATCGGCAATGTATTGTGCCATGCCGCTGTCAAGGATTACTTGCTTGAAGGCACCGCCGCCACCGAGGATAAAAATGATTCCTCCCATGGAGATCAGTGCACCTTCGGCAATTTTCATGATTTCAACCATCGTCTTTCTCTTTTTACGCAGCCCAAACACGTATACGGCGACAAGCAGGGAAACAAGCAGGGCGATATCCGCATTCCCGATAAAGGTCAGGGTTTGATTGATGATCGACTCTTTCGGAAATGCGAACTCTGCAATCACCCCGATCAAGATCAAGATAACGGGTAACAACGTCGTGAATACTGACGTTGCAAAGGATGGGACCTCAGCCATGTTAAATTCTTTCTTGGTGACCAAATGATTGGGGATGTTGATCTCCCAATTCCGATACAGCTTGGCAATCAACGGACCAAAAATCACCGTAGCGGGGATGGCCAGCAAAAATCCGTATCCCAACACAACACCCAAATTCGCCCCTAACGCAGCGGAGATTGCGGTTGGTCCCGGATGCGGCGGCAAGAAGACGTGGGTAATGGAGATTGCAGCCAGAAAGGGCATGCCCACTTTCATCAACTTCACTTTTGCTTCATTGGCGATTGTATACACGATGGGAATCAGCAAAATGTAACTGACTTCATAAAACAAGATTACCCCCAACACAAATGATGCGATACAAATCGCCCAATCCACTCGTTTTTCCCCGAAAATCTCAATCAAGGTAGAAGCAATTCGGTTCGCTCCGCCGCCTTCCGAGATGATTTTTCCAAAAACCGCTCCCAATCCAATAATAATCGCCAGATGCCCCAGCGTACCGCCAAGTCCCGCTTCAATGGATTTTACGATCGCTAACGGCTCCATTCCCAGGAAAAGTCCGACGAAGATTGCGGACAACATGAGCGATAAAAACGCATTGAACTTGCATACGATAACGAGCAGAAACAACAGGACAATCCCTAAAAACAATGCGACAAGCGGCATACCCGTACACTCCTTTCCATTTTCGAGGATTTCAACATCGGGGGCTTTTCCCGCTTTCCTATAGACGCGAACCAAAATAGACAATATTGTCTTCGAATTTCGGAGGTCTGCCCTTTTTCTCCGCTTCTTTCACCAACTGAACGACCAAATCGTTGTACGGCGTTTTAAGCCCTGCCTCCCTTCCTTTTTTGCTGACGAAGCCGTTGATGTAATCAATTTCTGTCGGTCTCTGTTTCTCCAAATCCTGCAGCATGCTGGCTTTTGTATTGCTGTGCGGTCCCCATACTTCCCGGTAAAAGCTCATTTTATTAGGGACGTCATCGAGATCCCGCAGCTCAAGGAATTCCATGTCTTTTCCCTGCATCGGCTCCAGGCGGATTCCGTGCGCATGTGCCACCTTGATCGTTTCATCGGCGATATGGGCCAAATGAAACATCGCTGCCTCATTCCTCAAAATGTCACCGAAACGGCAGCCCAATGCCGCCGACATTCCGCTAAATGTGGCATTCATCAAGAGTTTTGCCCACTTGATTCCCTGAATGTTGGCTGAAATATGACAATGCCCAACGAGATCCAGCACCTTCTTTACTTCCTGGATGCGAGGCGTTATCGATCCGTCCAGTTCTCCAATGTCAAACGCATAGTTTTGCATCGTATGTACTTCCGTCGCCAGCTCTGAAATCCCAGGTCCCAACCATGTCGCCCCGAACCCGACCACGCCTCCAATCGTTCTTTCGCGCCCGATCACGGACGAGACATAATCTTCAGGCACACCATTTTGCAGCGTACACACGATGCTGTCCTCAGACAGATGGGGGAGCAGTTGTGCCAGCGTCGTCTTGTTATAAACCTGCTTGGTCAGCAGAAAAACCAAATCATACGTACCTGTCATTTCGCTCGGCACAATCGCTTTTACGGGTACACACAGATCCAAAAAGCCGGTAATTCTTGCTCCTGAATTGTTGAGTGCGTCCACATGCTCCTTGTTAATATCGATTAACTCTATCTCTCGCCCCCCTTTCGTAATCAGCGCTCCGATGATCGTCCCCAACGAACCCGCACCCATAATTGCCATTCTCATCTGTTCTCCTCCTCACTCGCTGATTCTCTTCATTGGTCTGGTGTGAAGTCTGGTCCGATGTGAAATCGCTTACATTTTTTCGTGTAAGATCGTTCTCATAACGTGCTCGCTGTTAGTGTTTTGCTGCACGTTTCGATTGCTTCAAGCCCAAAATCTCTCTCGCTTCATTGGGCGTTGCAACGTCTCTCCCCAGCATGTTTGATAACTGGACGATTCGTTCCACAAATTGCGCATTCGTCTTTGCCAGTTCACCCTTCCGAAAATAAACACTGTCCTCCATGCCCACGCGGACATGTCCCCCCAACAGAATGCTCATGGTATTGATCGTCAGTTGATCTTTGCTGGCCCCGATTGCTGACCACGTGGAACCAGGGGGAAGGCTTTCAACCAAAAACATCAGATTTCTCGGGGTAGCCCGCATTCCTCCCTGTATGCCCAGGACAAATTGAAAATGTGCGGGCAAATCAATCAGACCTTTTTCCGCCATCCTCAACGTATTCTCCAGCATGCCGACTTCAAATATTTCAATTTCCGGCTTGATCTGATGTTCTTTCATTTTTAACGCCAACCGCTCCAGAAACTGTGGAGTGTTATAAAAGACATGCGAGCCAAAATTCATCGTACCGGCATCAAAGGTCGCCATCTCCGGTTCCAATTCACAAACCTTCAGCCTGTCTTCATCGTTCATAAACAAACCGCCAGCCGTCGTTAAGTTGATAATGATATCGCACTTGTCCTGAATGCGAGCGACGACTTCCCTGTACGTATCCAAATCCAAGGTATTGTTTCCGTTTTCATCTTTCACATGAATATGTGCGATTGATGCGCCCGCTTGCCAAGCCTCATAAACGGAATCGGCGATTTCTTTCGGAGTAAGCGGCAGATAGGGCGTATGCTCACGAGTCGTCTGAGAACCTGTGGGAGCAACGGTGATAATCAATTTTTCCATCGCAATTCCTCCTCGCATCGTTTTTGAATGCTTGCTCGCCAAAAAGCCTCATCGAAACGTTTCGATAGAAAGCGTAAAAAAAGACGTGAAACCCCTGTGATTTTCAGTCTCACATGTTTGTGAACAAAGTGAAAACATGGATGTTTACTTCTCTTTTTCACTGTTTTCAGCAATCCTCATCGACGGACAGACACTACACTTCTGGCGAAACGTTTCGCTGCTTGTGATTCTGATTATAATGACCACTATGTATAAAATCAATATTTTTTGCAGAAAATTTTTATAATTTCTACTACAACCACAAAAAAACCATTTTCACTTTCACCAAGAAAGGAAAATGGTTAAGACTGAAGACACACAGATTGTTCGAAGGAGAATCACGTTTCCAGGCAGAGCGACTTGTGAGCCCTACCGAGCGGAGCAGCGATTTGCGGGAAAAAGGAGCGCCACCTTTGAATAGACGGCGTAGCAATGCGGCTTTGGCGATCCCCCGCAAATCGATGCGTAGCGTGCCGCCTGGCTTCCCTGCTGGGCGAGCACGGGCCCCGCCGAACGCGAGCGTTAGCTTGTGTTCGGTGGGTAAAGCACGGAGCGGATGACGGAAACGTGTTCTCCCCGCTACGGCTACTTTGTCTACACACTGACCATTTTTCTTTCATAAAGAAAGGAAAATGGTTATTCAGCTCATTTTCTTTTTTGTGCGCCGCAGCTTTCACGGATGACCAGGGATGGCGTGAGGATAATTTGCCGCGCCACCATCTGTTCCTTTTCCTGTATCATCTGCAGCAGCAATTCCATCGATAGTTTCCCCATCTCATACGTGGAGTGATCGACGCTGGACAGGGGGACCAGGAAATTTTCCGAAAAGGAGCTGTTATCATTGCCGATAACGGCAATATCCTCGGGTACGCGAATACCCGCTTCTCTCAGCCCCTTGATCACCCCGAACGCGACAATATCGCTCACCGCACAGATTGCCTCGGGCAATTCCTTCACCTGTTCGAGCATCTTTTTTACATTCCGGTACCCCGATTCCATGGAGTATTCCCCGTCATACAAAAGCATGGGGTCTACCTCTAATCCGTGTTGAGCCATACATGCGATAAATCCGTCTTTTCTCTCCCGTGCCGTGTTGATTTCCAAATTGCCGCCAAAATAGGCAATTCGTTTGTACCCCAGTGAAACCAGGTGATTTACGGCTAATTCAGAGCTGAGCGGATTGTTGATTCCGACGAAATTTTTATCATACCCGGGCGGCTTTCGGTTGATTAACACATACTTTAACCCTGTTTTTTCAATTTCGTTTAAATCCTTTGCTGTAGCAATATTCGCCAGAAGAATGCCGTCGACCTGTTTTTCGACCATCAGCTCCAAATATGCCTGAATGCGATTTCGGTCATTAGAGATATTGCATAAAATTACGTTGATGTTATGGTCAAACGCCACATCTTCAATGCCTTTGATCATCGGCGGGTAAAAGGGATTTAAGATATCTGTCACGATGAAGCCAATGGTATTCGTGGACTTCTTTTTCAGGCTCCGCGCTACTGCATTTGGCCGATAATTCAGTTCCTCAATCGCCTGCATCACTCGCTTCGTCAGTTCCGGACTCACATATGCGGATTGATTAATGACGGCCGAAACGGTCGAAAGTGACACTTTCGCTCTCTTGGAAATGTCCTTCATCGTAGCCATGTGAACCCTCCACGAAAACGTTTCGATACTGTTACTGTATACGAAATGTAGAACAATTGCAATTTTAATACGGTTAAAAAAATACAGTACATGTAATCAACCAGAAGCATTCGTTATGGATTAATGTCAGCATGATTTGCTTTTGAATCCTTTCCTTGGGTGCAGATCACCTATTCAAACCCAAAAAAGACAACCAGAAGACACTCACGGGGAAATCCCCCTGCACGTGCTTCGAGTTGTCGCGTAAGTGCGGATATTATATTGAAGATTTATGTAACGCATCCGGCTATGCTGGATTCGGAATGAGTCCAAGGCTGCGGACCCGCTGTCTGCGCATCCACTGCGTTGCGACCCATTTTTCCCCTCGAACAACGGGAACGCTGCTGTGCAAGGTCAAGTCGTTCAAGGCTTGGTCGCGGTAAAAATATTCAAAGTACACCGCAGAGCCGCGTTTTGGTTTCACCGATAACCGCAGTAACGGAAAGACTGTCTCTCCCCCTTCTTCCACATCGTTCAAATAGATGACCAGCGTGCTGATCCGATTATTCTTGGCCGAAGGAGTATTTGGACGGAAAAAGTCATGATGAGCCTTGTATTCTTGACCGGGAGCGTAGTGAAGCACTTGTAATCCTTCTGCGTGTTCGATCGGCACGTTCATCAATTCGGAAATTCGCCTTTCAATGCGCCGAATCAACGGGTTTTCCTCTTCTTCAAAAAACATCCCGCGGCTCGAGCGAATCTGGCTGACCACCTTGTTGACAAGTCTGGATTCTTTTAGACGGGAGGCGGCTGCCTCAATCAACTGCTGGCATTCGTCGTCACTCAGCACCGGTTCAAACCGCATGACCAACGGCACTTTGTTGAGGAGCTCTGCCGCTACGACGCAATCATTGAGGGAGTAGAACGATTGAATCGGCAAGATGGAAATCTCATCGCTCATATCTCTCACCACTGCTATTCTGAACAGATTGAGATAACGAACTTGCATCAATGATTATACATCAGCAAAGGTTTTTCTGATAATATCCCCTTTTCGTTGATTTTTTCGCATAACGCTGCAGGAACACGCGATTGTAAGCCTCTTTCCCGCATAAGTGGTAATTGCGTTGTGCAGACCGGCGCGGACTTTTGCAGCGGGATGGGCGGATTGCCGTTATCCGTTTTTCCAGATGTACCTCGGCCCCTCAGCTCCAATCACTCCGCTCGGTATAAACCCCGCTTTTTCAAGCACTCTTTGGGAGGCAATATTGTCCGGCTCTGTCTCGGCTTCTATGGATAACACGCCTGGCTGTTTCGATGCCCAGCGAACCGCTGCGGATACTGCTTCCGTCATCAACCCTTTTCCTTCGTATTCCGGATTTATTCCGTAGCCGATTTCAACCATTCCATTGTCGTTCAGTCCTTTGAACGACAAACTGCCAATAATTTTCCCGCTTCCATCGTTCAGCTGCAACACCCACAGCGCATGCCAAATGCGCTGCTCCGGATTCTCCAGGCAACCGGCAAGCATTTCTGAATAGGCGGCTTTCAGCGCTTCGTTTGATTCGTTTTGAATCACGTCACGCATTTCTTCATCAGAAAGCGGATAAATGTTCAGTCTCTCTGTTTGAATCATTAATATACTTCCCTTTCTATCGTTTCATTCAGGGTTATGATGGTTGGCAAGAAACTGTTTCGTTCAAGTATAACGTTACATATAGGATCGTCAGTCCAAATCTCATTACGAACCCAGATGCAGCTTTACTGCATAGATGGCATCATCCCATTCTGCTGGTACAGTGCCTATTTCTTTCCAAACTGTGAGAGCCTTGCACGGGCATCGGCAAAGTCCCCTAGACTCGAATAGCCGTATAGCGTCTCCAGTCTCAGTGCGTCGTCCAATGGGCGTCCGATCAGTTCAAGGATGGTCTCCTTGGCGGAACGAACGGCATTGCGGCTGTTGCGCCGTATCATGTGCGCCGTCTCCTCGGCGGTCTTCATCAGTTCTTCAGGCGGCACGACGCGGGTGACCAGTCTTAGCGCGAGCGCCTCCTGTGCCGAGACCTCCCGTCCTGTCAGGGTGAGATCAAGCGCCACGCCGATTCCGGCTACCGCCACCAGGCGGACAAGGCCGCCATCACCTTGGTGCAGGCCATAGCGCACCTCGAAGATGCCAAATTTGGCCTGTTCGGAAGCGATGCGGATATCACAGGCCAGGGCGATTTCCAGCCCGGCGCCGACGGCATAGCCGTTGATCGCAGCAATGATAGGCTTGTAGATACGGTGCTGCCCACGAGTCAGCCCACCGCCGAGGCCATGGGGGATATTCTTGCGGATATCCAACATGTTGGCCCCCTCCCACTTGGGGATAAAGGTCTTCAGATCGGCGCCGGCGCAAAAAGCCCGCCCACTGCCGGTGAGAATGGCCACATCCACGGCATCGTCGGCGGCGAAATCCCGCCACAATTCCGCCAGTTCTGCGTTGGTGGCCTCGTCAATGGCATTCATCGCCTCGGGGCGGTTGAGGGTGACATAGGCGATGCCATTGCTTTTTTCATAGAGAACATTGCTCATAAGGATGTACCTCCCGGCGTCCCCTGCAAGGGGACATCAACATTTTTTGTCCAGCTTCGCCTTGGCGATGGTCAGGCTGACGTGGGCAACGGTCTTGCCGTTCATACTGCAATGTCCACGGAAGACGCGACCTCGGTGAAAAAGCACCGTGCATCCAGTAGTAATGTGATGATCTCCCCAGTAATGCTACAAGACAGAAGATTGACTATTCAGATAATGAAGTCCCTATAATTTTAAATCCCGCTGGTTTTGTCTGCAACACACACAACCATTTTAGAGATAAAAAAATAAAAACCCTTGATACACAAGGGTTTTCTGCTCTATTTCAGGGTCAGCAGCGCCACACTCTCCACATGCCCCGTATGCGGGAACATATCCACCGGCTGCACTTCCTTCAGCTCGTACAGCTCCGCCAGCACCTTCAAATCCCGGGCCAGCGTCGACGGGTTGCAGGAGACGTACACCACCCGCTGCGGTTTCATCTGCAAAATGGTTGTCAACAGCGCCTCGTCGCAGCCTTTGCGCGGCGGGTCGACGACGATCACGTCGGGGCGGATGCCCTGGTCTTTCCACGCAGGGATGACCACCTCGGCCGGGCCGGTTTCAAAGGTGACGTTGGCGATGCCGTTCAGTTCGGCATTGCGCTTGGCGTCGGCGATCGCTTCCGGCACGATCTCCACGCCGTAGACGTGACGGGATTTTTGCGCCAGAAAGAGCGAAATTGTCCCGATGCCGCAATAGGCGTCGATCACCGTTTCTGTCCCGGTGGCGCCGACGTACTCCAGTGTTTTGTTGTACAGCACTTCCGTCTGCACCGGATTCACCTGGTAGAACGAGCGGGCAGAGATGGCAAATTTGATCGGGCCAATGTAGTCGTAGATCACGTCGCTGCCCCAAAGCGTAATCGACGTTTTGCCGAAAATGACATTGGTCTTGTCCGGGTTGATGTTTTGCACGATGCTGGTCACACCCGGCACCTGGGCGCGGATGGACTCGATCAGCATCTCTCGCTGCGGGATGAATTCCTCTGTCGTCACCAGCACCACCATCACTTCGCCTGTACGCGCCCCCACCTTGGCCACCACATGGCGCAGGAGGCCGGTATGGCGCACTTCATCATACGGCTGGATGCCCAGCCGGGCGGCGATCCGCTTGACGGCGGCGACCGCTTCGTCGTTGGCCGGGTGCTGGATCAGGCATTCGTCCATGTCGACAATCTCGTGGGAGCGCTCGGCGTAAAAGCCGCCCACCAGCGCCCCATTCTGCTCGCCGATCGGCACCTGGGCTTTGTTGCGGTAGCGCCACGGATCGCTCATCCCGATCGTCGGATGGACGACGACCGCTCCTTCCCCGTCCACGGGAAAGCCGCCAATCCGGCGCAGGTTGTCTTTGACGATCTGCTGCTTGTGCCGGATCTGCTCCTCATAGGCGAGGTGCTGCAGCGAACAGCCACCGCAACGGTCATACACCGGACAGGGCGGCTGGGCGCGGTGCGGACTGGCTTCGATCACGTCCAGCAGCGAGGCAAAGCCGTAGCTTTTTTTCACGTGCTCTATCCGTGCACGCACCCGCTCTCCGGCCAGCGCTCCCTGCACGAACAGGGTGTAGCCGTCCACCCGGCCGACGCCTGCACCTTCGTGATTGAGTCCGGTTATCTCCACTTCTACGGTTTGTCCGAGGCGGACCGGCAGGTCAAGCTCCGGCTTGACCGCCGTTCCGCGTCGCTTCTTTGCTGTCTTGGCCACTACTGTTGCTCCTTTTCACTTTCATACTGAAAAACAGAAGGGGTTCCCCGCCGCCTTTGACCGCGTCATGGCGAGGGGCCTGACCTCACTGGCTCACGGTATAAACAATTCGAGATGCCCTGGCAGCGCTTCGCATACGCACGGAAGCTCGCCGCCCAGTTCCCCGTCCAGATTGAGCTGAACCGTCTCGCCTGACGGGGATGTCGCCTTGATGTAGTCGGTTTGAAAATACAGCAGGTTGGGGTCTTTTACATGCTCCCCTCGTATAGCCTGTGCCGCCAGGCGGATAAAATCGCCCAGGCCAACTTTTTTGACGACGATCAAATCCAGCTTGCCGTCGGAGATGTCGGCGTTGGGGGCAAGCCGGTCGAAACCGCCGACCGAATGGCTGTTGGTGATCAGGAAAATCATGATTTCTTCGTCGACCAGCACTTTGTCCCGCGTCTCCAGTTTGACGCGGATGGGATGAAGCGACGGCAGCTTTTCCAGTCCCTTGACATAGTAAGCCAATTGGCCCAGAAGGGTTTTCAGCTTGCTGGGCACTTCGTAGGTCAGGTTGGTCAGCGACCCGCCGCCGGCGATGTTGATAAAATACCGGTTGTTGATGCGGCCGACGTCCACCCGCTTCCGCTTTCCTGCTGCGATGATCTTGCAGGAACGAGTAATTGATTTGGGAATGCCGAGAGCACGCGCAAAATCGTTGCTCGTTCCGCAGGGGATGATGCCGAGAGCGGGCCGTGCGGGCTTTCCGGCCATGCCGTTCACCACCTCGTAGATGGTGCCGTCTCCGCCGGCGGCGATGATCACGTCAAAGCCGCGCTTGACCGCCCGTTCCGCTTCTTCGGTGGCGTCGTCTTCCCCTTTTGTCGCGTAGCACGACGTCTCGTAGCCGGCAGACTCCAGCAGTTCCAGAATGTCCGGCAGCCGCCGGCGCACGATTTCCCGGCCGGAGCTGGGGTTGTAAATCAATCTGGCACGTTTCAACGCATGTCCCTTCTTCCTGTACTCGCTCATGGCTTCTCTCTTTTCATCATATCCTGTATAGCCATTTTTGGGAATCGCTATGCTGTACCCGACATGTTATCATAAGAGGATAGGAAAAGATTACAATCGGAGGAGATAGGAGGAGCTTGTGTGAAACCCATCATCGTAGGCGTTGACGTAGGAGGAACAGCAATCAAAATGGCCCTGCTCGACACGGAGGGCAACATCCTTGCCAAAACCCAGGAGCCGACACCCGTGGCGGACGGCGAAGACAGCGTCCTGCAAAAAGTGGTGGACATGGCAACGAGCATGTTGCACCAGCATGGCTTTTCCAAGGAACAGGTGGCCGGCATCGGCGTAGGGATTCCCGGTCCGGTCGACGCGGCCAACGGCATCGTCTATCAAGCGGTAAACCTGCACTGGAAGCGCCCCGTACCGCTGCGCGACAAACTGCAAGCGCTCACCGGCCTGCCGGTGGCTGTCGACAACGACGCCAACACTGCCGCGCTTGGCGAGATGTGGCGGGGGTCCGGACAGGGTGCCAAAGATATGGTTCTGATCACACTGGGCACTGGCGTTGGCGGCGGCGTGATCCTGCACGGCAAGGTGGTCAACGGCATCCACGGCGTAGGCGGTGAAATCGGCCACATCACGATGGTGCCCGAGGGAGGGCCGGCCTGCAACTGCGGCAAGACCGGCTGCCTGGAGACGTACGCCTCCGCCACTGCGATCATCCGTGAAGGCCTAAAAGCCGCGCAAGAGGGGACAAGCCCGCTCCTGGCAGAAACACTCGCCCGCCAAGGCGACATCAAGGCCAAGGACGTCTTGGATGCGGCCAAGGCGGGAGATGCTGCCGCCCTGGCGATCACCGACCAAGTCGCCTTCTATCTGGGTCTGGCCCTCTCCCATCTGGCGGCTACACTCAACCCGGCCAAGTTCATTATCGGGGGCGGCGTCGCGGCAGCCGGCGAGTTTCTCTTTTCCCGGGTGCGCGAGTCGTTCCGCCGGTTTGTTCCGTTCTCTCACGTAGCGGAGTCGACCGAAATCCTGCCCGCAACGTTGGGCAACGATGCCGGTGTAATCGGCGCCGGTTGGCTGATTCGCGACTCCCTGGTGATAAGCGACTCCGTGGTTAAGTAGGCAGCATGCCGTATCCCCTCTCACCGCAACTGCTGCTGAACGGCGAAGACAAAAAAGGTGCGCCGGGCCAAGCGAACTGCCGACATTGAACGGCATCAGCCGCCCGGCGTCAATATCTCACGAACTATCTCACGACCGCTCCTTCCCGGCGGAACAGACGGGCAGTCGCGGCGATGATGGCGGTCACGTAGAGCAGCGACGTCCCCAGTCCGACCAAGGTGTGCAAGGGATCAACCTCACCGTAAAACGCCTCCTTGCACAAGGCCACCCCGTTGAAGACCGGCAAGACGTAGTACAGCGCAGGAATGTCTACAGGGTGGATGGGCATCAACATGTAGGATGGAATCATTGCCAGGATGACGACGCCGGTCATGTAGGTCTGCCCCTCCTTAAACGATTTGGCGACGGTGCTGAGCGTCAGCTCCAGCCCAGCGAACAAGGCGGCCAGCAGCACAATGGTCGCCGCCAGCACTGCAAGTGAGGCCGGGGACAAAAAGCCGAAAGAAAGGTCGGTCCCGTCCACCTTCAGAGGTCCCCACCGAAACACAAACGAGAGGGACAGCAGCGAGGCGGTGGCGCTGATGCAGCTCATCACCATGACCGCCAGCAGCTTGGCCGTCAGGATCTGGTTGGCAGCAATCGGAGTGGTCAACAGCGATTCCAGCGTGCCCCGCTCTTTTTCGCCGGCGACCAGATCGGTGGCGGCCGCCACCCCGCCGGAAGCGAGCGACAGCACCACCATCAGGGGAATGATCCCGGCCAGAATGCCGCCGGTCTGCCGTTCGTCGGACGCAGCGTTTTCGTACGTCGTTTCAATTGGCTCGATCGCTTCCACAGACAAACCCGCCTGCCTGAGCCGCATGCTGACGATGTCGGAGCTGTACTGCTGCACTGCGCTGTCGATCACGCTTTTTGCGTACACCGACTTTTGGTTGGTGTTGTCGTAGGCGACATGCAGCTGGACCCTCCCCCCGCTCCGCAGTACCTGGTCGAAATGATCAGGGATGGTCACAATTGCCCGCAGTTCTCCCGCCTTCAGCGCCTCCATCGGTCTGTCCGGCGACAGGATGCGGACGCCTGGCTGAGAGCGGAGATGATCCACCAGTTTCGACGTGCCTTCAACGGCGATCGGTACGTAGGAGCGCGCTTCCTTTTCCACGTTGCTGTACGACATGCTGAGCAAAAAGAACACAAACGGTATCACGACAAGCGGTATGAGAAACGTGCCGATCAAGGTCTTGCGGTCACGCAGCAGATCGAGCATCTCCTTGGCGAATATGGTCCACACGACATTTTTGTCCATCAATGTCTGCCCTCCTCGACCATCGCCATGAAGATATCGTCCAAGTCATTCATGCCGCAGCGCTCTCGAAGGGCTGCCACCGTACCCGCATAGCGGATGCTTCCCTTGTGAATGATCGCGATGCGGCTGCACAGCTTTTCAATTTCCCCCATATTGTGGCTGGAGAACAGGATAGTCTTTCCCTCTTCCCGGAGCATCGCCACCATGCGCCGAAACATGTTGGCCGCCGTCACATCCAGTCCGGTCGTCGGTTCGTCCAGCAGTATCACGTCAGGATCGTGCACCAGTGTGCGGGCGATCGCTACTTTTTGCTTCATCCCCCGGGAAAACCCGCCCACCCGCCGATCGATAAACGCCTCCATTTGAAGCATCCGGCTCAACTGATCGATGCGTTGGTCCAGGCGCGGCCCCGTCAGACCGTACAGCCTGCCGAAATAGGCGATGTTTTCCCGCGCCGTCAGCCGGTTGTACAGGCCCACGTCACCCCCGAACAGAATGCCGATACGCCGGCGAACTTCCACCGGCTGGGTGCGGACAGAATATCCCCCGATTCGAATATCTCCCTCGGTTGGCTGCAGGATGGTCGCCATCATGCGCATCGTCGTCGTTTTGCCTGCGCCGTTTTCACCGAGCAGCCCGTACACTTCGCCGGAGGAGACGGAAAACGTCACGTTCCGCACTGCCGCGACGTTGCCAAATCGTTTGCTGACCTGATCTACTTCGATCACTGACTGCTCTCCTTTCTGATCCACTAGCAACACCACGAGAATATTTGGCTTATCATCCATTATATATGAAATCAACTGGCCGATGTCCCCTGAGAGTACGGTATACGGACAAATAAAAGAAAACCCTTGCAAGTTACGCAAGGGATAATCCAACGTGTTTTCGTTTGAAATCTTCCAGCGAAAATCCGGCAAACAGCGACAGAAACTTGTCGGTGTCGTTGATGTAGTGGCGGTTTCCCCGCTCATCCGGGTGTTTTTCCAAGAAGAGCACGGCCACCAGCCGGTTGACCGGAATGCCCTCCGCATCCTGATCGTAGATGCCCCGCTCGGCCAGCACCTTTTCAAAGTAGCGAACGTAGGTGACGGTGACCGTTCTCTGCTGTCCGTTCACCTCACAGGTCGCGATGGATCGTTCAAATGTATCGGCAGGCGACCCACCTTTGCTCGGCGGCACGCTTTCTCCCGTGACGGACACGATGTTCATTTCCATGCCCTCCTCCTCCACACATTGTCCCTTTTCATTATAGGGGAGCGGGCACAATCTTACAATTCAAACAAGGACTTCCTGCCTTGACGGCAAACGCTTGTATCAACACAACAGCAGCCGGTCTGTCAGAGATGCTTCTCAGGATTGAAAACGCTCCTCGTTACTTTTTGTTTGCTTTTTTATTATCCAGCCTTGATTTTATGTTAAGAATCAACACAAACAGAAATAGAATTCCGCCGACTGTTCCTGTAATCAGTTGATTGTCAGTCGAAAAATTAACGATCGTCACGATTAACAGGCATATGGCGCCTACCAGGGATAAATTGTCTTTCATTACAAATATCCTCCTTTTCTGTATAATATTATACGAAAAACTCTTGAAAAAATTCTATTTTTATTGATATGTTTAAGTTACGCAGAGTAATAATTTTTAGTAAGGGAGAGAAGGCTTTTGCAGGTTAAAAAGTTTCTGTTGTGTTTCTTGTCATTTTGTCTCTTTGTTACTGTAGTTCCTAACGTTGCCAATGCGGATGAGAATGAAAACCTGCCAGCAGAACAGATAATTGATAATGAAGTCTTTGATCAAACCACTGTTATTCTTCAAGCGATTGAAGATATTCCACAAAGTGTTTTGGATCAAGGCCCTCAAGCAACTGCGATATGGTTCCAGGAAACAACCGGACTATACGTTACTGTAGACAGTGAAGAAATTTTCACTTTAGCGAGGTAAAAAAGCGTTGCAGGATGTATTGCTGCAGTGGGAATAGCTTTGGTAACCAATGCATTTTCATTCACTAAAATAACAAAAATTAAATCAGCTATCAAAGCTCTTGGGGGAACTACAAAAGCAGTAAAGACGATAAAAAAATATTATGATGAATTCCGGTACAATGGTTTTTCCAGAAAGAAATCAATTTCAAAAGCTTTGGACAAAGCTTCTGAAGGATTATCTAAATCTGTGAAGGATGCATTATTAGATTTCTTTAATCTCACGAATGTAGTTGCTAACTGTTTTTAGCATCAAATAATAGGTTCATCTGTAAATGAACGAGAAGGTCCATGCATGCCCTTGATTTATGATTTGTTTACCCGTCGCTCGATTTGATTAAAAAGCACCCAATTAACGGGTGTTATTTTTTTGGGTGAATACTGTTGGATTCCAAAGCGTTGCACACCGACAGGGTCCCGATGATATACATAATGGTTTTCACCTTTATCCTACGATTAACTACTTCTGCCCAGGTGCAAAATGCCCATCGGTCGCTGACAAAATACCAGGAGCGGATCTCTGTTCCCGCGCAACAAAAAGGGACACGCTCCTCAATGAGAAAGCGTGTCCCTGTTTTGTCCGTCTGTATCTTACGCGTTTTGCAGCACTTCCCGCAAGAGCTTGTTGACCATCGGCGGGTTTGCTTTGCCGCGGGTCTGCTTCATTACCTGACCGACGAAAAAGGCGACGGCCTTCTCGTTGCCGGCCTTGTAGTCGGCGACAGCCTGCGGGTTGGCGTTGACCACGTCCTGGACGATCTGGCGCAGGGCGCCTTCGTCGCTGATCTGCACCAGCCCTTTTTCCTCGACGATCTGTTTCGGCTCCTTGCCGGTCTCCACCATCTCCTTGAAGACGGTCTTGGCGATCTTGGAGGAAATCGTGCCGTTTTCGATCAGCTTGATCATCTCGCCCAGTCCGTGCGGCGTAATTTTCACGTCGGCCAACGTCAAGTTGTTGGCGTTCAAATAGCCCAGCAGTTCCACCATCAGCCAGTTGGCGGCCGCTTTCGGATCAGCGCCCGTCTTGACGGTTTCGTCAAAGAAGTCGGCCGTTTCCTTGGACATGGTGATGACGGCGGCGTCGCTTTGCGGAAGGCCGTATTCGTTCACATAGCGAGCCTGGCGAGCGTCAGGCAGCTCCGGAATGGAAGCCCGCACGGCTTCAATCCACTCTTCGGAAATCTGCATCCGCACCAGGTCCGGGTCCGGGAAGTAGCGGTAGTCGTGCGCCTCTTCCTTGGACCGCATGGAGAGGGTCTTCCGGTTGGTTTCGTCCCAGCGGCGGGTTTCCTGCACGACCGTGCCGCCGGAGAGAACGACCTGCTTCTGCCGCTCCACTTCGTACTCCAGTGCCGCCTGCACGTTGCGGAACGAGTTCATGTTTTTCAATTCCGTCTTGGTGCCGAATTCCTTTTGGCCCACCGGACGGATGGAGACGTTGGCGTCACAGCGCAGCGAGCCCTGCTCCATGCGCACGTCCGACACGCCGGTGTACTGCAGGATGGCCTTCAGCTTTTCCAGATACGCCTTTGCCTCTTCAGGCGAGCGGATGTCCGGTTCGGAGACAATCTCCACCAGCGGCACGCCGACGCGGTTAAAGTCGACCAGCGTATCGCCGAAGTCGCTGTGAGTCAGTTTGCCCGCGTCCTCTTCCAGATGCAGGCGGGTGATGCCGATCCGCTTTTTCTCCCCGTTGACTTCGATCTCGATCCAGCCGTTTTTGCCGATCGGCTGGTCAAATTGGGAGATCTGGTACGCCTTGGGAAGGTCCGGGTAGAAGTAGTTTTTCCGGTCAAACTTGGTTTCGCGGGAAATTTCGCAGTTGAGCGCAAGCGCTGCCTTCATCGCGAACTCCACGGCCTGCTTGTTGGTGACGGGCAGGACGCCGGGATGCCCCAGGCAGATCGGGCAGGTATGGGTATTCGGCGGCGCACCGAACTCTGTCGGGCAGCCGCAGAAGATTTTGCTGTTGGTGGAAAGCTCGGCGTGTACTTCCAGGCCGATGACGGTTTCAAACTGGCTCATCTCTCTTACCCCCTCACCCGTTCCGGCTTGCGCAGATAATGGCCAGCAGCCTGTTCGTAAGCGTGGGCCACGCGCAGCACGGTGGATTCGTCAAACGCCTTGCCGACGATCTGCATGCCGATCGGCAGGCCGTTTTGGGCAAATCCGCACGGCACGCTGATGGCTGGCAGCCCTGCCAGGTTGACCGGTACGGTGCAGATGTCTTCCAGGTACATTTTGACCGGATCGTCGATGTTTTCCCCGATCTTGAAGGCCGTGGTCGGTGTGGTCGGGTGCAAAATCACGTCAAAATCGGCAAACACGTTGGTGAAGTCCTGGATAATCAGGGTGCGAACCTGCTGCGCTTTTTTGTAGTAGGCGTCGTAGTAGCCCGACGAGAGCGCGTAGGTTCCCAGCATGATGCGCCGCTTCACTTCCGGTCCGAAGCCCTGGCTGCGCGACTCCTTGTACAACTCGATCAGGTTGTCGGCGTTTTCGGCGCGCACGCCGTAGCGCACCCCGTCAAAGCGGGCCAGGTTGGACGACGCCTCCGAGGACGCGAGCAGGTAGTAGGCCGGCACGGCGTACTCGGTGTGCGGCATGGAGACTTCACTCCAGGTGGCGCCCATGCTCTCCAACTGCTTCAGTGCAGCCAGCACTGCTTCGCGCACCTCGGGGTCGATCCCCTCGCCGATCAGCTCCTTGGGCACGCCGATGCGCAGGCCTTTCACCTCGCCGGTCAATGCGGAAAGGTAGTCAGGCACCTCGACGCTGGCCGACGTGGAGTCGTACTCGTCGTGGCCGGCAATCGCCTGCAGCACGTAGGCGGCGTCTTCCACGTTTTTCGTAATCGGTCCGATCTGGTCCAGCGACGACGCAAACGCCACCAGCCCGAAACGGGAGACGCGGCCATATGTCGGCTTCAGTCCGACGACACCGCAGAAAGCGGCCGGTTGGCGGATGGAGCCGCCGGTGTCAGAGCCGAGCGTGAAAAAGAAGTGGCGGGATGCCATGGCAGCAGCCGAACCGCCGCTGGAACCGCCCGGCACATACTCGGTATTCCACGGGTTTTTCACCGGGTAAAAGCCGGAGTTTTCGTTGGAGCCGCCCATGGCGAACTCGTCCATGTTCAGCTTGGCCACAATCACCGCGTCCGCTTCCTTCAGTTTTTTCGTGACGGTGGCGTCGTAAATCGGGTCGTAGTTGGACAGGAACTTGCTGGCACAAGTGGTGCGCACGCCTTTGGTGACGATGTTGTCCTTCAAGCCTGCAGGCAGGCCGTAGAGCAGGCCCAGCTCCTCTCCTCCCTTGGCCAGACGCTCGTCCAATGCTTTGGCCTGAGCCAGGGCCCCTTCTTCGTCCACGTACAGAACGGAACGGATGTCTTCGTCGTGCTCCTTGACGCTGGCGATGGACGCCTGCACAAGGTCGGTGACGGACAGCTCTTTTTTGCGCAGAGCGCTATGTATTTCCGACAATCGCTTGTCAAACAGCGACACAATGGTGTCCTCCCTTCTCCTGTATGTCTGCGGTTATTCAAATACAGCCGGTACCTTGAACTGGCCGTCTTCGTGGTCGGGCGCGTTTTTCAGCGCATCTTCGCGCGAGAGGGACGGACGGTTCACGTCCTCGCGCATGACATTCTTTACGTCGGTCGCGTGGCTGGTCGGCTCAACGCTGGACGTGTCCAGCTCGTTCAGCTTGGCGGCGAATTCCAAAATGGCGTTCAGGTCTTTCGTGTATCGCTCCGCTTCTTCTTCGGTCAGCTTCAAGCGGGCGAGGTTGGCTACATGCTCCACTTCCCTGCGGGTAATGGCGCTCATCCATTCCACCTCCGAAACTATCACATAACTTTGATCTTACTTGAAAAGAGCGGGTTCAGTCAATTTCAGCCGGGATTTTTCGATTAAGAGCGGAGATCATATGAAAAGACAAACAAACCCGAGAGCGTGCTCTCGGGCTTGCGTTTAGCATTCACTGCCTGGTTATTCGCTTGCTTTCAGTTGTGCCAGCTTTTGTCCCATCAGCACCGTGCTGCCGATGGAAACGTTGTCCGCCCATTCCAGCTGTCTGGATTCAAACAGCAGGATGACGGTGGACCCGAATTCAAACCAGCCCAGTTCGTCTCCCTTGTCGAGGCAGGGCTCTCCCAGGATCGGACCGCTCGTCTGCCGGCCGTGTTTGACATTGGTCGTGGCGGTGTTGTACACGACTTTTACGCTGCCGACAAACAGGGCACCCACCTTGACCAGCGCGACGCAGCCCATCTGTTCCGTCTTCATGTAGGTGACGAGGCGCTCGTTGCGGGCGAACAGCCTGTCGACGTGTTCAATCCCCAGTTGGTTGACCGGATACAGGCGCCCCGGCACGTACGTGTAGCGGAGCAGTTTGCCTGTCACCGGCATGTGGATGCGGTGATAGTCACGCGGACTCAAGTAGATCGTGATGAACCTGCCGCCGTAGAAGCGTTCCGCCATTTCCGGAGCGTCGCCCAACAGCTCGGCAAGGCTGTACTGCTTGCCTTTGGCCTGAATCAGCGTCCCCTCGCGAATGTCCCCCATTTGCGATACCGTTCCGTCCACGGGGCTGATGACGACATCCGTTCCCGGAGCAATCGGACGGGCCCCCGGTTTCAGGCGGCGCGTAAAAAATTCCTTCAGCGTGCGATATTCATGAACCGGCTTTTCCATAATGGTCGGATCGATCTTGTAATGGCGGATGTAATGGCGAATCGCCAGCCGGCTGAAACGGGATGCGGTGATTTTCCCCATCGTCCGCGACAGCGCATTCTGCGGCAGGCGGTGTATCAAGCCGGGAAGCAGCTTCTTACGCATATGACAACTCCTCATGGTTCCGTTCAAAGGTCATAACCCTACTGTACCATTTCTTTACACGGGCCGTAAAGCCCGGACTCCGACCATGGTCTCATCATTTTGAGGTGGGCGATTGCTATACTATAATGGCGGTACAAGCTTACCTACAGGAGAGACCGGGGCATGGGACAACAAGACATTGAGGTGCTGATCAATCAGTACGGCAGCGTGCTGACCCGTTTTTTTGAACATATGTCCGATATGGTATTTCTCATGGCAGTCGAAGAAGGACCCCGTTTTCGCTACGTGCTGATGAACCCGGCCGCCATGCAGGCGGCTGGTCTGACGGAAGCGGCATACGGAAAGCTGATCGAAGAGGTCAATCCGGAAGAAAAGGCAGCCGTCCTCAACAGCATGTACCGGCAGGCGGTGGCAAGCGGAACGGCAACCCATTTCACCACCTACGGCGAACTCGTCGGTGAAACCATCCTCACCCCGATCTGCGACAGCAATGGCGTTTGCACCCACGTGTTTGCCGTGACGCGGGACATCACTGAACGCAAAAAACTGGAATCACAGCTGGCGCACATGGCGTACCACGACATGCTCACCGGCCTTCCCAACCGGCGCTTGCTGCTGGATCGCATGCAGCAGGCAATCGCCAAGGCAAAGCGTTCGAATCAACTCCTGGCCGTCTTGTTCCTCGACTGTGACAACTTCAAGGATATCAACGACACCTGGGGCCACGACGTCGGCGACCAGTTTTTGCAGGTGATGGCCAAACGCCTGACATCGTGCGTACGGGATGTGGACACGGTCGCCCGCCTCGGCGGCGATGAATTCGTTATCCTGCTGACATCCCTGGAATCGGAGACAGAGGCGGCCAAAGTGGCAGCCCGCATCCTGGACGTGCTCCAGCAGCCGTGGTTGATTGCCAAGCAACAGTTTTCCATCACCACCAGCATCGGTATCGCCTTCTTTCCCCACGACGGCACTGACACGGATCAACTGCTGCGCCACGCGGACCAGGCTCTGTACAAGGCCAAGAGCAGCGGGCGAAACAACTATCGCTTCTACTCCCCATCCAAAAAGTAACATGAACAATCACAGAGACATCATTGAAAATGCCAAAATTTTTGGCATCTATGCAAAATAAATGGTCACCAGCCACTCTTTCGTCCGTTTTTCAACGGGCTTGTTTTATTTGCGGGCGAAAAGAGCGGCTGGAGCAGCAAAAAGGCTGCCCCGTATGGGGGCAGCCTTTGTCGTCTCGTTGATTACAGTTTTTCGGAAACAAGTTTGGCCTGCGTAAACAGCAGCAGGTAGTCCGGACCGCCCGCTTTGGAGTCCGTACCGGACATGTTGAAGCCGCCGAACGGATGCACGCCAACCAGAGCACCAGTGCACTTGCGGTTGAAGTACAGGTTGCCCACGTGGAATTCGGTGCGTGCTTTTTCCAGATGCGCGCGATTGCGGCTGATTACGGAGCCGGTCAGGCCGTACTCGGTGTTGTTGGCGATTTCCAGCGCGTGGTCAAAGTCACGTGCCTTGGTAAAGGCCACCACCGGACCGAAGATTTCTTCCTGCATGATGCGCGCCTGCGGATCAACATCGGCAAATACGGTCGGCATGATGAAGTAGCCGCTGTCCGGTCCTTTTTCGCCGCCGACCATCAGCTTGCCTTCCTGTTTACCGATCTCGATGTATTCGAGAATCTTGTTGTATGCTTTTTCGTCAACAACCGGACCGGTGAAGAATTCCGGATTGCGAACATCGCCGACGGTGAGCTGTTTCGTCAGCTCCACGACGCGGTTCAGCACCTGGTCATATACATCCTGGTGAACGATCGCCCGGGAGCATGCGGAACATTTTTGACCGGAGAAGCCAAACGCGGATGTCACGATGGCTTGCGCCGCCAGTTCCAGATCGCAGTCGTTGTCTACGATGATGGAGTCTTTACCGCCCATCTCGGCAACGAGGCGCTTGATCCATTTTTGGCCCGGACGGTGTTTGGCCGCCAGTTCATTAATGCGCAGGCCCACATCGCGGGAACCGGTAAAGCTGATGAAGCGGGTCAGCGGATGCTCCACGAGGAAGTCGCCGATTTCGCTGCCGGAACCAGGCACGAAGTTGACGACACCCGCCGGAACGCCTGCGTCTTCCAGGATTTCCATGAACTTCGCAGCGATGACCGGCGTGGTGGATGCCGGCTTCAGCACAACCGTGTTGCCCGCTACGATTGCAGCCGTGGTCATGCCCACCATGATCGCCAGCGGGAAGTTCCACGGCGGGATCACGATGCCAACGCCCAGCGGGATGTAGTACAGTTCGTTGTCTTCGTCCGGAATGCGGGTCAGCGGATGGCGTTGAGCCAGTTTGTCCATTTGGCGTCCGTAGTATTCCATGAAGTCGATCGCTTCCGCCGTGTCAGCGTCGGCTTCTGCCCAACTCTTGCCTGCTTCCTTGACCAGCCACGCAGAAAATTCGTGTTTGCGGCGGCGCAGAATGGCAGCTGCTTTGTAGAGGTAGCGGGAACGCGCTTCCGCCGGAACAGCTTTCCAGCTCTCAAAGGTTTGAGCGGCAACCTGAATCGCTTTTTCCGCCAGGGCCTGATCGGCCTGGGAAACGATCCCGATCACTTGTTCTTTATTGGAAGGGTTGATGGAGCGGGATTTCTTTTCCGTTTTGATGCGCTCGCCGCCGATGATCAGATCGTACTCGCGGCCCAGCTCGCTTTCCACTTTGGCAAGCGCTTCTTCAAACGCCTTCTTGTTCTCCGGCAAGCTAAAATTGGTAAACGGCTCGTTTTTGAATTCCACTTGCATCTGTGACGCCTCCTTATCATGTTCTCCAAATTGTCATCACAAATTATATGCAAGGATCATACCAACCTTGTACGACCTGCAGACCACTATAGTGTTTGCATTTTTACCGAAAAGCAACAGTCCGTAAATGGAATTGGATATGAACAAAAATGTGCAATTATCTGAACACACGTAGACAAAAGTGTCTCCTTATTTACTTCACTTGATATCTTCATCATGATGAAGTTGCTGCTTGCGAAAACAGAAGCCGGTCATCCCCGTATACGCGGGAAAACCGGCTTTTTCATTTTCATATATGAAGTATTTCTCGCTTTCTTGCCAATAGACAGGACGTTTTTACTGACGATAGATGTGCATGTACGGCTCTCCGCTGGCCGGCCGGATGTAAATCGCCAACGGCCGGTTGATCGACTGCACGTACAGATTGACGTGCACGCTTTTGTCAAACGCCTCATCAATCGCAGCTGCAGCAAATTGTGTGAACTGCAGCACCTCTGTTCGTGAATCGTACTCGGCTGTTGCGGTAATGGTGAGTTCCGTCAACTTGCCGCCCATGAATCGACCAAGTCCGGTCATGCCGATGTATTCTCCGAAGAAGTTTTGCGTTTGCCGCTTAAACTTGTCGAACTGCAGCGATTGCTGTGCATAATTTTTCTCCGCAACATCGCTGGGGAACAGGAAGTATTCCTCGTTAATGGGCTGCCATTTGGAAATGGCAGTCTCATTGGCGTTTACGGTTCCCGACATGATGAAATGGCCCGGCACCAGCGTCGAGTTTTTGTCCGGCACCTGGTAGAGCGCGAGCACGATCGGGATCTGCGGATTGTCTGCGCGGACCGCCTGCACGATGCGGGCGGCCACCTGCTGCCCTTTGGCGCGCAGTTCATCCGTATTGTAGGTCTTCTCCTTGCCCGTCGCGTCCATGTAGATCGGCGACAGGGAGATGCCGAGCACCATGCCGGCCAACTGCTTCTGCTGCTTCTCCAGATAGTCGTGCTCCAGCACATTGACGAGCAAGCCCGTCTTCTTTTTTCCGTCCGGGGCTTTGATATTGTACTGCGCAATCCATTCGCTGACCTGTTCCGCTTTTATCTGCTGCCCTTCCTGAAACAGGTACTCGTCCGTGGGAAACGTATCACGGGCAATTTCCATCAACCCCAGCTCCAGACGGCTGAAATCGATCCGGTAGCTGTTTCCTGCCAGCATGCCGCGTGTCTGGTTGGGTTTGTAAGGAACGATGCTCCCGTAGTAATCTTCCGACACCGCCACCACCGAAGTGATGGTGGGATTGGGCGGCAGGTTGTTTTTCTGGCCGCCCCCGGGCCAAAACGAGCAGCCCGCTGTGACAACCGACAGGAGTGCCGTCAACGCCAGTGAATAGAACTTGGACTGTTTTTTCATTTTCATAACCAGTACTCCCTTGTATTTGCAAACAGGCATAACGCCCTTGTTTCTCGCCTGGGTGGTCAGTTCCACTTCGTCCACTTGTCATCAGTGAGTGCGTACACAAAGGCAGATTCGCCGATGCCCACCCACCTGTACGGGCCTGCTCCGGGCGCAACCACGATCAGCTTTTCCGGAGCCTTGGCCGCAAGCGGTCGCCACTCTCCGTCCTCTTTTTCCATGATGCCCTGTTCGGTGGCTACCGCCAGTATCCCCGTCGTCCGGTCGACGGCCAGACAGTAAATCTGCTGCACATTCGGTACCGTTTCCGTGTACCACTGCCCGCTCTCGTGATAGAGCAGATTGTATTGCGCAGCCACGTACAGGCGGTCTTCCAGCGGATTGTAATCCATCGCGTACACTTCCTGATCCAGCGGCAGCCACATCTTCCACTGGTCACCCTCGTCAGACGACTGGTAAATGCCCTCGCCGGTGACAAAGGCAAACAACCGGATCTGGTCACCCTCACGTGTGCCGATAAAACTGCGAATATTGGCCGGCTTGGGAAGCCCTTCGTCCGCCCGATTCCACGTCTCTCCCCCGTCTGTGGAGCGCATGACCCCGTCACTTCCGGCCATGAAGATCTGCCGTGGGTTCTGCGGATCGACATACCAGCCCGCTACGTCCTCCTGCTCCAACTGCGGGAAGAGAAGTCCCCACAAACCGCCGCCGGCCGAGCTGTACAGACCGGAGTGGGTCCCCACCCAGACCTGCCGGGCATCCGCTGTCATCGCCAGGTTGTGCACCACTTCCCCTTTTTGCAGAACGTCTTGGTAGGTCAAGTCACCCGGTATGGCGGCCGCTGTCACTGCAGGGGTCACCGGCTTGCTCCGCTCGTTCTCGCTGCAGCCTGCCAGAAGCGCCAGCGCCGTTATGACCATTCCCGCACGCAGCAAGCGATACATGCTTACCACACCCTTTCCCGTTCTCAAACACAGGTGGCCGCTGTATGGCTACTTGTTGTTCCCTTCCAAAAGCTGCAAAAAGCCGGCCTCGTCCATGACGGCCACACCCAGTTTTTCCGCTTTTTCCAGTTTGGAGCCTGCCTTTTCACCGGCAATGACCAGGTCGGTCTTTTTGCTGACACTGCCCGTCACTTTGCCGCCCAGGCGCGTTATCGCTTCTTCCGCTTCCTGGCGGGTCATGCTGGACAGCGTGCCGGTGAGGACAATCGTTTTACCGGCCAGCGGCAGGTCGGCTCCGCTTTCCGCCCGTACGCCCTTGTAGGTCATGTTGACGCCTGCCGCCTTCAGCCGTTCGATCACTGCTTCGGCCTGCGGCTGCCGGAAGTAGTTGACGAGGCTGGCAGCCATTTTCGGTCCGATCTCGTTGATCTGCGTCAGTTCTTCCTCACTGGCGCGCATGATGGCGTCCATGTCGCCGAAGTGTTCGGCCAGGACGCGCGCCGCCTTGGCTCCGACGAGGCGGATGCCGAGGCCAAACAGCAGCCGCTCCAGCGAGTTTTCCTTGCTGGCTTCGATTGCCGCCAGCAGGTTGTCGACCGACTTTTCGCCCATCCGCTCCATGCCGAGCAGCACGTCCCGCTGCTGGTGCAGATAGTAGAGGTCGGCGACGCTGTGAATGATGCCGGCGTTAAACAGCTGGGCCACCACTTTCTCTCCGAGCCCCTCGATGTTCATCGCCTGCCGGGAAACGAAGTGGATGATGCCTTCGCGAATCTGCGCCGGACACATCGGATTGATGCAGCGCAGGGCCACCTCATCGTCCAGGCGAACCAGTTCGCTGCCGCATTCCGGACAGTGCGTCGGCATGGAAAACGGCACTTCCCCGCCGGTTCGCCGTTCGGGCAGGACGGCCACAATCTCGGGGATGATGTCCCCCGCCTTCTTGACCACCACGTGGTCGCCGATCAACAGCCCCTTTTCCCGGATGATGTCCTCGTTGTGCAGGGAAGCCCGTTTGACCGTCGTTCCCGCCAGGCTGACCGGCTTCAGCAGGGCGGTCGGAGTGACTGTCCCCGTGCGGCCCACGGACACCTCGATGCCCTCCAGAATCGTGACCGCCTCTTCCGCCGGGAATTTGTAGGCGATCGCCCAGCGCGGGCTTTTGGCGGTAAAGCCCAGTTCCTGCTGCTGGGCGTAGCTGTCCACCTTGATCACCATGCCGTCGATGTCGTACGGCAGGTTCCGCCGCTTGTCCGTCCAGCCGTGGACGAATTCGATCACATCCTCGATGTTGTCAAACACCCGTCGCTCCGGGTTGACCTTGAAGCCCAGCGACTCCAGCAGGTTAAGCCCTTCGCTGTGCGACTCCACGCTCTCCCCCTGCAGCTCGCCGATGCTGTAGATAAACGTGTCCAGTTGGCGGGACGCGGCAATTTTCGGATCGAGCTGGCGCAGCGAACCGGCCGCCGAGTTGCGCGGGTTGGCAAACAGCGCTTCCCCCCGCTCTTCCCGCTCCCGGTTCAGCTTTTCAAACGCGCTGCGCGGCATGTACGCCTCGCCCCGCACCTCCAGTGTCAGCGGCCGGGTCAAGCGCAGCGGGATGGACCGGATCGTCCGGAGATTCTGCGTGATGTCCTCTCCGGTGGTGCCGTCACCGCGGGTCGCCCCCTTGACGAACAAGCCGTTTTCGTAGTGCAGGGAGACGGCCAGCCCGTCGATTTTCAGCTCACAGACGTAGTGGACGGTCTGGCTGCCCACCGTCTGCCGCACGCGCCGGTCAAAGTCGCGCAGGTCCTCGTCGTCAAACGCGTTGCTCAGGCTGAGCATCGGCGTCTTGTGCACCACTTTTTCAAAAAAGGGCAGCGGTTCGCCCCCGATCCGCTGTGTCGGCGAATCGGGCGTCACCATGTCCGGGAACAGGTCTTCCAGATCCTGCAGTTCCCGCATGAGCATGTCGTATTCCTGGTCCGTAATTTCCGGTCGGTCCTCTACGTAATACAGACGGTTATGCCGCTCGATTTGTTCCCGCAGTTCGCGAATTCGTGCTTCTGCCGTCAATCGGTCCATCTCATTCATCCTTTGCTATACCGTTTCATATTTCACTTTTTGTTAAGCTCGTTCAATCGGGGCAAACTTAGCCAGCAGTTTCTTGATGCCGATCGGGCTGGGGAAGGCGATGTCCAGCTCCATGTCGTCTCCGCTTCCCTTCACCTTGACCACTGTTCCGATGCCCCATTTTCCGTGCTTCACCTTTTCGCCCACTTTCCAGTCGATACCTGCGGCCGCGCCGTGACCCGGCAGCTTGGCCGCAGACTGCGCAGGCCGGCCAAACGGCGAGGCACCCGTCCGCATGCCTGTCGCGGATCGCAGCCCCGTCTGTGTCTGCGCGCCAAACGGCCGACCAGCCGCTTCCCGCTGGCCGAACACCCCGATACGGGCAAAGCGTCCCTCGATCACCGGGCTGCCGTCCAATAGTTCTGCGGAAATTTCCTGCAAAAAGCGGGAAGGGGGATTGTTCGTGGTCCGGCCAAACAGGGTGCGCATCCGGGCGCAGGTCAGGTAGAGGCGCTCTTCCGCCCGGGTGATGCCGACGTAGGCGAGGCGGCGCTCCTCCTCCATTTCCCCTTCGTCAAACAGCGCCCGGCTGTGCGGAAACACCCCTTCCTCCATGCCGACCAGAAAGACCACGGGGAACTCCAGCCCCTTGGCGCTGTGCAGGGTCATCAGCACGACCTGGCCTTCCGCGGAGGGGTCTTCTTCTGCTGTCCCGTCCTCCGTCAGCGTGTCAATGTCGGCAATCAGCGCCAGGTCGGTGAGGAAGGCGAGCAGGCTCTTGTCGTCGTTTTTCCGCTCAAACTCCTGGGTAACGGACAACAGCTCCTCAATGTTTTCCAGACGGGCGGTCGCCTCCAGCGTCTTCTCCTCTTTCAAAGCCTCCCGGTAGCCGGTCCGCTTCAGCACCTCTTCCACCAGCTCTGTCACCGTCAGGTAATCGGTCATCTGCATCAGGTTGGTGATCAGCTCGTTAAAGGCGAGGATGGCGTTGGTCGTGCGCGTCGGCAGCCCCATGTAGCCCACTTCCTGAATCGCACCGTAAAGCGACAGGCCGTGCGCGCTGGCGTAGTTCTGCAGTTTTTCCACGGTCGTCTCCCCGATGTTGCGCTTTGGCACATTGATGATCCGCGCCAGGCTGATGTCATCGTCGGGGTTGGAGATGACCCGCAGATAGGCGAGAATGTCCTTGATTTCCTTGCGATCGTAGAATTTCGTGCCGCCCACGATCGTGTACGGAATGTTCGATTTGATAAACACTTCCTCGACCACGCGGGACTGGGCGTTGGTCCGGTAGAGCACGGCGAACTTGTCGTAGCGCTTGTAGGCGGGCATCAGCTTGTTGATCGTGTCCACGATGAAGTACGCCTCGTCGTGCTCGGAATCACCCTGATAGCAGCCGATCTTTTCCCCGGTCGGATTTTCCGTCCAGAGCTTTTTCTCCTTGCGCATGACATTGTGGGCGATTACCTGGTTGGCCGCCTGCAAAATCGTCTTGGTGGAGCGGTAGTTTTGCTCCAGTTTGATCATTTTCGCTTCCGGATAGTCCTTTTCAAAGTTCAAAATGATGGAAATGTCCGCGCCGCGCCACTTGTAAATGCTCTGGTCGGCGTCCCCGACGCAGCAGACGTTGCGGTAGCGGTCGGCCAGCATGGAAATCAGCATGTACTGGGCCCGGTTGGTGTCCTGGTACTCGTCCACATGGATGTAGCGGAACTTTTTCTGGTAGTATTCCAGCACTTCCGGCACTTCCTTGAACAACCGGACCGTCGTCATGATCAGGTCGTCGAAGTCCAGCGACTGGTTGCTCTTCAGCTTTTTCTGGTACGCCTCGTACACCCTGGCCACGACCTGGCTGTACGGATCGGCCGCCCGTTTGGCGTACGCCGCCGGGTCCGTCAGCTCGTTTTTCGCTCCGCTGATTGCCGCCAGGATGGCGCGCGGTTCGTATTTCTTCGGATCGAGATTCAATTCCTTGAGGCATTGCTTGATGACGGACAGCTGGTCGCCCGCGTCAAGAATGGAGAAGCTGCGGCTGATCCCCAGGCGGTCGATGTCCCGCCGCAATATCCGCACGCACAGCGAGTGGAACGTCGAGATCCAGATGTCCTCCGCTCCCGCGCCGACGATGGACGCCACGCGGCTCTGCATTTCCCGCGCCGCCTTGTTGGTGAAGGTAATGGCGAGGATGCTCCACGGCGCCACCTGTTTTTCGCTGATCAGGTAGGCGATGCGCTGGGTCAGCACCTTGGTCTTGCCGCTGCCCGCACCCGCCAGAATCAGCACCGGCCCCTCCGTGGTCAGGACCGCTTCCCGCTGCTGCGGATTCAGTCCAGCTAAAATTCGGTCAATTGTTGCCATATGTATACGTCCACCTTTCTTGCCTGTCAAAGCGCTCCCGAACGAAAGCATATGTTCCTATTTTCGCACAGATCGAAGGCAAGTTCCAGTTGAATCCGATCCCTCGCTCATGCAATCCCTGCCAACGGAAAGACCGCCGTACCCGCGCAGGAGCAGCGGCGGTCCTTTTCATGGCGCATCCAATATCACCGGCAGTCCATAACGTCCCCTCGCATCGCTGTCAGCGGGATTGCTGGGACGACAGCAGCGGTTCGTACATCATCATCGCGCGATTTTCCGCGATAAATTCGTCATCGAGCCATTCTCCGTCCAGCGTGTACACCCGGCGGTGCAGGACATTGGTTCGCTCGTAGCCTCCCCAGATGGCCGGGGTAATGGCATGCTCCTTTTCGTACACTTCGTACCGCCGCGTGGGAGGGTATTCGGCTCTCCACTCGCCGACGAGGTGAGTGTCGGTGAGAAACACGTGCAGCTGGAACGATTGCTGAGTCTGGTTGGCGATTTGCAGATCGAGGTAGTTGTAAAAACAGGTGGCCCCGCTGCCGAACGGCTGGGTCCGGTTGGCGTCGGGAAACACGTCATAGCCGTGCCGATGCCGCTCCGTGACCGTCAGCGGAGTGTGCAGGGTCATCCAGTATACAAGGTTGGACAGCTGGCACAGTCCTCCCCCCACACCGGATATGACGCGGCCGTGTGACAACAGCATGCCCTCCACGTACCCTTTCCTACGCGTCGGCTTGCCGATCAGCCGCCAATAGGAAAAGGTTTCCCCGGGACGAACGATCACCCCGTTCAGCCGTTCGGCAGCCAGGCGCAGATTGATGATTTTGTTGTGCTGCATCCACATGTCCACATTCTTGAGCCGACGCAGGAGCGGCGTCTGATGACGGATGTGCAGATGGGGCAAGAGTTCGCTTTGCTTTTCACGCGAATACTGCTTTCCCCCCAGCAGCCACTCTGCGTACCGTTTCAGGCGGTAGAAGCACACTCCCGCCGCCAGCCGCAACCGACTTCGCGCAACAGGTCTCATTTGCTACCTTCCTTTCCGGCAACTCTTTGGATCATGCACACACGATTACGGATTCGTGTGTGAACAGAATGGGCGATACATTTCTTCCCCCTGCAACCAAAGACCCGCACATTCACATACTGATAATCTAGGGAGGAGATGCGCATGTTTCGCACGGGAATCACCTTGTCCGCCACCCTGTTGACGGCGCTGCTTCAGCCGGCTGCCGTTTTGACCGTCGCATCCGATTTTTCGTACCACCGGACGGAAACGATCGCACACCGGGGGGCTTCCGGCTACGCACCGGAGAACACCATGGCCGCGTTTCGCAAGGCGGTGGAGATGAAGGCGGATTACATCGAGCTTGACGTGCACGTCAGCAAGGACGGTCATCTCGTGGTCATCCACGACAATACGGTCGATCGGACGACCAACGGCACCGGCCGCGTAGGCGCCCTCACCCTCAAGGAGATGCTCAGGCTGGATGCGGGCCGTTTCTTCCACTCCGCCTTTGCCGGGGAACCGATCCCTACCCTTGACCAGGTGCTGGACGAATTCCGCGGCAAAATCGGCA
Source organism: Brevibacillus sp. NL20B1 (assembly GCF_018195675.1). Taxonomy (NCBI): domain Bacteria; kingdom Bacillati; phylum Bacillota; class Bacilli; order Caryophanales; family Paenibacillaceae; genus Brevibacillus; species Brevibacillus sp. NL20B1. Next base: position 80,838 of record NZ_JAGTPT010000004.1, read on the forward strand.
TCCTGATCGAGCTGAAGTCGCCGGAGCTGTATCCCGGTGTAGAAAGCAAGGTGGCCGACGCCCTGCAGAAGCGCGGCATGGATAAGGCACGCAGCGCAAAGGTTATCGTGCAGTCCTTCCATTTTGAATCGCTGAAACGGTTTCACAAGCTCCTGCCGGACATACCGATCGGTGTGCTGACCAACAAGGCGAGTCATTTGACAGACGCGATGCTGGACGAGTTTGCGACCTACGCCAACTACGTGAACCCCAGCCGCAATCTGGTGACCGCCGATCTGACCGACCGCATCCACGAACGCGGCATGCAGGTCTTCGCCTGGACCGTGCGCAAACGGGCCGAGGTGAATCCGCTGCTGATTGCGGGCGTTGACGGCATCATTACCGACTTTCCGGATTATGTGCCCTCCAGCCATCGCAGATAAGCGCCATCTGCCACACCCGGCGTCGGGCAAAGCAGACAAAGGGTCGCCCCACGGAATACGGGCGCCCTTTTTTTGGTGCCGGACGGCATTTTGTCTAGTTCATAATCGGCACTTCCCCAATGGAAACACACAGATTTTGGCCGTTTGCCGTTTACCAACATCGTAACACAAAAGTTTGTTGATTATTGGAATTTTTTCCACATTTTCAGGTGAAATAAAAAACCATTTCGCGAGTCCGGCTATCTAATAAATGGGAGGAAGGAGGCAACGAGATGACAGATTTCATCGAGAAGGCAAAAAAAGGAGATGGTGAGCGGACGTTTCTCGTACAAAATCGAACAGGCCCGGATCGTCGGCAAGGAAGAGCGCATGCAGACCGCGATGACAAAGGCTGATCAGGAATTGGTCGAACCGGAAAAGCAATTTTCGCCAGGAACGGCTTACCTTGTCTATCAACGAACGGATCGTCCGGATATGGAATCCCATTACTACCAACAAAAGAGCCTGGTCATTGCCGATTTGTCCGCATTCCAGGACCAGTTGGGCCTGTTTGCAGAGATTCCGGAAGTATTGGCGGGCGGTTACCGATTTGTCGAAGGGTCACTGGACTTTGAAATAGACCGAGCGGGTTACGATGAGCTCCTTTGACGACCTGCCCAGCGGAAAAACGAAAGACGCGGGAAAAACAGGGGGCACAAGTCTCACTTCGTCGAAACACCCAGATGTTTGCCCCCTGCCCGCGTCACGTCTTGGAGCGGACATCATCCACTTCTTTGCTGGGCGTCAAGAGAGCGAGCGGGCCCGATCACCCATGCGCCACGGACTTAGTCTACAAACTGAAAGGAGACTCATCAATGAGTCTCCTTTTCCCTTACCGCTGCTTCTGCACGCCTTTGACAGCGGCAACCGTCGCGAGCGCCGCCTGCAAGTCGTCGTAGATCACGTTGCCCACCACGACCGTGTCGGCGATCGCCGCCATCTCCGCCGCCTGCTGCGGTGTGCGGATGCCGCCGCCGTAAAACAGATGCGCCCCTTCGGCTCCCGCCCGGCACGCCCGGACCAGTTCCGGGTCGCCGTAGGTGCCGCTGTACTCCACATAGACGATGGGCAGGCGGCAAATGTTTGCCGCCACCTGGGCATATGCTTTGGCCTCGTCGCTGTCTGCGATTGGGCGGGCCTTGGTCAACTGCGCCACGCTAGCCTCGGGGTTGGCGATCAGGTAGCCTTCCGTGAAGATCTCTTCCCAGTGGATGTAGGAACCGTACGCCTTCAGGCCGGAGACATGCGGCGCAAAGATCCAGTCCGGATCGCCCGCGTTGAGCACCAGTGGTATGAAATAGGCGTCAAAGCCGGGCACTACCGCATCCAGCGAGGAGATTTCCAACACGGCCGGGACCGCGTAGCGGCGGACCCGTGCCATCAACTCCAGCGTGTTGTCGTACGTCACGCCATAGGTGCCGCCGACGATGATCGCATCCGTCCCCGACTCGCACAACGCTTCCAATGCCTCGTCGCCAATCGTTTTGTCCGGGTCCAGTTTGAAGGTATGGCGCCAGCCACGATAGTCAATCACCGATGTCTGCCTCCCACTCTACTTGCCGATCCGCTCCAGCGCCAGTTGGTAGCCGTCGTTGCCGTAGTTCAGACAGCGCTTCACACGGGAGATGGTCGCCGTGCTCGCTCCTGTCTCCGCTTCGATCTGGTTGTACGTGTACCCCTTGCGCAGCATGCGGGCCACTTCCAGGCGCTGCGCCAGCGACTGCATTTCGTTCACGGTACAGAGATCGTCGAAAAAGCGATAGCACTCCTCGATGGTTTCCAGGGAGAGAATCGCTTCAAAAAGCTGCTCGATCCCTTTGCCTTTCAATTTTTCCAATTGCATCACAATCACCCCATCATTTCGCAGGGAATGTTTTTCACTGTAAAATTTTCAAGCACTAAAGCCCTAAGGCTATTCTAATCTTAGAAGATATGGCGCCACTTCGCAAGCCCTTATTGGTATTTCACATAGTGGGACAGCGATGGTGCGTTGGGGACGATCTCCACCCACGTGTTGCCCGGCAGCAGCGGCAGTTCCTTGGTCATGGCCGCGTCCTCATACGCGCGAATGATGCCGCCCTGCCGCTTCCACTTGATCTTGCGCGCCATTCCCTGTTCAAACAGATAGCCGTCACCCGGGCCGACTACATCCACCTGGCGCCGTCCTTCCTTGTCCAGCACGCGGTGTCGGGCGGCGATAACCAGCACGTTGGTGGCGGATAACTGCTCGCCGGTTGTCAGGTCGAGGTGCGGCTTGCCGTCGGTCAGACGCAGGTATTTTTTCTTTTCATTGTCGTACTGAAAAGCTGCCTTGTTCAGGCGATGGAACGTGATGTCGATCTGACTGGCCGGCTCTCCCCCGGTAATCTCAGCATCAGCCGGCAAAAAGGACATCCGCGGCAGATCGCTGTTCGTCCGCATGCCCTTGTCGCGGATCGCCTGCTCGATCAGGTCGGGCTTGGTGTAGAGATTATGCGGCGGGTTGCGAAACGTTTCCCGCCAAAAATAACGGCCGTTGGGAATCTCGTCCAGATGACTGTAGTCGGAACGTGCCAGCGTCGCCAGTGCTTCCGGGCTGCCGCCCGCGTGTACGAGCACGGCGTCCAGGCCGACGCCAATCTCGATAAAATACTGGCGAATGCTGCGTACCGGGCCGATCACGTCCGGCCGCTGGCTGTGAAAGACAGCGAGAAAACGGGTCATTTCCCCCTCCGCCAGCACCTCGTACACCAGGTCTGCCTGATTCAACCCGGACTGCGGACGCGCAGCCGGCGCGTTGTTGATCATCACCATGATCGGCCGCTGTTCCAGCTTCACCGGGCTTCCCAGACCGGTAAACGGGGCGGTGTAAGCGTATTTCGGCTGTTCGGTCGGAGGTGTTTCTACATGGGGAGCGGGCGGTTGCTCCGGCTGGGGCGTGGTGTCGCCCGGTTTTCCGGTACACGCCGTGAGCAGCGCCAGAGTCAGCAGCGTCAACATGAATGGTGTGCGTCTTCGCATGGGAGCGCTCCTTTCCAGTTTTCTCATTGCCTTCCTCTCTTTTCTGCGCGTGACAGGAGAATCCTGCTTCCACACGTTTTGCACGATTCTCATACGCCCCTCCCACACATCACCAACGGCGCTGTGCTACAATGTTACCAAACGACTGAGGCAAAGCGAGGAATGAACCATGCAGACTCCCTACCTCGTCTATCTCGTGGACGACGAAACCAATCTGCTGGGGCTTTTGCAGTCCTACCTGGAAAGCGCCGGTTTCCGGGTCAGGGCGTTTTCCAGCGGGGCCGACGTGCTGCCGGTGCTGGACGAGCCGGAACAGCCCCACATCTGGATTTTGGACATCATGCTGCCCGACATTGACGGATACGAGCTCCTGCGGTTGATACGCAGCAAATCGGACGTGCCGATCATTTTCATCTCCGCCCGGGATCAGGACATCGACAAAATCATCGGGCTGGAGCTGGGCAGCGACGACTATCTGGCCAAACCGTTTTTGCCCCGGGAACTGGTCATCCGGGTGCAAAAATTGCTGCAGCGCACGTACGAAAAAGGGCCAGTCCTCGCAGCAGCCCAGCCGCAGGCGTACCAGGATTGGGTCGCGGTAGGGCCGTACCTGATTTCGGAGAAAGGCCGGCTGGTCAAGGAAGGGGACAACCTGATCGAGTTGACCACCAAGGAGTTTGAACTGATCATCTACCTCCTGCACAACCAGGGGCTTGCCCTGAACCGGGAACAAATCTTGACGGCCATCTGGGGAGAGGATTACATCGGATCGGACCGGGCGGTGGATGACCTGGTCAAACGCATCCGCAAAAAAATGCCCAAATTCCCGCTGGAGACCGTCTATGGCTTCGGCTACCGTTTGACCCGGCCGTGATGAATCCCATGATGAATAAATTCCGTTTGAAAAACCTGCCGCTCTCCCGGCAGATATTGATCTTGTTCATGCTGCTGACCAGCGTGCTGGGGATCGGCGTGGGCATCGTCTATCCCTTTGCCGTCAAGCATTATCTGGTCAACAACACGTATGCCCTTTTGGAGGAAGAGTTCTACACCCTGTCGGAACACATCGCCTTCAACGAGCACAACGAGCTGCTCCCCGTTCCCGCGGCCGCTCCCTACTTTTTGCAATTGCTCCTGTCGCGCTATGAATACTCGTTTGACATGATCGTCTTTTCCGCGGACGGCCATGTGCTGGGCAAGCGCTTGACAGACAATCTCTCCTACGAGGACACAGTCGACCTGTTCAGGGGGGCGTCCTCCTTTCCCCGGAACCGGCTGCAGCACGGCACGCTCGAACGGGGCGGGGAGGACTACCTGTTTGTCAGCAAGCTGATGGATTACCACGGCTTTCCCTACTACCTCGTCCTCTTCTCCAAGGAGCGGGAACTGAACCAGATCAATGCGCTCTTGACCCGCCAGTTTATGATCATCTTCATTATTCTGCTGCTGGTGAGCTGGCTGTTGGCTGTCTGGTTCAGCCGCTATCTGAGCAAACCGCTGCGTACCTTGGACGAGTCGTGCCAAAAGATTGCCCGCCGGCAGTTCGACATCCCGCTGACGATGGACCGGGAGGACGAGATTGGCCAGCTGGCCCGCTCGTTTGAGTCGATGAAAAGCCAACTGAAGGAATACGACGAGTCGCAGCGCCACTTTATCCAAAACATCTCGCACGAGTTGAAGACACCGATCATGGCGATACAGGGGTATGCCCACGGCCTGCTGGAAGGCGTGTTTAAAGGCCCGCAGGCGGAAAAAGGGCTGGAGATCATCATGGAAGAGAGCAAGCGGCTGGAAAAGGTAGTAGGTCAGCTCCTCTACCTGACGAAGATCGAGTCGGTCTCCCAGATGATGCAGATGGGGCGCGTCGATTTGGCGGAAATGTTCAGCCTCCTGCAGCAGCGCCTCTCTGTGCTCAACCCGGCCGTCAACTGGGAACTGCGTCTGCCTGCTGCGCTGGTGCTGGAAGGAGACGGCGAACAGCTCAGCACGGCGTTCGTCAACATCCTGGAAAATCAACTCCGCTACGCAAACAGCCGGCTGACGATCACCGGTACCCAGACGGGCGATACGGTGACCGTCACCATCTCCAATGACGGGCCGCCCATCGAGGAAGCCCTGCTGCCCCATCTGTTCCAGCGTTTTCGCAAAGGCAAATCGGGCAAGCACGGCCTCGGTCTGGCCATCGCCCGCGCCGTCTTCGAAGCCCACGGCGGAAGCATTTCCGTGCGAAATGAGGCGGACGGCCCCTGTTTTACGGTGACGCTGCCGGTTGACAGAAAATAGACTTCCGGAATGAATTGAAGTCCCGGTCATCCCGGGACTTTTTTGCTGCGCGCCGACCGTTTATGTCCAAAACAATTTCCATTTTCACACAATACGGAATATTCATTGACGTATATGCTATATCCTGATATGTTAGAGAAAAATATATTTCTCACAAATGATATGGGGGTTACGTCATGAAATCACAAACCGTTCGCTTGTTGCTTGCCGGATTGCTGGCAGGTTCGCTCGTTGCCGGCTGCGGCGGGGGCAATTCCACTTCTTCGGGAGGCAATGAAGGCAGCGGCGGAAACGCCGGCTCCAACGTTATCAAAATCGCCACGCAAAGCCCGCTGTCCGGCACGCAGTCGCTGGAGGGCGACGGGATCAAGCTGGGGGCGCAGTTGGCCGTCCAGGACCGCATGGAAGACTTCAAAAAGCTGGGCTTTGACCTGCAGCTCTTCCCGCAGGACGACCAGGCAGACCCGAAAATCGGCGTCTCCAATGCGGAAATGCTGATCGCCGACCCGGATGTATACGCCGTGATCGGCCACTACAACACCGGTGTCGCCATCCCCTCGTCCGTCAAGTACGAGGAAGGCAAACTTGCGATGATCTCTCCGGCCAACACCGGCGTTGAACTGACGGAAGCAGGCAAAAAGAGCGTAAACCGCCTGGTGGCGCGCAACGACCAGATCGCGCCGGCAGCAGCCAAATACGCCAAGGAAAAGATGGGCATTACCACCGTCTACATCGCCCACGACAAGACCGCGTACGGACAGGGGCTGGCCGATGAGGTGCGCAAGGCGTTCAAAGAGCTGGGTGTGAAAGAGGTGGCCTATGAAGGCATCAACCCCGGCGAAAAAGACTACAGCGCAATCGTGAACCAACTGGTGGCACACAAGCCCGACCTCGTCTTCTACGGCGGCATGTACGCCGAGCTGGGAATCATCGCCAAGCAGGCCCGCGAGAAGGGCTACACGGGCCAATTCATGGGCGGTGAAGGGCTGGAGTCGAACGACATGTACAAAATCGCCGGACCTGCCGCAGAAGGCATCGTCTACGCAACCGTGGTCAGCGACATCCGCTCCCAGGAGGAAGGCAAGAAGTGGGTGGAACGGTTCAAATCGGCATTCAACAAGGAACCGGGCGCATTTTCTCCGTTTGCCTATGACGCAACCCTGGTCGCTCTGAACGGCATCGAGCAGGCGATCAAGGAAAACGGCGGCAAAAAGCCGACGCGCGAACAGGTGATGAACGCCATCCGCGCCACAAGCGAATTCAACGGTTTGTTTACCAAAGTGAGCTTTGACGAAAAGGGAGACAACAAGCACTCCCAGGTGTATATCTACAAGTTCGGCAAAGAGAAAGCCGAGTTTATCGGCGAAGCGGGACAATAACCCGCTTTCCGGCGCCTGCGCACAGCAGGCGCATTTTTTTTTGCCTCTGCCGGCTTGCACACAGCAAAATACCCCTTTGCGCTCGCAGCCGGACATAGCCGGCAGACGCTGCGCAAAAGGGTTGTCCATCAACAAACAGGCTTGTTCCTCGACATGTGCTACACCTCTTCGATCAACCGAGCCAGCAGGGCAGCGCGTCTGGGAATCTCGTCCAGCTCCACAAATTCCTCCGGCGAGTGGGCAAACCCGCCTTTTGCCCCCAGCCCGTCAAGGGTAGGGAGACCGCAGGCGGCGGCGAAGTTTCCGTCGCTGACGCCGCCGGTGCCCGACTCCCGCAGCGACATACCCAACTCCTCTGCCCCAATCTTCCGGGCCAGGGCAAACAGGGCGGCGACCTGCTCCGTCCGTTCCATCGGCGGACGGCGGATGCCGCCGGACACCGTCAACCGCGCGCCGGACAGGCTGGGCGTCAGTCCCGCAAACAGCCGCTCAATTCGCCGCGCTTCCTCCAGCGTCCTCACCCGGACGTCCACTTCTGCTTCGGCGTAATCGGCCACCACATTGGAGCCGATTCCCCCTTTGACCAGCCCCACGTTGACGGTCGTCCCGCTCGCATAGTCGGTCAGTCCGTGCAGGTACTGCACCAGCCGGGACAGCTCCTCAATCGCCGACACTCCTTTGTCGTGGTCCACCCCGGCGTGGGCGGAAACGCCGTGGACGTGCAGAGTAAAGTGGGCGCTGCCTTTGCGCCACGTCTTCAGCGCGCCGTCCGGCTCCATCGGCGGCTCCAGCACGAAGCCGGCCAGGGAACGGGACGCCTCCCGTTCGACGAGTGCCCGCGAGGTAGGGCTGCCGATTTCTTCGTCGCTGTTGAGCAAAAGCACCACCTGCTTGTCAGCCGGCAGACGGTTCAGCTCCGCCAGCGAGCGCAGCGCAAACATCGCCTGCAGCACGCCCGCCTTCATGTCGTAGACGCCCGGGCCGTATGCTTTTCCCTCCCGGATGAAAAACGGACGACGGGCTGCTTCCCCTCGCGGCCAGACCGTGTCGTAGTGGCCAATCAACAGGACTTGTCTGCTGCCGCTTCCCAGCACGCAGCGGACCTGGTCGCCGTAGACGCTGTTGGGGATTCGCTCCGCCCTGCCTCCGGTCAGTTCCTCGAAGCAGCGGGCAAACCACTCCGCCATCCGATCCCCCGCCTCCTTGTCGCGTGAGGGGGAATCCATGTTGACGCAGGCTTCCAAGAGCTGGATCAGGTGTTGGTGATGTTGTTGCAAATACGAGTGAATTGACATCGTGCCTCTTCCTTAATGGGATTGGGAATTGAGTCCAAACAGGCGCTCCAGCCCGTACACCTTTTCCAGCAAGACGATAAACACCAGGCTGAGTAGGATGACGACCGCGGAGATGGAGGCCACCAGCGGGTCCAGCGTCTCCTGCATGTAGGTGAAAATAGCCAGCGGCAGCGTTGTCGTGTCGGGCGCCACCAAGAAGAGCGACACCGTCACGTTGTCAAACGAGGTCAGAAACGAAAAGATCATACCCGACACGATGGCCGGCCGCAAAAGCGGCAGTGTGACGTCCCAAAACACCCGCAGCGGCCGGGCTCCCAGCATGTAGCCCGCCTTTTCCAGGGTGTAGTCGAACGTGCTGAGGCCGGTCAGCACCAGCCGCACCACGTACGGAATGGAGATCAGCGTGTGGGCCAGGAGCAGGCCGGTAAACGTGCCTGCAATGCCGATCCGCGTAAAGAACAGCAGCGCGGCGATCCCGATGATCAGCGACGGCACGGTCAGCGGCGACAGCAGCAGGCCGTTGATGACCCCGCTGCCGCGGAATTTGTACTTGCTCAAGGCAAAGGCCGCCAACGTGCCGATCAGCGTCGCCAGCACGGCCGTAATCGCGGCAAGCTGCAGGCTGAACCAGAACGACTCGATAAACTCCGGCCGATCCAGAATCTTGTCGTACCACTGCCAGGAAAAGCCATCCGGCGGAAACGACAGGTATCCGGCCGCGGTAAACGAGCTGGGGATGATAACCAGAAACGGCAGGTTGACCAGAAGCAGCACAAAGAAGGTGATCAGTCCGAACCCGTTCAGCTTTTTCATGACGCAAACACCTCTTTGTATCGCTTGGTTTCAATCAACCGCGTGTACAGAGTGACCAGCAGGATCGTGCTGCCCAGCAGCAGGAAGGACAGTGCCGCTCCCAGCGGCCAGTTGAGCGTCGACATAATCTGTTCGTAGGCGATGACCGGCATTACTTTCACAGAGGTGCCCCCCATCAGCGCCGGCGTCACAAACGCGCTCATCGACAAGCTGAACACCAGTGTCGTACCGGCGATAATACCCGGCAGGGTGAGCGGCAGCGTCACGGTGAAAAACGTCCGCAAGCGAGACGCTCCCAAAATGGACGCCGCCTTGGACAGCGACGGATCAATCGCATACAGGCTGGTGGCGATCGCCAGCACCATGTAGGCGATAAATGAATCGGTCAGGCCAATGACCACGCCCAGCTCGTTGTACATCAGGCGCAGCGGTTGGTCGATCACGCCCAGCCTCAGCAGCGTTTCGTTGATCCAGCCCTTTTCACCGAGTACAACCACCCAGCCGAAGTTGCGGATCACCACGCTGATCAGATGCGGCGCCAGAATCAGTATGGTGACGACGCCCCGCATCCGGCCTGAAGCCTGCGCCATGAACATGGCCACGGGAAAGCCGAGCAGGAGCGTGCACAGCACCGTCCAGAGGCTGATGCGGATGGTCCGCCACAGAATCTCCAGGTAAAATGGGTCCTGGATGAACAACAGGTAGTTTTGCAAGCTGAACGCCTGCGTGTCGTCCTGAAAACTCAACAGGAGCATCAGCAGCATCGGAATCAGAAACACGCCCAGGAGCACGATCATGCTCGGCGCCGTCAGCAGCAGAATGGAGATACGCTTGCTCATCGGCTATCCCCTCTCCGCCGGCATGACCAGCACGTCTTCGCTCTCCCAGCGGCAGTTGACCGCCCTGCCGGGGGTAAGCGGCATCCCCTGCCCGTCCATCTGCACCTTAACGGACAGGGTATGACCTCCCACCTTCACCTCGCACTCGGTAAAGGCGCCCAAAAATGAGGCAATCATCAACTGGCCGCTGACGTGATTGACCTCACTCGCTGCCGCTCCGTCCGCCATTCGGATTTTTTCCGGCCGCACAAACATCGCCACTCTTTCGCCAGGAACAAACACCCGCTGCTGCCGGGCCGCCCTGACGATGAGGCCGCCCATCGTTTTCACGGTGAGACTCTCTCCGTCCTGAGCGAGTACGACTCCTTCCAGGCGATTGGTCTTGCCGATGAAGGTGTGGACGAACTCGGAGGCGGGACGGTTGTAGATCTCCTCAGGCGTGCCGATCTGCTCGACGCGGCCGTGGTTCAGCACGACGATTCGATCCGACAAAGAGAGCGCTTCTTCCTGGTCATGGGTAACGAAAATGGTGGTCACGCCGATCTCCTGGTGCAGCCGCTTCAGTTCGTCGCGCAGTTCTTCGCGCAGCTTGGCGTCCAGGTTGCTGAGCGGCTCGTCCAAAAGAAGCAGCGACGGCTCGATCACCAGTGCGCGGGCGATCGCAATCCGCTGCCGCTGACCGCCGGACAACTGCTTGGGATAGCGGTCGGCCACATGCGGCAGCTTGACCAATTCCAGCACCCGCTTCACCCGCTCCTGCATCTCGGCTTTGCCCACCTTGCGCAGCTTCAGCCCGTAGGCGACGTTTTCCGCCACCGTCATGTGCGGAAACAGCGAATAGGTTTGAAACACCATGCCCAGTTCGCGCTTGTAAGGGGGGACGCCGTTCATGCGCCGCCCTTTGATCAAGAGCTCCCCTTCGTCCGGGTCCAGAAATCCGGCGATCATGTTCAGCGTGGTCGTCTTGCCGCAGCCGGACGGCCCGAGAAACGAGACAAACTCTCCCTGCTCCACCTGCAGGTTGAAATCCCGAACCACGACGTTATTCTGGAACTTCTTCATGATGTTGCGCAGTTCGACGTCAATTACCTTGCTCAAAGGGACACCTACTTTCCTGTCAGCGGCGCGATCTCTTTGTTGAAGCGATCGAGCCACGCGGACATTTCCTTGCTGATCGTGTCGTAGTCGAAGTTCACCACTTTACTGCGGTCAAACTCCAACTGCTTGGCCACGTCTTCCGGCAGCTTCACGGCCGTGGCCGGGTTGTAGTAGAGCTTGGTCGCGTACATGATCTGCACCTCGTCGCTCAGCAGGAAGTCGATAAACGCTTTGGCGGCGTTGGGGTGCTTGGCCCCTTTGACCAGCGTGGCGACGTTCGGCACGATGTTTCCGCCCTCTTCCGGGAAGACGAATTCCAACGGCAGGCCCGTCTCTTTTTGCGTCAGGCTGCGGGCCATCGTCCAGGTGGTGTAGGCTGCACTTTTGTTTTGCAGGTTTTGTTGGAGTTGGGCCGCGCTCTTGGCAAACGTCGGCATGTAGCTCGCAATCGTTTTCATTTTTTCAAAGCCGGGCTCGATGTTTTTCTCCGAACCGCCGTTGGCGTAGGCCAGCATGATCATCGTGGAGCGGCCGAAGTTGCTGGCCACGTCGGTCATTGTTATATAGCCCTTCACTTCCGGTCTGGTCAAGTCGTTCCATGACTTGGGCACCGGCAGGCCTTTTTCCTTGACGAGCTCCGCGTTGTACGAGATGCCCATCGGCGTAAAGTTGACGGTTACTCCGCTGTTTTCCGCGACGCGCAGGTCCTGCGGAACGTTTTTCATGTTGGGAATGTCCGTCTCGGAAAGCGCCTCCCACAGCCCTTCCTGGCGCCCTTTTTCCTGTTCGCCTCCCTCGACGATGGTGACGTCGATCTGCGGCGCGTTTTTCTGCGCTTTTACCTTGGCCACGATATCGGTCGAGACGCCGGAGACGTAGGTCAGCTTCACGTTCGGGTACTTCTCGTTGAACTTCTTGAAAATCTCGTCTTTCATTAGCTGTTCGACGGTGGCGCCGTTGCCCGCCACGACCAACGTGTCCTCCAACTGCGCCTGTGCCTGGCTGCCGCCCTGCCCCACAGGCTGGCCGGACGCGGTTGACTGCCCGGCGGAAGACCCACAGCCGGCGAGCAATGAACCGGTTAAAGCAAGAATGGACAGTACCGATAATGCCTGTTTCTTCACGTGTTCATCCCCCGCTATGTGTATGTTTATTGGCAAATCGTTCACGAATAGAAAACACAGTTTCCTATTCGAGAACTATAGTGATATACTATCATAAAGGAGACTGACAATTCAAGGTAGTCTGAGTAAAGGGATGATTATCTCTTTTCGAACCGTAAAGTCTTCCCGGTTATGGTAGACTAATTCTAAATGTGAGCTTTGGAGGAGTCGTATCCATGGATCATTTTCTGTCTTCCGTACGCAACAGCTGCCGGCTCTTGAAAATCTTCCTCGACGCGCCCAAGGAGCTCGGCGTGACGGAATTGAGCAAGCGGCTGCAGCTCTCCAAGGGAGCGGTGCACAAGCTGCTGGCGACGCTGGAGGCGGAAGGATTTATCCGCCAAAACGAAAAAACCAGGCAGTACACACTCGGCTACACGCTGCTGGAGCTGGGCAACAAGGTGCTGAAAAACCACGACATCGTCGACTTTGCCGCTCCCTATATCAACCGCCTGGTATCTCGCACGCAGGAGCTGGTCGTGCTGTGCCTGCAGGACGTCACCGACGCCATCTACGTCACCAAGGTGGATTCGCCTCACCCGATCCGCTTTACGGTCGAGACGCACCGCCGCTTCCCCCTTTATTCCACCTCCGCGTCCCGCGTGCTGTTGGCCTACAAACCGGAATCGTTTCAGGACGAGGTGCTGGCGGAGGGAATCCGGACATACACGCCCTACTCGTACACGTCAGCCGACGAGATCAAGCGGGCGCTGCAGGAGATCAGGGAACGGGGCTACGAATTCAGCTCCGACCGGCGCAACGTGGGCGTTACCGGGATGGCGGCGCCGCTGTTTGATTCCACCGGTGAAGTAGCCGCATCGGTCAGCGTGATCGGCCCGTCCGACCGCGTTCTTCCCCAGAAGGATGCGATCCTCAGGGAACTGCTGGAGACCGTGCGAGAGATGTCTGCAGAATTGGGGTACCGTCCGTGAGCACTGCCGATGCTGTGCCCGGATCAGCCATTTGGTCTGGTCCGGGCTTTTTTGTGCACGCGGCTGGCCCATATAAGCGGAAAACAATAACGTTTACGTTAACGTTACCGTTTTGTATCATAAACCTTGTCTGTTTGTCGTCGTGCCATTACACACGCGTATGGGAGGGAGCCCGTTGTACCGCATTGAGGAGGCAGCCAAAAAAACCGGCCTTACGAAAAGAGCGCTTCGCTATTACGAGGAATTAGGGCTGGTCAATCCGTCCGGGCGAACGGAGAGCGGATACCGCATGTACACGGATGAGGACATCGCCCACATCCTGCACGTCAAAAACACCCGCGACCTGTTGGGAGCGTCGCTGCAGGAAATCAAGGACATGATGGACCTGTCCCACAAATACGAGCTGTTGAAGCAGGGCTATTACCAGGAAGTGTCCACCGAAGATAAGCTGAACCTGCTGACCGAACTGGAACGGACGCTCCTGGCCAAGCGCGGCTTCCTGCAGGACAAACTGAACAAACTCTCGGAGCTGCTGGCCGACTACGATGAGAAGCTGACCCGCATTGCCAGAAAAAAACAGGAACTGCAGACAGAAATCGAAATCAAAAAGGAGGATTCCTAATGGAAAGTCACGCGCATGCCTGGCGCATCATCATACAGCAGCCAAAATCAGCCTGGGCTGTCGCGTTTGCCTGTGTGGTCGCTTTCATGGGGATCGGATTGGTCGACCCGATCCTGCCCGCGATTGCGAGCCAACTGAATGCCACGCCCAGTGAAGTATCCCTGTTGTTCACCAGCTACATGCTGATGACCGGCTTGACAATGCTGGTCACAGGATGGGTCTCCAGCCGGATCGGACCCAAGGCGACGCTCCTGGTCGGCCTGGCGGGCATCATCCTGTTTTCCTTTCTCGGCGGCATGTCCGACTCGGTGATGCAGATCGTCTGGTTCCGCGCCGGCTGGGGAATGGGCAACGCCTTTTTCATCTCCACCGCCCTGGCGGTGATTGTCAGCGTGGCCAGCGGCGGCACAGCGGGAGCGATCGTCCTGTACGAAGCGGCCATCGGTCTGGGGATGTCCGTGGGGCCGCTGCTTGGCGGGCTGCTCGGGGGCATCAGTTGGCGCGGGCCGTTTTTCGGCGTCGCCGTGCTGATGGCGATCGCGCTGCTTGCTGTCTTCGTACTGCTCAGCGACGTGCCCAAGCCGAAGCGGCGCAGCTCGCTCCTTGATCCGTTCCGCGCGTTGCGGCACCGCGGCCTGTTTACCATGGCGCTGACGGCGCTTCTGTACAACTTCGGGTTTTTTACGCTGCTGGCGTTTTCTCCGTTTGTGCTGCACATGGACGAACACAGCCTGGGATACGTGTTTTTCTTCTGGGGCGTGATGCTCGCCATCACCTCGGTGATCGTGGCGCCGAAACTGCAGGAGCGCTGCGGGTCCGTCCCCACGCTGTTCGCCATGCTGCTGCTGTTGTCCGCAGACCTGACGGCCATGGGATTGGGCGTATCGTCGCAAGTGACGCTGGTGCTGGCTATCGTCCTGGCCGGCGCGATTTTGGGCATTATCAACACCGTCCTGACCGCATCGGTGATGGACGTCGCGCCGGTGGAGCGTGCCGTCGCGTCTTCCGCCTACAGCTTCGTCCGTTTTGTCGGCGGCGCGATCGCGCCCTGGCTGGCGGGCAAGCTGGCCGAGTGGTACTCGCCGCACGTCCCGTTTTACGCGGGCGCGCTGGCCGTTCTGTTCAGCATGATGGCGCTGTACGCCGGCAAAAAACAACTGGCGAGCCTGCATTGATGCGCAAGCTCGCCTTTTTTTACACGCTCTTCCCGATCTTCAGAAAAGGGCCCGCCACAGCACAATCGCCCCCACCCCGGCCAACAGCGCCCAGACGACCTGCTTTCTCCACAGGCCGACGGCGAGTGAAACCACCCCCGCCGCGAGGTACTCCGGACTCCACTGCCCGTCTTTCCCATAAAAGAGAATGGGCGGCACGGTCAGCGAACTGAACACCCCCACCGGGACCATGGCCAGTCCGCGCCGGAGCCAGTCGGGGATCTCCCAGCGCGAGCTGATCAGCAGCATGGGAAACCGCGTCAGATAGGTAATCACGGCCATCAAGACAATGATCAGCAGCACCTTATCGTTCACGGATCACCGCTCCCATCACCACTGCCGTCAGCGTTCCGGCAATCACCGCCGCCGTCCCGCCGCCTCCCCAGTACGCGAGGCAGGCGACAGCCGCAGCGCCGGCCGCCACCTTCACATGAAACGGGGAGAGCAGATTAATTGCGAGAAAGCCAAGGAACGTGGCCACAAACGCAAAGTCCAGGCCGTACGCCTCCGTTTCCGTAAACACCGCGCCAAACCAGGCGCCGGCCAGCGTGCTGGCGTTCCAGATCAGATAGTCGACCGCGCTCGCACCGGCAAAAAAGGAGAGGCTGGGCTTTTGGCCGGACGCCAGATAGGTGGATGTCAGGGCGTACGTCTCGTCGTTCAGGCCAGCCGCCATCAACGACAGCTTCCACGGTGGCGTCCCGCGAAAGTGGGGCCCGAGCGACAGGCCGTACAGCAGGTGACGGGCGTTCAGCAAAGCCGCGGAGACCAGAATGGGCCAGCCCACAATCCCCTGCGAGATCAGGCCGACGGCGGCAAACTGCGACGACCCTGCGTTGACGAGGAGTGAAAACAGCAAGGCTTCCGCGATGCCGAGACCTGCCTGCCGGGCGAGGATGCCAAACACAAGCCCGTCCACGATCCCTGCGGCGGCGACCGGGATAATTTGAATCATGCCTGTGACAAACAACGTGCGCGCAGAGTTCACTCGCTTCCCCCTCCATACACTGCTATACTCTACGCTTGTCAGTAAGTTCTGTCAAATGCAGGAGTGCATGTACGGCTTTTACACTCCGTATAGCAGCCGCAGCCCCGCATCCATCTCCTCCACCGACAAGGCCAACCAGTATTCACCTGGCTGGCCGCCTGATACCATGCTATTCCAAGCCCAACTCTTCCATGGTTTTTACCTGCAGCCCCTTTTCTACGCCATTGGGCGGTTGTACTGTCTGACCGTCTGTTACAAATTTCCCTTGATACACTCCCGCTATTACATAAGCGTCATCAGCAATCGGCCCTTCGTACTTTTCCAAAAAGACAATCGCCGTCTCCTTTTCCGTAAATGCCTTGTTGCCTTCAAACGTGTATTCCTTTCCATCCTTATATCCGCCGGTTTCGAGAATCTTGACGGTTTCTCCGTTTTGGACCTCTCCTTTATAGACATGCAGCAGTTTCGCTTCACTCAACGTAAACACAACGTGTTTGTATTGGAAGCTGTCCGCCTTTTCAATTTCAACCTCTGCAATCAATTGAGAGTTGTCCTTCAACTGTTCGATACTGGAAAAACTCTCATTAACATCTCCTCTTACATCTACCGCAGTTCCCGCCTTCTCCTTTTGTTCAGCCCCGTGAACGTTTGCTTGCCATTGAGTTGCCTGGTCGGATGCAGGTTGATTGGCATTTACGTAAAGGTATCCGCCGACAGCGACACTGGCAGCGGCTATCACAGACAACATGACGGTTTTTTGGTACATCATCGGCATGCACCCTTTCGCGTGGACCGTTTTTGGAACAGCCATATTCCTCACGACTCACATCGTTTGCAGAGAGGTACGTTCCAACTCTGATGTCGAATCGTCCTGCAAACCTGTGCGTCTATACGAGGAGACGAAGAAATTTCCATTTCGTTACAAAAAACACCGATGGAGTCATTAGACTCCATCGGTGCTTCACTTCTATGCAAGGTACGCTTCCCGCACCTGCGGGTTTGCCAGCAGGGTGGCCGCCTCATCCTGCAGGATGATCTCTCCCGTCTGGATGACGTAGCCGCGATGGGCCACGGAGAGCGCCTGGTTGGCGTTTTGCTCCACGAGCAGGATCGTCATGCCCTCCTTATTCAGCTCCGTGATGATGTCAAAAATCTGTTCGACCAGAATCGGCGCCAGCCCCATGGACGGCTCGTCCAGCATCAAAATCTTCGGCTTCATCATCAGGCCGCGTGCGATGGCCAGCATCTGCTGCTCCCCGCCGGACATCGTGCCGCCCTTTTGGTTGATCCGCTCTTTCAGCCGGGGAAAGTAGCGAAATGCCCGCTCAATTCCTTCCTCGATCAGATTCTTGTCCGTTACGGAGAAGGCGCCCATCTCCAGGTTCTCCCGCACGGTCAGCTTGGGGAAAATGCGCCGCCCCTCCGGCACGTGGGCGATACCCAGCAGGGCGATTTCATGCGTGCGCATTTGGGTGATGTCCTTGCCGTCAAAGAGGATTTTGCCTTCCCGTGCGCGCGTCTGGCCGCAGATCGTCTTCAGCGTGGTCGACTTGCCTGCCCCGTTGGAGCCGATCAGCGTCACCACTTCCCCTTGGTTGACCTGGATGCTCAGCCCCTTTAACGCGTGGATGCCGCCGTAATAGGTGTGTACGTTATGCAGTTCCAACAATGCCATCTGTGATTCCTCCCCCGCTTACGACACTTCCGACGCGCTTTTGCCCAGGTACGCCTCGATGACTCTGGGATTGTTGCGGATTTGCTCCGGCGTTCCCTCGGCGATTTTGCGTCCGTAATCCAACACGTGGATGTATTCGCTCAGGCCCATGACCAGCTTCATGTCGTGTTCAATCAGGATGATGGTCAGTTCCAGTTCGTTTTTCAGCCGGCGGATAAACTCCGTCATCTCCGCTGTTTCGCGCGGATTCATCCCCGCCGCCGGCTCGTCCAGCAGAATGATTTGCGGATTGGTCGCCAGCGCGCGGGCGATCTCCAGGCGGCGCTGCAAGCCGTACGGCAGACTGCCGGCCTCTTCGTTGGCGACGTGGGCGATCCCGACGTATTCCAGGAGTTGATAGGCCTCGACGCGGGCCCGCTCTTCCTCTTCGCGCACCCGCTTGACGTTGAACAGGATGCCCAAGAGTCCTGCCGTCAGCCGGCTGTGCGTACCCACCATCACGTTTTCCAAGGCGGTCATCTGCTTGAACAAGCGGATGTTTTGGAACGTGCGGGTGATGCCCCGCTCGGCAATCTGGTCCGGCCGCAGTCCCTTGATGCTTTTCCCGTCCAGCAGGACATCGCCCTCGTCCGGCTCGTAAAAGCCGGTGATCATGTTGAAAAATGTGGTTTTCCCGGCCCCGTTCGGTCCAATGACCGCCGTAATCGTCCCCTTCTCAATCTTGACGGTGACGTCCTGATTGGCGACCAGACCGCCGAAGCGCTTTGTCAAGCCGATTGCTTCCAACAGTGCCATAATGATGCTCCCTCCTTGTACGCTACGACTGGTTGCCCTGCGACAGCTTGCCTTTCGCCAGCCTGCTCAGGATCCCCAGACGGTTTTCGCCCAATTTGCTTGTCCGGATGGCGTCGAGATCGGTCTTCTTGCGCTTCGCCGGAATCAAACCGTTGGGACGGTAGAGCGCCACGAGGATCAACATGATGCCAAAGATCAACCGCTGGAACTTGGACGGATCCAACTGGTTCGGCAGATTGATGACGCCCGCCTGTTGCAGCGAGTGGAGGAAATTGGAGAGCTCTTTCAGCAGCTGCACCTGCAGCACCGTGACGAATGCCGCCCCCAATACCACGCCAGGGATGCTTCCGCTGCCGCCGAGGATGACCATGACGAGAATCCCGATCGACTCCATCAGCGTAAACGAGGTCGGATCGATAAACGTCTGCTTGGCGGCAAAGATGACGCCGACCACACCGGCGAAGGAAGCGCCCGTGGCAAACGCGGCCAGCTTGGTGTTCAGCAGGGAGATGCCCATGGACTGGGCCGCCAGTTCGTCTTCCCGCACCGCGATCCAGGCGCGGCCGATGCGCGAGTTTTCAAAGCGGAAGTTGGCCAGGACGATAAAGGCGATGACGACTAACACGATAAAATAGAAGTGGAACGGCGTGCCCATCTTCATTCCCAACAATTCCGGCTGCGGGATCGGAGTGATCCCCTGCGGGCCGTTGGTGATGTTGATGGGTTTGTCCAGGTTATTGAAAATAATCCGAATAATTTCACCAAACCCCAGCGTGACAATGGCCAGGTAGTCCCCTTTCACCCGCAAGACCGGCAGACCGAGCAATATCCCGAAGATTGCCGCCACGATCAAGCCGACGATGAGGAACGGCCAGAACCACTCGCCCGACAGCGGAAACAGGTCGCCGGGGATGAACTGGTTGGCCTGGGACGTGGAAAAAATCGCGTACGCGTACGCACCGGCGGCGAAAAAGGCGACGTAGCCGAGGTCAAGCAGTCCGGCAAATCCGACCACGATGTTCAGGCCGAGCGCCATGGCCACGTAGATGCCCACCTGCGAAGCCACTTCCATGTAGTAGCGGTTGTCCCCCGCCACCAGCGGAATGATGATTAACAGCACCAGTGCTCCGATGAGCATGCGGACCTTGCTGGAGGCGTTGGTGTAGTAGATCAAAACAATGGAGGACAAGATTCCCAGAAACGCGATGACCGATTTGTCCAAGAAGTGCAGTGCGGCCGAAAAGCCAGCGATCCAAATCAGCGTAACCGGAAGCGGAATCCCTTTGAACGACTTCCATACCATGTTTGCCATGCGTTTCACCTACACTTTCTCTTTTACGGCTTCGCCAAACAGGCCTTCCGGTTTGAACAGAAGCACGAGAATCAAAATGCTGAACGCAAACACGTCTTTGTACTCGGCGCCAAACGCTCCGCCGGTCAGCGGACCCATGTACGCGCCGGACAGGGACTCCAGCAAGCCAAGCAGAACACCGCCCACCATCGCGCCGCGGATGTTGCCGATACCGCCGAGAACGGCTGCGGTAAACGCCTTGAGACCGAGAATAAAGCCGATGTAGGGGTCAATCGTGCCGTAGTTCTGCGCGAACAGTACCCCGGTTGCGCCGCCCAGGCTGGAACCGATCAAAAAGGTAAGCATAATGACTTTGTCCACGTTAATGGTCATCAGCGACGCTGTTGACTGGTCCTGCGCAACAGCCCGCATGGCGATACCCCACTTGGTCTTGTTGATGAACAAGGTCAGCGATATCATCATCACAATGGCGAGCACGATGACGATCAACGCCTTCGTCGGAATCGCGGCGATGCTGCCCAACGGGATGGAACCTGAAAAAAGAATGGGACTGTTCAGATAAAATTCGTTGCGGGCAATCGCTTCCGTAAACCGGACGAGATCCTGCAGCAGGAACGACACGCCGATCGCGGAAATCAGCGGAACGAGCCGCGGCGCACCGCGCAACGGACGGTAGGCTACCCGCTCAATCCCGACGCCGAGGGCTCCGGTAATGGCCATCGCGATCAGCAGGGTTATAAACAGTGCGACAAACGGATTCATCCCCTCCAGCGCTCCCAGGGCGTCCGTAATCAGCAGGACCTCCGTCCCCACAAAGGCGCCCACCATGAAAATCTCACCGTGCGCGAAGTTGATGAACTCCAAAATCCCGTACACCATGGTGTAGCCGAGCGCAACGACGGCGTACATGAAGCCCAGCGTCAAGCCGTCAACCAACACCTGAGGCAAAATGTCGAGCAGCATACTTTCCCATCCCTCATTCCTTTGTAAACTTGCGGTAATTGTAAATTTTCTGTATTCGGCGATCAAAAAAACGACTTGCCGCCCGGCGGCTGTCGGGACAACCGCTGCTTTTTTGCCTGACGCGCTGTCTTTGTGTGAGCGGTCGTACCGTCAGCGAAAGGCTTGTCCGCGCACTGGACAACTCCTCAAACAGAAAGGGCGCACACCTGAGTGTCGCCCCGGGTTGAAAGAGGCTTGTTCGGTAGTCTGCGATGTCTGGCCCTATTTAAGCAACGTATCCTGCGATACCGGAGCCGGCTGCTCATTTTGGATCGACGAATACAACGATGAAACCGTCCCCTTTTCCGTCACAGGTATTCTTTTCTCGAGCAAAGCACCCCTTCCACGGCGGGACAGGTTAACATAATCATATCAGAACCACCCGTCCACCGCCACCCATGAAATCACTTGGCGGCCCGTAAAACGTCCACCCAGGGAGGATACCCGACATGGGCCAAACGTCTCACAGGACCGTTCCTGTCTGGCCTTTCTTAATTGTAAAATATATCAGGAATTTTACAAGAGATGAATAATGGTATTTTCAATAAACATATTTTTTATACATATAACAGCGTAAAGATGAAGCTGTATTAAATCCAAATAAATATATCAATACTTTACTAAGGTGAAGTAATTGATGTTTGCGAAGACATTCCTTTGCCGAAAACATGTTTTCCTCATGGAAGGGGAATGGACGGCACCAAAACGGCCCCCGACTTCACATCGACGATCCCCTCGGCGGTAAGCCGGGCATACGGCAAATGGGTGGCGGTAAAAAACAGCAACGAATAGAGCGGGTCCAAATGCGCGTACCCCTTGTCCCGCAACAGGTCGGTCAGCGATTCCGCCATGCGGATGACGTCGTCCATCGGCGCGGGAGAAAACTTTCCGGCGAGCGGCAGCGGACATTCGCAGATCACCCGTCCCCCGTCGATCATGACCACGCCTCCGCCAATCTGCCGGACGCGCCGCAGCGCTTCCGCCATGGCCTCCGGGTTGCGCCCGATGACCAGCCAGTCGTCAGAGGCCGTGTAGGTGCTGACCAGTGCCTCCAGCGAACGGCCGTATCCCCTTACCAGCGCCTGTGTCAGCCGCTCCCGGTCAGGATTGAGACAGCAGATTACCGCCAGCTCGGGATCGTTCTCCAGCGAAACGCAGCCATCCCGGTCTGCCGGCAGTTCCTCCCGCTCCAGTGTGGTAATGACCGCATTGCGCATGTGCAGGACCGGCAGCGGTCCGCCCGTGTGGCGAAGTCGAAACGCGTCCGCTCCCACGTCCCTGCCCAGCCGGTCGACGGGCGGAAACTCGTACTGCTCCCAATGAGGCAGCACCGTGGGCACCAGCAGCCGCCCTTTTTCCGCCGCCCGCCGTCCGTTGGCGATGACCAGCTCGGGCGTCGGCTCCTCCGGACGAGTAAGCAGCAGAACGTCGGCGAGTCGACCTGGGGCAATCCCCCCGATTTCGGCGTCCATGCCGTAGTAGACGGCAGGATTGAGCGTCGCCATCACGTAGGCCTCTTCCGGCGGCATGCCCGCTTCGATCGCCACTTTTATCGTGTAATCCATCAGGCCGTGCCGGTGCATCGGCGGCGTGCTGCCGTCCGATGTCAGCATCATGCGGGGCGACCAGGGCAGTCCCATCTCCAGCCAGCCGCGAACCAATTCCGGCAGGTCCGGCCGGATGGAGGAGTGGCGCAGTGCGACATACATCCCCAACTGCAGGCGGCGCAACAACTCCTCCGCCGTGATGCTCTCGTGGCAGGCGGTGATCCCGGCGGCAGCCGCTGTGTTCAGGGTCTCCACCGACGCTCCCGGATGGTGTCCTTCGATCCGTTTGCCAAGATCGCGGGCGTGCTTGAGTCCAAACAGCAGGGTCTCGTCTTCGTTCAACACGCCTTGCCAGTCGGTCAGTTCCCCGCCCTGGACGACCAGCGGATGCTCCAGCATTCGCGCCAGCCCTGCCCGGTCAAACGGCGGCTCTGCATGTGACCGCCTCCGCTGCGGATCGAGCCGACCCCAGAAAAACTGCTTGACCGGATGGGCCGACAGCCGCTCCATGATCTGTGCCACCTGCGCAAACGGCAGGCTCATCAGCATCATCGTGTCAGACACCAGGGTTGTCGTTCCCCGCTCCAGTGCGAAGTCGGCCAGCGAGAACGGATTGTACCACTGAAACGGATGGGCGTGCGGCTCCATGTACCCCGGCACCGCGTACATCCCAGCTGCGTCTACCACAACCGTATGTTCGGCCACCTCCGGCTCCTTTTCCCCCACATAGGCGATCCGTTCTCCGGCGACGACGACATTCACCTCCCGCCATTCCTTGGTATACACCTGCAGCACCCGCGCTCCCTTGATCCACATGTCGGCAGGGGCCTGCCGCTTCGCCACCCGTAACAGATGCAGGTAAGCCTTTTCGTTGATCGGACGGACTCGCATGGTATGCACTCCTTTCCCTGTTTGGCGCACGGATAGAGAATCCTCTGCCAGAGCAGCCGTTTCCTAGCGAACGCTCGCTCACTTCCTGTGTACACTTCTCCGTTCGCCTGCCGGACTCCTGTATCCAACCCCTCTGTTAACAACAATTCCCTCGCGTGATTTTTTCCGCCCGGCACACACTACCAACAGGAACTGTTAGGACAGGAGGAACAACCATGCAAAAAAACGTCGGAACCGTGGATGCTCTGATCCGCATCACTGTCGGCCTGTTGGGGCTGGCCTACGGCGTCGGCAGGATGAGCCGCCGCCCGTACCGCACTCCCTGGCTGTTAATGGCGCTGTCAGCCATGAAGGTGGCAGAAGGCGTCACCCGCTTTTGTCCGATGCTGTACGCGATGGGTGTCAACAGCTGCGATCGCGCCGGAATGCAAAACATGCTCAGCAAAGCAAAGGACATGAGGAACCAGGCGGGGAAACCGGTCAGCGGCACGGCTCCCAAGCAGGAGCAAACCAAACTGTCGGCCGAAGACAAACAGCTCGAAGCGGCTGTTAAGGAGTACGTCTCCTACCGCCAGGCCGAGGAAGCTTCCCGCAACGAAGAGCGCGCCAAAAAAACGGACGACCGCCACAGCCGCGACGAACATCTCGAGCCAACTTATTCCTAGGAGGGACAGCCCATGTCACTTGTCGGACCTCCGCTATACGAATGGTTTTCCCACAATGCGTTTGTCTTTGCCTTGATCATCGGCTGTGTCGCCGTCATGGGCTACTTTATGTACGCTGCGAACAAGAAGAAAGGGAGATACCGTCAATAACCGGACGGATCTCCCTTTTTTTGCCATACAGGTCGCGATTGGCACGAATCTAGCGTCTGCGCAGCGCCCTGTCTGCGATGTCCCGGCGGTAATGCGCACCCGCGAAGCTGATCTGCTCAACGGCAGCGTATGCCCGAGCACGCGCATCTTCCAGCGTTCGTCCTGTCCCGGTCACGCCGAGGACACGGCCGCCGCTGGTGACAATGCCTTGCTCCGTCTGTTTGGTGCCGGCGTGGAACACGGTGACGGACTCGCCCGCCTTTTCCAAGCCGCTGATCAGCTCGCCCTTGGGGTATTCACCCGGATACCCGGGAGCGGCCATGACGACGCATACCGCACTTTCCTGCTTCCACTTTACGTCGACCGATGCCAGTTCCCCCTGGATGGCAGCCGTGCAGATGTCTACCAGATCGGTCTCCAAAAGCGGCAGGATCACCTGCGTTTCCGGATCGCCGAAGCGGGCGTTGAACTCCACGACCTTCGGCCCCTCGTCCGTGATCATCAGGCCCGTGTAAAGCACGCCCCTAAACGGGATGCCGTCCTGTGCCATGCCGCGGGCCATCGGTTTGACGATCGTCTCCACGATCTGCTCCACCAGCTCTGCCGACATGTGCGGCACAGGCGCATAGGTGCCCATGCCGCCGGTGTTGGGGCCCTGGTCACCGTCAAAGACGCGCTTGTGGTCCTGGGAAGTCACCATCGGCTTGACCGTTTCCCCGTCGACAAACGACAGCAGGGACAGCTCTTCGCCGCGCATGCACTCCTCGATCACCACGCGCGCCCCCGCCTGGCCAAACACGCCTTCCTTCATAATCCGGTAGAGCGCCGCTTCCGCTGCTTCCAGCGTTTCCGCAACGACCACCCCTTTGCCGGCTGCCAGTCCGTCCGCTTTGACCACGATCGGCGCCCCCTGTTCACGCACGTAGGCCAGGGCCGACTCGTAGTCGAGAAACGACTCGTACCGGGCCGTCGGGATGCCATAGCGCTTCATCAGATGCTTGGCAAAACTTTTGCTGCCTTCGATCTTCGCTGCCTGCGCAGTCGGCCCGAAGATCGGCAGGCCGCGCTCCGTGAAAAAGTCGACGATTCCGCCCAACAGCGGGTCTTCCGGACCGACCACTGTCAGGTCAACCCCCTCGTCTTTGGCAAACTGGGCCAGGGCGGCAAAATCGTCAACGGGAATCGGCACGTTTTCCGCCAACAGCGCCGTACCGCCGTTGCCAGGCGCGCAGAAAATCTTTTTCACCTTGGGACTTTGCGCCAACTTCCAGACGATGGCGTGTTCGCGGCCCCCGCCGCCGATTACCAGTACGTTCATGCGTACTCCCTCCTGTCAGCGGTTCTGACAAATCCGCTTTTCTCTTTCGCTCTCATCAATTCGTCAGCGATTAGTGTTTGAAATGGCGTACACCGGTAAACACCATCGCGATGCCATGGCGG
Organism: Brevibacillus sp. NL20B1; assembly: GCF_018195675.1. Taxonomy (NCBI): domain Bacteria; kingdom Bacillati; phylum Bacillota; class Bacilli; order Caryophanales; family Paenibacillaceae; genus Brevibacillus; species Brevibacillus sp. NL20B1. The sequence continues at coordinate 106,402 of NZ_JAGTPT010000004.1, forward strand.
TTGCAGGCGTCAATGGAGTCCTGGTCGCGGACCGAACCGCCCGGCTGAATGATCGCTGTAATACCTGCCTTCGCTGCCGCTTCTACGGTGTCCGGCATCGGGAAGAAGGCATCGGAGGCCAGCACAGCCCCTTTCGCTTTTTCTCCCGCCTGAGCGATGGCAATGCCGGCAGCACCGACGCGGTTCATCTGGCCAGCGCCCACGCCGATCGTCATGTTATCCTTGGCGAGCACGATGGCGTTCGACTTGACGTGCTTGACGACCTTCCAGGCGAATTTCAGCTGCGCCAGTTCTTCGGCGGTCGGCTGTTTGTCGGTCACCACGCGGATATCGGCATCGTCCAGTTGTTTCACGTCGTAGTCCTGCACCAGCGCTCCGCCCGCCACCGGCGCGATGCGGAATCCCTGCGCGGCTTCCCGGGACTCGTTCAGCGAGGGGATGCGCAGCAGGCGCAGGTTTTTCTTCTCGGTCAGCACGGCCAGCGCTTCTTCGGTGAAATCAGGCGCGAGGATGATTTCCAAAAACGTTTCTTTCATCAGCAGGGCAGTGTCGCGGTCCACAGGACGATTGGCCGCCACGATGCCACCAAAGATGGAAACGGGATCAGCCTCGTACGCCTTTTGGTAGGCTTCGCGAATGTCGGCACCGATGCCTACGCCGCACGGGTTGGAGTGTTTCACCGCGACCACGGCAGGTTCGGCAAACTCGCGCACGATGGCCAGAGCGGCGTCAGCGTCGTTGATGTTGTTGTAGGAAAGCTCTTTGCCGTGAAGCTGTTGGGCACGTGCGATGCTGGCTCCGCCTGCCAGCGGCTCGCGGTAGAATGCGGCCCGCTGATGCGGATTTTCGCCGTAACGCAGATCTTGCGCTTTTTCGTAGGTCACTGTGTAGCTTTCCGGCAGGAAGTCGCCCACCTGTTCGCTCAGATAGCGGGAGATCAGCGCGTCGTACGCAGCCGTGTGGCGGAACACCTTGGCGGCCAGACGGCGGCGCGTATCCAGGGACGTATCCCCATTCTGCTCGATTTCCGTGGCTACCTGCTCGTAGTCGGCGGCGTCCACCACTACAGTGACGTACTGGTGGTTTTTCGCAGCCGCACGCAGCATGGTCGGCCCGCCGATGTCAATATTCTCAATCGCCTCCGCAAACGTCACGTCCGGTTTGGCGATCGTCTGCTTAAAAGGATACAGGTTGACAACAACCAGATCAATCGTTTCAATCTGCAGGTCGTTCAGCTGCTTCCGGTGGGCTTCATTGTCGCGCACAGCCAAGAGGCCGCTGTGGATGTTCGGATGCAGCGTTTTGACGCGCCCGTCGAGAATCTCAGGGAAACCGGTCACTTCGGAAATGCCGATAACCGGAATGCCCGCTTCTTTCAGCATGGTCGCCGTACCCCCGGTGGAGATGATCTCCACGCCGGCATCAGCCAAACGGCGCGCAAACGGAATCAACCCTGTCTTGTCGGAAACGCTGATCAGTGCCTTTTTCACACTCACGGATAGAACCTCCTGATATTATTGGAAAGAATATAGAAAACACGAACATTATAAGTTAATTAAAACATAATTGTACGTTTTTATCAAGGTTTCCTCCCAAAAAAACGAACGCAGCCGCATCGTGCCAAGGCACGCGAGACTGCGCTTCGTTTGCATTACACGTCTATCGCCTTTTCTTTCTCCCGTCCTGCCATTTTCTCAATCGTTCGGCAAGCGGATCGCTTTTCACTTTTGCACTGGCATGCGACACCTCTTTCTTCGGGGTGTTTGTTCCCTGTGCCTGCCTGTTCGCCAGCGCGCTGATGGATTCGAGCGATGGGGGTTTACCGTCCTTCAACTGTTCCTTCACCTTCACCCGCGTTTCCTCGCTCAGATTGAGCCCCATGTCTGACAGTTCGTCAAACACTTCATCCAGGTTTCCATTCCCTCCCTTCGGCAGCTTTTGCGCCAGCCGCACGATATCCTCCATCGTCCAGTTCCGTCCTGTTTTCTTGCTCAGCTTACCCAGCAGATCGGATATCAAATCGCCCATGTGGGCCCCCTCCTTTTTTCCGCTTTCGTACTACTGTATGTAGCAAACGCCCGGGTGGGGACCGTTTTTTCCAAAATAGCCCGGTGTGCAGACAAAGTCCGTAATGGGTGCATCATGGGTGTACGGGAAGGGAATTGTGCATACCGTAAAGAATTAACAACTTTTACTGCGTACACTAATGGAAGTACCGGAGATGAAACGTCTGGAGGAATCCTTTCATGACCAATCGTGATGACGTCGCTTCCCGTCCGCTACCCACGGGAAACATGCTGCTTGTCGCGGGCATCATTCTCGTCGCCTTCAACCTGCGCCCCGCCCTCACCTCCGTAGGGCCGCTGATCGGCTCCATCCGAACGGATACAGGCCTGTCCGGCAGCATGGCGGGTTTTTTGACCACGCTGCCGCTCATCGCCTTTGCCGTCCTGTCCCCGATCGCTCCAAAGATCGCAGAACGCTACGGGAATGAACGGACCATCTGGGCGGGACTGTGTATCTTGCTCGTCGGCATCATCCTCCGCTCGCTCGGGGGGACTGCCGCGTTATTTGCCGGCATGGGCCTGATCGGCTTGGGAATCGCCATTTCCAACGTGCTGCTGCCGGGGCTCGTCAAGCAGCGGTTTCCGGACAGGATCGGACTGATGACGAGTGTGTACACCACGGCGATGGGCACCCTCGCTGCGCTGGCGTCCGGTCTTAGCGTCCCGCTGGCCCAGGCGCTGCGTCTCGGATGGCAGGGAGCGCTGGCCTGCTGGTCCCTGCTGACCCTCGTCGCGCTGGTTGTGTGGCTGCCGCAGCTCCGTGCATCCGTCCACATCACAGGCGACCAGGGCAAAGCGTCCGACAGCAGCCGACTCTGGCGTTCACCGCTGGCCTGGCAGGTTACCGTATTCATGGGATTGCAGTCGTTTGCGTTTTACTGCACCATTGCCTGGCTGCCGGAAATCCTCCATCACCACGGCATGAGCACTTCCACCGCCGGTTGGATGCTCTCGATCCTGCAGTTTATCAGTCTGCCGGCCACATTCCTGGCACCGGTGCTGGCCACCCGCATGACCAACCAGATGGGCATGGCCCTGGTGATCGGTCTGTGCTTTCTGGCCGGATTCGGCGGGCTGCTGGTCGGTGAAAACAGCCTGCTGCTGTTTGGATCACTGGTGCTGCTCGGCATCGGGCTGGGAGCCAGCATCAGCCTGGCGATGACGATGATCGTCCTGCGAACAACGGACACGCATCAGGCTTCCGCTCTGTCCGGTATGTCGCAGTCCGTAGGGTATTTGCTGGCCGCCGTCGGGCCGATCCTGATCGGACTTTTCTACGATTGGACCGGTTCGTGGACGTTCCCCCTGCTGACGCTGCTGGCGGTCAGCCTGCTGATGACGATCGCCGCTGTCGGGGCGGGACGGAACAAATACGTATAAGTAGGCCCCTATGGCACGAAACAAAAAAGGCCCTCCGCCACGGGAATCACACCCGTCGCAGAGGGCCGCTGTTATTTCTCCAGCCGCACGTGCCGCCCTTCCAGCCTCATCCGGCCGGTCAGCAGTCGTCCGATCACGTCGACCAGCAGTTCGTGCTCCACTTCATGAATCCGGGCAGCGAGGCTTTCTGCCGTATCCGTCTCGTGCACCGTCACGGGAACCTGCGCGATTATCGGTCCGGTATCCAGACCGGCATCGACGACATGTACCGTTACTCCCGTTACCTTCACCCCGTAGGCGAGAGCCTGCCCGATCGCATCCTTGCCGGGAAAGGCCGGCAGCAGCGAGGGATGCAGGTTGATGATCTGTCCTTCATAGGCGGACAAGAGCGTCGGCCCCACCAACCGCATGTACCCGGCCAGCACGACCAGCTCGACGTCCCGCCTGCACAGCTCGGCGACGATTTCTGCCTCAAACGCCGCCTTGTCCGGGTACGCTTTCGGCTCAAACGCGAACGCTTCCACGCCCAATCGCGCCGCCCGCTCCAGCACTTTGGCTCCCGGCTTGTCACAGACGAGCAGTACCACTTCCGCGCCTTCCAGCCGGCCGCTTTTCGTCGCCTGCACGATTGCTTCAAAATTGGAACCGCTGCCCGAGGCAAAAATGGCCATCCGTTTCACCACGTCACCCCGTTGTAGACGACGCGCCGCTCGCCCGCCCGAATTTGACCGATCAGGTACGGCTGTTCGCCCATTTGCTGCAGCGTGCCGATCACGTTGACGACGTCGTCCTGTTTGACGACCAGCACCATCCCGATGCCCATGTTGAACGTGCGGTACATGTCGGCCGGGTTGATGCTGCCCGCCTCCTGCACCAGCCGGAAAATCGGCAGCACCGGCCAGGAACCGACGTCGATCACCGCCTGCGTTCCCTCGGGCAGGACGCGCGGAATGTTTTCCGTGAAGCCGCCGCCGGTGATGTGGGCCATCGCCTTGATCTCATAAGACTGGAGCAGCGAAAGAATCGGCTTGACGTAAATCCGGGTCGGCGTCAGCAGCTCTTCCCCCAGTGTTTTGCCGAGCTCGTCCACATGGTCGTGTAGCGACATTCCCCGATCCGCCAGCAGCACTTTGCGCACGAGGGAAAAGCCGTTGCTGTGCACGCCGCTGGAGGCAAGCCCCACCAGCACGTCACCCGGCTTTACATCAGCACCGGTGATCAGCTTATCTTCGTCCGCGACACCGACGGTAAACCCGGCGATGTCGTACTCGCCTTCCGCGTACATGCCCGGCATTTCCGCCGTCTCCCCGCCGATCAGCGAGCAGCCTGCCTGGGCGCAGCCGTCGGCGATGCCCTTGACGATTGCCTCGATCTTTTCCGGAATCACTTTGTCGCAGGCCAGGTAATCGAGGAAAAAGAGCGGTTCCGCTCCCTGCACGACTACGTCGTTGACGCACATCGCCACGGCGTCGATGCCGATTGTGTCGTGTTTGTCCATGGCAAACGCGAGCTTCAGCTTGGTGCCCACGCCGTCCGTGCCCGAGACGAGCACCGGTTTTTTGTACCGGGACACATCCAGGCGAAACAACGCGCCAAATCCGCCCAAATCAGTCAGCACCTCGGGACGGAACGTCCGCTTCACATGCTTTTTCATCCGCTCTACCGCTTCGTTGCCCGCCTCGATGTCGACGCCTGCTTGCTTGTATGCTTCGCTCATGGTTTCACCCTCTTAACACTTGTCTGCCGGCAGTGCCGCCTCAAATTCAATCTCCGTGGGATACTGGCCGGTGAAGCAGGCCAGGCAGTGGCCGTTGTTGGGAGCCGCGTCCGTACGGCCGATCGCTTCGATCATGCCCTCCACCGACAAAAAAGCCAGCGAGTCCGCGCCGATGATGCGGCGAATCTCTTCGACCGATTTGGTGGCGGCGATCAGTTCGTCCCGGGTGGATGTGTCGATGCCGTAGAAGCAGGGATTTTTCACCGGCGGCGAACTTACCCGCACGTGCACTTCCCGCGCCCCCGCCTCGCGCAGCATGCGGACAATGCGGCTGCTGGTCGTGCCGCGCACAATCGAATCGTCGATCATCACCACCCGCTTGCCTTCCACCACCTTGCGCACGGCGGACAGCTTCAGGTGTACGGCCCGTTCCCGCAGTTCCTGCGTCGGCTGGATAAAGGTGCGTCCCACGTAGCGGTTTTTAATCAACCCGATCTCGTAGGGAATGCCGGTCGCCTCCGCGAAGCCGATGGCCGCCGAGATGCTGGAATCGGGCACGCCCGTCACCACGTCGGCCTCCACCGGCGCCTCCAGCGCGAGCTGCTTGCCCAGCCGCTTGCGGGCCATGTGCACGTTGATCCCGTCGATGTCGCTGTCCGGACGGGCGAAGTAAATGTACTCAAACGTACAGATGGAACGGACGGTTTTGTCCGTAAACGTCGTCTCGCGGATGCCGTCCTCGTCGATGATGATCAGCTCGCCCGGCCGGACGTCGCGCCAATACTCTGCGCCGATGATGTCAAAGGCGCACGTCTCGGAGGCTACGCAGACGGCGTCGCCCAGACGGCCGAGCGACAGCGGACGCAGACCGTTCGGGTCGAGCGCAATAATGAGCTGCCGCTCGTTCATCACCAAAAGCGCATATGCGCCCTTGATGTGCTGCAGCGCTTCCCGGACCGCTTCCGCCAGATCGCGGCTTTGCGAACGGGCGATCAGGTGGGCGATCACTTCGGTGTCGCTCGTCGTCTGGAAAATGGAACCCATGGCCTCCAGCTCTTTTCGCAGCACAGAGGCGTTGACCAGGTTGCCGTTGTGGGCGACGGCCATGCTGCCGTGCGCGTAGCGGAAAAAGAGCGGCTGCGCGTTTTCGATCTTGCTCGCCCCGGCCGTGGTGTAACGCGTGTGGCCGATGGCGATATGGCCGCGAAACTTTTCCAGGTCGCCCTTGCCAAACGCCTCCGAGACCAGCCCCATGCCGCGGTGCTTGTACCACTTTTCACCGTCGGAGGCGCAGATGCCCGCGCTCTCCTGGCCGCGGTGCTGCAGGGCGTGCAGCCCCAGATAGGTCAGCGGGGCTGCTTCCCGGTGGTTGTAGATGCCAAAGACGCCGCATTCTTCGTTCAGTTTGTCCCAGATCAACCGATCAAACATGGAATCGCATCCTTCCAAGCGGCTTTCAAATCGGCAAGCGGCGCATGGATCACTTCCGTTCCGTTGACGTTCACCACCAGTCGCTTGCCGCTAGTCGTTCCAATTACCTGTGCCGGCACACCCCGTTCTTTTGCCAGCGCCAGCACGGCGTCCTTTTGTTCCTGTGCGACGCTGAGCAGAATGCGCGATTGCGACTCGCTGAACAGCAGCACGTCACTGCGCAGGTCGGACTCAAGCGAAACGGTTGCGCCGATCTCGTTGCCAAAGCACGATTCCGCCAATGCGACGCCAAGTCCCCCTTCCGACAGATCGTGCGCCGATTTTACCAGCCCCTGGCGAATGGCGTCGTACACCAGTTTCTGCACGGCCGCTTCTTTTGCCAGGTCAATGTGCGGCGGACGTCCCGAGATGGAGCCTGTCGCCCATTTTTGATACTCGCTGCCGCCCAGTTCGGCGTAGGTCTCCCCGAGGAGGATAATCGCGTCCCCTTCGGCCTGGAAATCCTGGGTGGTGATGTGATCGACGTCCGCAATCAGGCCAACCATGCCGATGGTCGGCGTCGGGTAAATGGCGTCGCCGCTGCGTTCGTTGTAAAACGACACATTGCCGCCGATGACCGGTGTGTTCAGCGCGAGGCAGGCTTCGCTCATGCCGTCGACCGCTTTTTCAAACTGCCAGAACACCTCCGGCTTCTCGGGATTGCCAAAGTTGAGGCAGTCGGTGATCGCCAGCGGTTCGGCACCGGAACATACCACGTTGCGGGCCGCTTCCGCCACGGCGATTGCGCCGCCCACCTGCGGGTCGAGGTAGACGTAACGGCCGTTGCAATCCGTGCTCATCGCCAGTGCCTTGCGGGTGCCGCGAATCATTACCACGGCCGCGTCCGAACCCGGTTTGACCGCGGTATTGGCGCGGACGATGTGGTCGTACTGTTCGTATACCCACGCCTTGTTGGCGATCGTCGGCTGAGACAGCAGGGCTTTCAGCGTTTCGTTGGCGTCAGCCGGTTCGGGGATGGCCGCCACCGGATCGACGTTGGCGTTCGCTTCGTAGTACGCCGGCACAGCCGACGGTCTGTGGTAGACCGGCGCGTCATCCGCCAGGGTCTTGACCGGCACTTCCGCCACTACTTCGCCGTGGTGCAGCAGGCGCAGCATGCCGTCGTCCGTCACACGGCCGACAACTGCCGAAGCCAGGCCCCACTTGTCAAAAATGGCGATCGCTTCTGCTTCCTTGCCTTTTTCCACGACGACCAGCATGCGCTCCTGGGATTCGGAGAGCATCATCTCGTAAGCGGACATGCCCGCCTCCCGCTGCGGGACCAGGTCGAGGTTCATCTCGATGCCGTTGCCCGCCTTGGAGGCCATCTCCGCGCTGGAGCAGGTGAGTCCAGCCGCGCCCATGTCCTGAATGCCGACGACGATGCCGGTGTCGATCAGCTCCAGGCATGCTTCCAGCAGCAGTTTTTCCATGAACGGGTCGCCTACCTGTACAGCCGGCCGCTTTTTCTCCGACTCGTCGTTCAATTCCTCGGAGGCGAATGTCGCGCCGTGGATGCCGTCCCGGCCGGTGCTGGCCCCCACGTAGATAACCGGGTTGCCGACGCCCGTCGCCACCCCTTTTTGAATCTTGTCGTGGTCGATCAGGCCGACGCACATCGCGTTTACCAGCGGGTTGCCTTCGTAGGTGGCGTCAAAGTTCACTTCGCCGCCGACGGTCGGAATACCGATGCAGTTGCCGTAGCCGGCGATGCCCGCCACCACGTTTTCAAACAGGTATTTCACGCGCGGGGAGGTCAATTCCCCAAAGCGCAGCGAGTTCAGAAGCGCCACCGGACGTGCGCCCATCGAAAAGACGTCGCGGATGATGCCGCCCACCCCGGTTGCCGCCCCTTGGTACGGCTCGATCGCGGAGGGATGGTTGTGGCTTTCGATCTTGAAGACGACAGCCTGGTTGTCGCCGATGTCGACGATCCCGGCCCCTTCGCCCGGTCCCTGCAGCACGCGCGGTCCGCTGGTCGGAAAGCGGCGCAGCACCGGCTTGGAGTTTTTGTACGAGCAGTGCTCCGACCACATCACGCTGTAGAGTCCTGTCTCCGTCCAGTTCGGCTTGCGGCCGAGGATGTCCACGACGCGCTGATATTCTTCGTCAGTCAAGCCGATCTCCCGGTACAGGCGCTGGTCGGCGATTTGGTCAGCGGTCGGTTCGTTACGAGTGAGCTGTGACACTGTTTTTTTCCCTCCATGTCTTCAGAATCGAGGTAAACAGGCGCCGGCCGTCGGCGGAACTCATCCATTCGTGCACGGCCCGCTCCGGGTGAGGCATCATGCCGAGCACGTTGCCCCGTTCGTTGCAGATGCCGGCGATGTCATCTATGGAACCGTTCGGGTTTTCCCCTTCGTAGCGGAAGACGATCTGGTTGTTGGCCTGCAGCCGTGCCAGCGTCTCTTCGTCGCAGTAGTAGTTGCCTTCGCCGTGAGCGATGGGAATCCGGATCACTTCACCCGCAGCGTAGTCGCGGGTAAACGGCGTGTCGTTGTTGACCACGCGCAGCGGCGACAGCTTGCAGCGGAACTTCAGCGAACGGTTGCGGAGCAGGGCGCCCGGCAGCAGTCCGACTTCGGTCAGGATCTGGAAGCCGTTGCAAATGCCCATCACCAGCTTGCCGTCCTCAGCTGCCTTGACCACCTGTTCCATCACCGGCGAAAACCGGGCGACGGCCCCGCAGCGCAGGTAGTCACCGTAGGAAAAACCGCCCGGCAGCAGGATGACATCGTAGGCGGAGAGGTCGGTCTGTGCGTGCCAGACGTAATCCACCGGCACTTCCATCACGTCTTCAACGGCGTTGTACAAGTCGATGTCGGCATTGGAACCGGGAAAGACGATTACGGCTACTCGCATGGCTCAGCCCTCCACGATGTTAAAGCGGTAGTCTTCAATCACGGTGTTGGCCAGCAGTTTTTCACACATCGCGCGGACGCGCTCCTCCGCCTGCGCCCGGTCGGCCGTATCCAGCACCAACTCCATGTACTTGCCGATGCGCACGTCTTTTACTTCGTCAAAACCGAGGGTGTGCAGCGCTCCCTTGACCGCGTGTCCTTGCGGGTCGAGCACGCTTTGGCGCAGCGTCACGTATACAACAGCTTTACACATGTGCTTCTCCTCCCAATCGTTTCAGCATTTCCCGATACGCTTCTTCCACATTGCCGAGATCGCGGCGGAAGCGGTCCTTGTCCAGTTTCTCCATCGTCTCGGCATCCCAGAACCGGCACGTATCCGGCGATATTTCATCCGCCAGAAGAATCTCTCCCTCCGGCGTGCGTCCAAACTCCAGTTTAAAGTCGACGAGAATCACGCCGCGCTCGCGCAGGTACTCCTGCAGCACCTCGTTTACCTGCAGGCCGATACGCTCCAGCACGGCCAAGTCGTCTTCGCTGGCGACTCCGAGCACCTTGATGTGCGAGTGGTTGACCAGCGGATCGCCCAGTGCGTCGTCTTTATAGTAAAACTCCACCACCGGGTGCGGCAGGGCCGTTCCCTCCGCCATCCCCAACCGCTTGGCCAGGGAACCGGCCGCGATGTTGCGGACGACCACTTCCAGCGGAATGATCTCCACTTTGCGGACCAACTGTTCCGTGGGCGACAGCAGGCGGATAAAGTGGTTGTCGATGCCCCGCTCTTTCAACAGCGTGAAAAAGATGGCGGTGATGCGGTTGTTCAGTTCACCCTTTCCGGTGATGGTGCCTTTCTTTTCCCCGTTGAACGCGGTCGCATCGTCCTTGTACTCCACCCAGTATTGATCGGCCAAAGACGTACGATAGATGCGCTTTGCCTTACCTTCATAGAGTTGTTCCCGTTTTTCCACTTCCGGAGTCACCTTCCCCGAGCAAAGGTTGCGTAATGCGTAATATACACGAACATTTCAACTCAATTAAAACACAATTATACGCATTTATCAACGAAAATGAGCAGATTAGCATTCGACAAACGTTCGGGAATTTATGTAATTTCCCCCGACCACTCAAATTTAACATTCGGCAAACAATCATGTACGCCATATTCTTTCCCTGTCCGGGGAGGTTCAGTCTGCGCTTCGCCCTCAAGAGAAGCGAAGCCAATCAGCCGCTGGCTGCCGCAGCAGAAAAGAAGAAAAGTCCGGATTCCCGGACTCAGACTAAAGACAAACGGTTCATTGAGTTAGCGTCCACAAAAAATGATTTCCAGGCCGAAAGGCGTGCCCATTCATCAACCGAAGCGGAAGACAATGGGCATCGCATGGAGGGATGGGCCAAGCGAGCTCCTTTGACGACCGGCTCAGCGGAAAAACGAAGACGCGGGGACCAACAGGGGACACAAGTCTCACTTCCTCGAAATACCCAGATGTTTGTCCCCTGCCCGCGTCTCGTTTTGGAGCGGACTTCATCCGCTTCTTTGCTGGGCGTCAAGCGAGCGAGCGGGGCCGATCTCCCATGCGCCGCGGACTTTGTCTACACGCTGAGTCCGGATTCCCGGACTCAGACTAAAGACAACCTGCATTTTTCATTAATATTTTCCAGGAACCGATCTTCCCATCGGTTCCCGGCAGGGCACCATCACCATGACACCGCGTTCACTCCATTTTCAACCGCTCTTCACGCATTTCGGCAACAGATTTCGCGTCGCGATGTTCAAGCGCTTCGCCATACTGCAGCGGCGGTCTGATCTCCACCATCGGAGCGGCGCTTTCGTTCTCCAGCAGGCTCATCTCGGCCAGATCGCCGACATTTCGCATGGCGGGCGGAAACCGGTTTTCCGCAGTCATCTGCAGTTCCCTCCAGTCTTCATGGAATGCTGTTACGATGTAGGATGACCAGCTTGACGAAAAAAATCCAAAATCCCTGATTTTTACATCTGGTGCACAGCCGCCCCCCAGGTCTGAAGTGGTACAGAGCGACTTGTCTCAGCTTGAGGGCAGCCGGGTGACTTACGCTTAAACTGCGGCGGCTTTCCTTTTTTATGCTACACTGGTAGAGGATAAATTTATCGGGGAAAGGATGAGTCCACATGTTTCCGTTTGAGGTATTATTCCCGACCCGGATTTTCTTTGGCACCGGCGAAATCGCCCGGTTGGGGCGGGAAGCGAAAGCGCTCGGCCGCAAAGCGCTGCTCGTCACCGGCGGCCGTTCGGCCAAACGGACCGGTCTGCTGGACCGTGTGCAGTCGCTTCTGGCGGAAGAACAGGTGGAGTACGTGCTGTTTGACAAGATAGAACCCAACCCGCGCACCACTACCGTCGACGAAGGAGCGGCTCTCGCCCGCGAACACGGCTGCGACTTTGTCATCGCGCTCGGCGGCGGATCGGTGATGGACGCCTCCAAAGCGATTGCGACGGTGGCCCTCTCCGGCCGACCGATCTACGATTACCTGCGCGGCAATCCCTCTGGTACGGCCAAAGAGCTGGTGCCCGTGCAGGAAGCCCTCCCGCTGCTGACCGTGCCCACCGTGGCAGCGACCGGGTCGGAAGCGAACAACATCAGCGTGCTGACCCACTGGGAAACCCACGAAAAATCGTCGATCAACGGCCCGGGTCTGTATCCGAAGGTGGCGATCCTCGATCCGGCGCTTACCTACACGGTGCCGCCGCACGTCACCGCGGAAGCGTGCGCCGACATCTTCGCCCACCTGTTTGAATCGTATCTGATCAGCGCGGAAGGCACGCATGTGCAGGACGGCTTTACTGAGACGCTGATCCGGCTGGTTGCAAAACACTCGCTCACGGCCATCCGCCAGCCCGATCACGAAGAAGCGCGCGCCACGCTGCTGTGGGCAAGTACGCTGGCGATCAGCCCGTTTACCCTGTCGGGGCGCGGAGCCGGCTATCCGCTTCACGGCGTAGAGCACCCGCTGAGCGGCTATTACGACATGGCCCACGGGCGGGGATTGGCCATCTTGTCCCTGCCGTACTTTGAACAGATCATTCTGCCCGACCGCCCGGAGCGGCTGGCGCGCATGGGGCGTCAGTGCTTCGGGGTCACGGAAACAGACGACCATGCCGCCGCACGGGCGACGATCCAAGCCGTCCGCAGCTGGTACGAAGCGATGGGCATCACGCAGCGCCTCTCCGACTTTGGCGTCACCCGCGACGCCCTGCCGGAATTGGCACGGGATGCAGTGCAGATCGGCGGTCGAGGTGCCGGCCATCTGGCAAGCTCCCGTCCGCTGCATGAGCAGGATGTCATCGCCATCTACGAAGCCTGCCTGTGACACTTGGGCTGCGTCACCTTTGCGAAGCGGTCCGCCTCCCCTCCCGGACGACTGCCTGGCCGAATGCCGGTCTGGCCGGACATTCGGGCGGTTGACCGTGTGCGTTCATCCAATCAGCCAGCCCCGCCATGCATGTGGCGGGGCTTGGCTTGCATACAGACGGAAGAAAATCTATACTTGCAGATATAGTAAAAAAATTTTTACTACTGGAGGGTTCCACACGATGGCAGATCCACGGATTAACGAACTGGCCAGCCGTCTCATCCGCTATTCGCTTAATTTGCAAAAAGGAGAAAAAGTGCTGATCGAAAATATCGGCGTGCAGGTGCCGCTGGTGCGCGCCCTCGTCCGCGAGGCGTTTGCCGTAGGCGCCCTCCCGCTGGTGACACTGAAGGATCAGGAAGTGCTTCGGGCGCTGATCCAGGGGAGCAACAAGGAACACATGGAACTGATCGCCAAACACGAGCTGATCCGCATGCAGGACGTCGACGCATACATTGCGGTGCGCGCGTTTGAAAACATCAACGAGTTTTCCGACATTCCCGAAGAAAAGATGGGCCTCTACTCCCGCATTTACTACAAACAGGTGCACTTCGGCGAGCGCATCCCGAAAAAACGCTGGGTCGTGCTGCGCTATCCCAACAAGTCGATGGCGCAGTTGTCCAACATGAGCCTGGAGGGTTTTGAAGATTTCTACTTCTCCGTCTGCAACCTCGACTACGCAAAAATGTCCAAGGCGATGGACCCGCTCAAGGAACTGATGGAAAAGACCGACCGCGTCCGCATCATCGGCCCGAAAACAGACCTGCGCTTCTCCATCAAGGGAATCCCGGCTATCAAGTGCGACGGCAAGCGGAACATCCCGGACGGTGAAGTGTACACCGCGCCGGTTCGCGACTCCGTGGAAGGCACGATTTACTTCAACACACCGACCAACTACCACAGCACCTCGTTTACCGACGTGCAGCTTACGTTTAAGGAAGGCAAAATCGTCGAGGCGACCAGCTCCAACACCAAAGCCCTGAATGAAATCCTCGATACGGACGAAGGCGCCCGCTACATCGGCGAATTTGCCATCGGCTTCAATCCGCACATCCTGCACCCGATGCAGGACATCCTGTTCGACGAAAAAATCGCCGGCAGCTTCCACTTCACGCCGGGCAGCGCCTACGACGTGGCCGACAACGGCAACCGCTCCTCCATCCACTGGGACATGGTGCAGATCCAGCGTCCGGAGTACGGCGGCGGCGAAATCTGGTTTGACGATGTCCTGATCCGTAAAGACGGCCGGTTTGTCCTGCCGGAGCTGGAAGGACTCAACCCGGAGAATCTGGTGTAAGCATGATGAAGACCGCAGGTGTTTGCACCTGCGGTCTCAGCGTTAGACAAAGTCCGCTGCGCCTGGGAGATCGGGCCCGCTCGCTCGCTTGACGCCCCGCACAGAAGCGGATGAAGTCCGCTCCAAAACGAGACGCGGGCAGGGGACAAACATCTGGGAATTTCGAGGAAGTGAGACTTGTGTCCCCTGTTGATTCCCGCGTCTAGCGTTTTTCCGCTGAGCCGGTCGTCAAAGGAGCTCGCTTGGCCCATCCCACCATGCGATGCCCATTGTCTTTTGCTTCGGTTGATGAATGGGCAGGCCTTCCGGCCTGGAGATCAATTTTTGTGGACGCTAACTCAATGAATCGTTTGTCTTCAGTCTGCGACCGCAGGTGTCTGCGCCTGCCATCTGCAAATAAAAAAGTTCGCTCAAAAGACTCGATTGCAAAGCAACTCACCGAATAATAGAGTGCCAGGGTGATCTTTCTTTCTTACACAGCTCATTTCGTCATCGTACAGGTCTGGCGTCATACCAGTATCGAAAATAAGCGATTGGCTCTTCTGATCTATACGACCATTGATCCCATACGCTGCTCTTTTCATCGGTCCATTTGGTTATCACCGGGCGGTATTCACCGGGCTGGACAACGATGGGAAGCGATGCAATCGTGTCCAATGATTCCTTCCGGTCATCAAACAATTCAATCTTCAGCCGTACTTTCATCGGCTCGTCTGTATAGTTTTTCACCATAAACAGATGGCGGTAATCTTCGCTGGAACAGTTCCGCCAACACGGTAGCGGAGAGGAAAACACCAGTTCTACACGTATCTTTCCATCCCTGATGTTCTCGTCCTTCGCAAACACTTTCTCGGCGTGCTTCAATATGTTGACATATTCCCATTTACCGGACAAAGGATACATGAGAAATCCCAACACACCCAAGTGTGCAAGTAAACCCAATATGAACAAGGCACCCTGTTTGGTTTGGTGAAACCGTTCTGGGTGTTTAAAGTAATCATGGATTAAACCGAAGAGTACAGCAACTAATAAAAAGAAGCCTAACAACATAAGCACAAGAGCCATAATCGCCATTTCTGATGGAGAAGAAAAAAAAGGGAGTCCATAGACGGATTGGAAATGCCAATGGGCGGAAACAACGATCCCCAGCATGGCCAGGTACAAATACAAGCCGATGCGTTTCAGTACACGTGACGAGTACTTAATACCAAAAACTACAAACAACAATGGAATTGAAGAGGTTATGCAGACAATAAACTGTTCCATTTTGACCATCTCCGCTATTCTATGTAAGTGTGACGCGACCAACTGCTTTACTCTCCCCGGTATTTTCGCTCAATTTCCTCCTTCATCTCTTCAAACGATTCCTCGGTCAGGTTAAGCAGATAGTCGGTCAGCTCTTCCTTTGAGCGGGTGACCAACGCCTCGCGCTCCTGCCGCATCCGGGTCAGGTACGTTTTTGCCTGGCTGCCAATCTTCCCGGTGGCGGCCAAATACTCGATTGCCGCCCCCACGTTCAGACTTTCCCGCCAGTTCTTTTCATACCAATCACGGTCGTACATATCGATCCACTTGTGCCTGTCGATGCGCACAGCTTCCGCCTCTGTCAGCGCGTCCCGCTTCCACATATCCCACTTCTCCGCGATCTCCCGGGCTCTCTCCAGCTCCGCCTGGAACTGCTCCTGATTGGTCACATTCGCGTACAACCCTTCGGCCGCCTGGGCAATTTGCTTGAGCTGTTTCTGCCCATCGGCATTGACGTCGAACCCGATGACATTCAAAAGTGGCATGACATGCGAGTTGGAAAGTTCCTTGGCCGCGGCAACCGGATCGCCGTCACACGTCTCAATCCCGTCACTGACCAGATAAATCACGTTGGTATTGTTCTCGGCTCCGTACGTGGCCAGATCCGCCTGTGCCAACTGCAAAGAGCGGGCAATCGAGGTCCAGCCGGTCGGTTCAAACTGCTGCAACGCCTCCTCCAGCCTCTGCGCATCGAACGGCTGCAGCGGATAGACCAGCTCGCTGCTGCCGCACGAGAGCTGTTTGTGCTTATCAGCATTGCTGCCTTTATGTCCATAGACGCGCAGGGAAACCCTCGCTCCCTCAGGGAGGCTTTCGGCAAATGCTTGAATTGCTTCCTTGGCCAACTGCATTTTGGTCTTTTCACCGATTTTTCCGGCCATGCTTCCACTCGCGTCCAAAATGATCTCCACGTTGAAATGCTCCTTGAACTGGAGCCGGGTATCTTCTATGTCGGGGTTGCCGAAAGACGCCACACGCCAACGGTCCACAACAGTCTGGGGGCTCGCGTAGTCTTCGGCAAACAGGGAAAGCAGTTTCTCCCCGTACACTTGCACCATCGCTTCATCCACACCGTCTACCAGGAGGGGCAGGCGATCCAGTATCTTCGCGATGTCACTGTGCTGAGGATGGTTGGTCAGATAAAAATGGGTGCCGGCCAGCGGGCCCGGTTGTGCGGCAATCAATTCCTGCGTCGTCTGCGGCAAGCGGGAAGTGTCCGGCGCTGAGCCTGTAACGGCCGTCCCCCATGAACAGCCGCCAAGGGACATAATCAGAATCAAGCCGCCCAGCATACGAGTCCATCTGTTAATGAACGTCATGTAGTGATTCTCCTCCCCGGCTTTTGTAAGTCTGCTGTGTCGTCATGCTTACAAGGTGATGCGTTTTCCGCCCCATCCCATTACTTCGGCAAAAGCGATCCGCCTGCTTTTCGCCGTCTGCTTCACCTTTTCCGTAACCGTGTTTAGAAATGCCAATCCAAAAGTATCGCTCTGGTACCGGACCGATGTCTCCACCTCAATCCGCATGTCGCTGTCAAACATGGTGACGACCGATCCGCTGCGCGTCGCACCGTTGGCTTGCAAAATTTCTCCTGCTGCTTCGCGAATTTTCCGTTGTGCAGACTCCAAACCTTGATAGAGATAACCATACAGCACACCATTTGCCGGTACATGTGAAAGCAGCACGTTATCAATGGCACGGTAGCGGACCTCGCTTTCCGACCAATCAGGATGAATGCTGCGCAGCCGCATCGTTTCCAAATCGACTTTCACCATGATAAAGTCCGGGTCCAGCATGCCAGCTATGGAACTGTCGTATTCACGGATGGCTTCCTCCGCCTCTTCGTAAATGATTTGCACGGCTGCGATGCTCGCCTGCTGCGCGCTGTTGGCTGCCACTTCCTTGTCCACAAAGATCGTGGACATGTTGAAAAGCAGCGTGAACATGACAAGAGACAAAAAGAAAAAAATCGTCAGAACAAAAACAGTCATATTACCCCGTTGGTTGCCAAGCAGCTGTTTCACCTGTTCCATTCAATGAACCACCCGTCCCCGTACCTCGCGGCCAAGCGAAATGACTTTGTCTTTCTCCGTCATGTGCTGTTTGATTACGTCAGGAATGAAAAACAGGTCGAGATTGACACCGATTCTCGCCGTAAAGTAGCTGCCTTCATCGGAAATGTGTGAATCGCCGCTGTCATAGGAAATGCCCCCTCCAGCAGAACGTACAATTCGCTCCGCTGCGCTCATCGCCTCGTTTGTATTTCTCGTGACAGCATATACTTTGGCCGCCTCATTTGCAGCCGACTGGGCGATGATGACGGCGTAGACACCGGTTAAAAACTGCCAGAGAATCAGCAGAATGAGAAAGACAAGCGGCAAAATCCCGAGAAACTCCACGGTGACAGAGCCTTTTACATTGTTCAGACAGCGGATTGATTTCCTCATTTGTAATGTCACCTCCGTTTGCTGGCTGCTGCCTTCGCACACCTTTGTTCTCCCGTCGATTTGTTACTGTGCCTGCACGTTTTTGCTGTACTGCTGGTTGATCGCCTCAATGGCTTCTTTGTGTGTTTTGTCGTTCGATGATTCCGAATCCGGGTTTTCGATGTTCGGGAATTGCCGCAGTACCTTTTTGATTTCCTCACTTTGATGGCCATACGGGACTCCGGCAAAGCGTCCCGGCGGCAGCTTGTAAAACTCCTCCGCTGTCTCCGGGAGTTTGGTCAGGCCTT
This sequence comes from Brevibacillus sp. NL20B1, assembly GCF_018195675.1. NCBI lineage: Bacteria > Bacillati > Bacillota > Bacilli > Caryophanales > Paenibacillaceae > Brevibacillus > Brevibacillus sp. NL20B1. Next base: position 124,617 of record NZ_JAGTPT010000004.1, read on the forward strand.
CCGGGATCATGGATTTTAGCAGCTGTATTTTTTCCTCTCGGCTTTTTGGCGTGTCCACTGTAGATTCCCCTGTCTGATGATCCGCAGCAGAATGGTGCGTGGGGGCACCTGACGTTTTGGGATCAGCTGGTTTCTCCTGATCGGATGAGCAGGCTGACAAGACAAGCAAACACGCCAGGAGGGCAGAGAGCAGCTTATTCGCGTGTGCCTTCATAGCCGAAACCTTCCTTTTTTCGCAAAAATCAATCAGCAGTCCGCTCCCCTCTTCCCTTGATCACACCGTTTCAGTCGTTGGCGAATCTAGTTTGTCGCATGTTTCTTTTTGACGAGATTCAGGTGATTTCGCTTGATAAACGGCAACACAGCCGCAAGAATGAGCAAATCAAGGGGAAATTCTTTCCGGATAATCGCCATCAAAGCAGTGGCGGGAACGATTAAGGCATAAAAGTAGATCACCATGAACTTCCAAAAACGCTGCCAGTTTTGTACCGACTTGGACATGTTACACACCTTCCCTCCGCAATGATTGGAGCATTATCACTGCGCATTTTTTCGGCGAAGCTGCTCCATAGCCGACTGTTCAATAAATGGAAAGGTTATCCAGATTGCAAAGAGCGCGAATGGAATCGGCTCCCCCAATACGATAAAGAGACAAGAAAGCGGCAGCATGACACCATACATGATGACTCCTGCAATGTTCCAAAACCGCTGCGACACGACATTTCGCTCCTTTCACCTAATTGATGCTAGCCTTCCACTGGTTCCAACCCTTTTACCTCGCTTGGTTCGCTGATCCATTGATGGGTATACATGGTGAAAATTACGGTGATCAGCGGGAATACGATCACGTTGAGCAAAAGCTGCGTAAACCAGACCGCCCCAAAACTGGTCGTAATGTAGATGACGGAGGCAAACCCGGCCATGCTGATCAGCCACTGGACGGCACTTGCCAGCAGAATCAGGCCGAGAAGCGGCACAAAATGCCGCTTTGCCAGTTCAAAGGAGGAACGCATGCATTTCCAGGGGGATCTCTTTTTCAGCACGACCAGAAACGGCGTAAGGCAAAACAGGATCAAGAGAACCACCCCCGGCACGACAAACAGCACCATCCCCAGACACACTGCCAGCGCATAGACGATCCCGAACAGAAACACGGAGAAGCCGTTCTCAAAGAAGGTACGGAACGCATGGCGAAGCGGCCGTTCCTCCCCCTCCAGTTGGCTTTTCACGTATTGGACAAACACAATCTGCACAACGGTCAAAAACACAAGCATCAGAAATAAGTTGTAAAAACTGGACACGACCGGGGCTCCGGCCAGCGCAGCCAGAAAACTGACGTAATTGATCGTAACATTATGAACCAGCAAAAACGGCAGCAGAATCACACCCGACAGAAGCAGCAGCGCTTCGATATGTCGCGCGTAAAAGCGTATGCTTTCTTTCAGCGGATTCATTGAACTGCACCTCCTGTGTTCCTGTCCGCTTAAGGGATGCGCAGTATGGCAAATACTTCATCCTGCAGAATCTCCCTGTTTTTCTCTTCAAAAGCTTGTTTCATTTTTTACATCGGTCATTGAGCAGTGCCGCTTCCTCCGTTAAGAGGAAAACCATCCAAGTACCTTGCCAATACCTTTGCGAACCGAGCTGATGCGTTTTGACAGCGCTCCTCCCGAGGCTTTGTTGTACCATTTCACCAATCGGGCTCCTGCCCAGAGTACGAACCCTGTCGCGACACATGCAAATGCTATTGCCTGCCATCCAGGAATAGTGGAGGTGATCACCCCTATGTCCATCAATGTGCTTCCCAGGTTGCCTATCCCGTCCACAAACTTCTCATTCTGCTTTTCCTCACCCAAATCGGGATCGTACGCCTGCCTAAATTGGCCGACCATGTTAAAGAAGTCAAATGGCAAACTGATTGCTGCAACAGCGACGTTTAAGCCAGTTACAACGCCAGGCACTCGTACAGTACCAGCATTAGCGGGTGCATATCTTTGAAAAACAAATTTGTAACTGTCATACGCCCCTTTGGCATCCAGACCATCCAACGTGAGTCCAGGCAGATCGCTATACGGTGTATCCTGGAGGGCGATATCAAGTCCTTTTACGCCAACTCTGAATAAAACTTTGCCATAGCTGGCTCCTGCCTGCCCAGCCGTTACCGTTCCTCTTTCCACTAGTTCCTTGGAATAGTTGAGAGTCCCGCCAATGATCTCCTTGTAGGACAACTCCGCCAACTTGTATGCTAATGTCTCGGTAAAGGGCTGGGGTTTAGCTGACCGCCCGTCCTGCTTCAGACTGTGGGGCGTTAGGTCAGGCACGCTGATGTTAGGCGGGCGGAGATCTGGCACATCCATGGTAGGAGGCTTCAATGTGGGTACTGTGCCGTTTCGCGGCTGCAAGTCAGGTACGTCCCATCGAGGTGCTTCCAATTTCGGCACGTCCAGTTGCGGTACGTCCCATCGAGGTGCTTCCAATTTCGGTACGTCTAATTGCGGAACATCCCAATGCGGTGCTTCCAATTTCGGTACGTCCAGTTGCGGCACGTCCCATTGCGGTGCTTCCAATTTTGGCACGTCCCATTGGGGAGCCTGCAAATCGGGAACTGGCAGTTTGGGAACATCATACGTTCCCCCTCCCAGGTTTGGTACGTACGGCCGCGCCACTGCAACCACTGGGAATACATTCATCAACAGAATCAACAAGGCGAAGATACCAGCGAACCAGGCTCTTCTTCCTCTACTCCTCACAAACTTTGCTCCTCCTTGCATCAGTTCTTTTCTTTTACATTTGCGTTATATTTCTGGTTGATCGCGTCAATGGCTTCTGTGTATGTTTTATCGTTCAAATTTTTAAGGAACGTCTCCAATTCGAGCCCTCGCTGCCGACTCAATTTGTAATGTGCTTTTTCCATCTCTTCCAGTTTGACAATGGTGCTTTTATCCAATATTTCTTTTCCTTCCATGTATAAAAAGGCAGAGGAAAAATTATTGCTTTCCCGATTTGCCTTTGAATTCCAGGCCAATCCAAAACGAAGAATTTCCTTTACTTGAGAAAGATGTTTGGAAAAGGCATCATGAGAGGCGCCATTTTTCCACTTCCACCATTTTCGGGCAATATCTTTGGCCTGCTCAAATTCCTTCTCCAATTCCTTTTGATCCTGGATCAGCACATAACGGCCTTTTGCCGCTTCTGCCACCGCTTTGAGCTGGCGCTGTGCTTCGCCATCCACTCCGAAGCCAACAACGTTTACGATCGGCGTCACGTCAGAGTCAGCCAACTGTTTGGCCACCTGTACCGGATCGCCGCCGCACGTCTCAATCCCGTCGCTGACCAGGTAGATGATGTTGGTGTTCCTCTCCCCTTTGTACGCCTGCAAATCTTGCTGCGCCTGCTCCAGGGCGAGAGCAATCGGCGTCCAGCCCGCCGGCTTGAACTGCGCCAGCGCACTGTCCAGCTTTTGCTTGTCGTACGCCTGCAGGGGATACATCACATCGCTTTTGCTGCAGGAGCGCGCTTTATCTGCTTCCGATCCCGTCCCCTCATGGCCGTAGACCCGTAACCCTACTCGCGCACCGTCAGGCAGGGAGGCGGCAAACGAGCGGATCGCTTCCTTGGCTGCTTCCATCCTCGTCTTGCTCCCCGCCATATGGCCCATGCTGCCGCTTGCGTCCAGCACGATCATCACGTTGTACTGCTCCTTGAACTGATAGCGCGGATCATCCATGTCCGGGCTGCCAAACGAGGACAGCTTGATCTGGTTGATGATTTCCTCCGGTTCCGGGTAATCTTCGGCAAACAGCCCGAGCAGCGCGAGGTAGTACAGCTCGATGATTTCCGAATCGGGGTTTTCAATGTTCGGGAATTGCCGCAGTACCTTTTTGATTTCCTCACTCTGCTTACCGTACGCGACACCCGCAAAACGCCCCGGCGGCAGCTTGTAAAACTCCTCCGCTGTCTCCGGGAGTTTGGTCAGGCCTTCCGGGATCATGGATTTGAGCAGCTGTATTTTTTCTTCCCGGCTTTTTGGCGTGTCCACTGGTGATTCTCCTGTCTGATGATCCGCAGCAGAATGGTGCGTGGGATCATCTGGCGCGTTGGAATCGGCTTGTTTCTCCTGATCGGATGAGCAGGCTGATAAGACCAACAAACATGCCAGGAGAGCAGATAGAAGCTTATTCGCTTGTGCCTTCATAAATAGCGACCTTCCTTATAGCGTTTAGATAATGTCCACAGCGCTTGGGTGATGGGCCAGCTCGCTTGACCCATCACTCCACGCCAGGTACTTTATTTCTACCTTCGGTTGAATGTGCAGGCCTTGCGGTCTGCAACCGCGGGGGAAATCAGCTACTCTTCTTTTACATTTTCGCTATATTTCTGGATGATCGCGTCAATGGCTTCTGTGTATGTTTTGTCGTTCAAACTTTCAAGGAACGTCTCTAATTCGCGTCCTCGCTGCTGGCTCAATTGGTTTTGGGTTTTTTCGAGCTCTTCCAGTTTGGCAATGGTGCTATTATCTAAAATTTTCCCTTCCATGTGTAAAAAGGCAGAGAATAAATTATAGCTTTCCCGACTTCTCCTTTCATCCCAGATAAATCCAAAATGAAGAATCTCCAAACTTTGAGAAAGATGTTTGGAAAAGGCATCATAAGAAGCACCACTTTTCCATTTCCACCACTTATCAGCAATCTTTTCAGCTTGCTCAAATTCCTTCTCCAGTTCCTTTTGATCCTGGATCAGCACATAACGGCCTTTTGCCGCTTCTGCTACCGCTTTGAGCTGGCGCTGTGCTTCTCCATCCACTCCGAAGCCGACAACATTTACGATCGGCGTCACGTCAGAGTCCGCCAACTGTTTGGCCACCTGTACCGGATCGCCGCCGCACGTCTCAATCCCGTCGCTGACCAGGTAGATGATGTTAGTGCTCTTCTCTCCTTTGTACGCCTGCAAATCTTTCTGCGCCTGCTCGAGAGCGAGGGCAATCGGCGTCCAGCCCGCCGGCTTGAACTGTGCCAGCGCACTGTCCAGCTTTTGTTTGTCGTACGCCTGCAGGGGATACATCACATCGCTTTTGCTGCAGGAACGAGCTTTGTCCACTTCCGATCCCGTCCCCTCATGGCCGTAGACGCGCAGTCCCACCCGCGCACCGGCAGGCAGGGAGGCAGCAAACGAGCGGATCGCTTCCTTGGCCGCTTCCATCCTCGTCTTGCTCCCCGCCATATGGCCCATGCTGCCGCTTGCGTCCAGCACGATCATCACGTTGTACTGCTCCTTGAACTGATAGCGCGGATCATCCATGTCCCGGCTGCCAAACGAGGACAGCTTGATCTGGTTGATGATTTCCTCCGGTTCCGGGTAATCTTCGGCAAACAGCCCGAGCAGCGCGAGGTAATACAGTTCGATGATTTCCGAATCCGGGTTTTCGATGTTCGGGAATTGCTGCAGTACCTTTTTGATTTCCTCACTCTGATAGCCATACGGGACACCGGCAAAGCGCCCCGGCGGCTGCTTGTAAAACTCCTCCGCTGTCTCCGGGAGTTTGGTCAGGCCTTCCGGGATCATGGATTTGAGCTGCTGTATTTTTTCCTCCCGGCTTTTTGGCGTTTCCACTGGTGATTCTCCTGCCTGATGATCCGCAGCAGAATGGTGTGTGGTGGCATCTGGCGCGTTGGAATCGGCTGGTTTCTCCTGATCGGATGAGCAGGCTGATAAGACCAACAAACATGCCAGGAGGGCGGAGAGCAGCTTATTCGCATTTGCCTTCATAACAACGACCTTCCTTATAGCGTGTAGATAAAGTCCGCAGTGCATGGGTGATGGGCCCTTTCGCTCGCTTGACGACCAGCACCGAGGTGGATCTGTCCGCTTCAAAACGCGACGCGGGCAGGAAACCCATCACTCCACCCCAGCACTTTATTTCCACCTTTGGTTGAATGTGCAGGCCTTGCGGTCTGCAACCGCTGGGGAAATCAGCTACTCTTCTTTTACATTTGCGTTATATTCCTGGTTGATCGCCTCAATGGCTTCTGTGTATGTTTTATTGTTCAAATTATCAAGAAACATTTTCAATTCGTCTCCTCGCTGTTGGATCAATCGATTTTGTGTTTTTTCGATCTCTTTCAATTTGTCAATGGTGTTTTCATCTAAAACCTCCCTACTCAGGTAAGAAAAGGCGGAGAATAAATTAAAGCTTTCCCGTCTTCTCCTTGCATCCCAAGTAAATCCAAAATGAAGAATCTCCCCTTCTTGAGATAGATATTTAGAAATTGCATCATGAGTGGCACCACTTTTCCACTTCCACCACTTGTTAGCAATCTTTTCGGCCTGTTCAAATTCCTCCTCCAGTTCCTTTTGATCCTGAATCAGCACATAACGGCCTTTTGCCGCTTCCGCTACCGCTTTGAGCTGACGCTGCGCTTCTCCATCCGCTCCGAAGCCGACGACGTTTACGATCGGCGTCACGTCAGAGTCCGCCAACTGTTTGGCCACCTGTACCGGATCGCCGCCGCACGTCTCAATCCCGTCGCTGACCAGGTAGATGATGTTGGTGTTCTTCTCCCCTTTGTACGCCTGCAAATCTTTCTGGGCCTGCTCCAGAGCGAGGGCAATCGGCGTCCAGCCCGCCGGCTTGAACTGTGCCAGCGCACTGTCCAGCTTTTGCTTGTCGTACGCCTGCAGGGGGTACATCACATCGCTTTTGCTGCAGGAGCGCGCTTTGTCTGCTTCCGCCCCCGTCCCTTCATGGCCATAGACCCGTAACCCTACTCGTGCACCGTCAGGCAGGGAGGCGGCAAACGAGCGGATCGCTTCCTTGGCCGCTTCCATCCTCGTCTTGCCCCCCGCCATATGGCCCATGCTGCCGCTTGCGTCCAGCACGATCATCACGTTGTACTGCTCCTTGAACTGATAGCGCGGATCATCCATGTCCGGGCTGCCAAACGAGGACAGCTTGATCTGGTTGATGATTTCCTCCGGCTCCGGGTAGTCTTCGGCAAACAGACCGAGCAGTGCGAGGTAGTACAGTTCGATGATTTCCGAATCTGGGTTTTCGATGTTCGGAAATTGCCGCAGTATCTTTTCAATTTCCTTATCTTGCTTGCCATACGGGAGACCGGCAAAGCGCCCCGGCGGCTGGTTGTAAAACTCCTCCGCTGTCTCCGGGAGCTTGGTTTGGCCTTCCGGGATCATGGATTTGAGCCGCTGTATTTTTTCCTCCCGGCTTTTTGGCATTTCCGTAACTGTTGATTCTCCTGTCTGATGATCCGCAGCAGGTTGGTGCGTGGGATCGTCTGGCGCGTTGGAATCGGCTTGTTTCTCCTGATCGGATGAGCAGGCTGACAAGACAAGCAAACACGCCAGGAGGGCAGAGAGCAGTTTATTCGCATTTGCCTTCATAACAGCGACCTTCCTTATAGCGTGTAGATAAAGTCCGCAGTGCATGGGTGATGGGCCCTTTCGCTCGCTTGCAGACCAGCACCGAGGTGGATCTGTCCGCTTCAAAACGCGACGCGGGCAGGAAACCCATCACTCCACCCCAGCACTTTATTTCCACCTTTGGTTGAATGTGCAGGCCTTGCGGTCTGCAACCGCGGGGGAAATCAGCTACTATTTCTTTACATTTTCGTTATACTGCTGGTTGATCGCCTCAATGGCTTCTGTGTATGTTTTATCGTTCAAATTTTTAAGGAACGTCTCCAATTCGTTTCGTCGCTCCTGAATTAATTTGTCTTGTTTATTTTTGATCTCTTCCAGTTTGGTAATGGTGCTTTTATCCAATATTTCTTTCCCTTCCAAGTATAAAAAGGAAGAGAAAATATTATAGCTTTCTTGCCTTCCCTTTTTTCCCCAGTCAAATCCAAAACGAAGAATCTCCAATCCTTGAGAAAGATGCTTGGAAAAGGCATCATGAGAGGCGCCATCCTTCCACTTCCTCCACTTGCGGGCAATCTCTTCGGCCTGCTCAAATTCCTCCTCCAGTTCCTTTTGATCCTGGATCAGCACATAACGGCCTTTTGCCGCTTCCGCTACCGCTTTGAGCTGGCGCTGTGCTTCTCCATCCACTCCGAAGCCAACAACATTTACGATCGGCGTCACGTCAGAGTCCGCCAACTGTTTGGCCACCTGTACCGGATCACCGCCGCACGTCTCAATCCCGTCGCTGACCAGGTAGATGATGTTGGTGCTCTTCTCCCCTTTGTACGCCTCCAAATCTTTCTGCGCCTGCTCCAGGGCGAGGGCAATCGGCGTCCAGCCCGCCGGCTTGAACTGTGCCAGCGCACTGTCCAGCTTTTGCTGGTCGTACGCCTGCAAGGGGTACATCACATCACTTTTGCTGCAGGAGCGCGCTTTGTCTGCTTCCGCCCCCGTCCCCTCATGGCCGTAGACGCGCAGTCCCACCCGCGCACCGTCCGGAAGGGAGGCGGCAAACGAGCGGATCGCTTCCTTGGCCGCTTCCATTCTCGTCTTGCCACCCGCCATATGACCCATGCTGCCGCTTGCGTCCAGCACGATCATCACGTTGTACTGCTCCTTGAACTGATAGCGCGGATCATCCATGTCCGGGCTGCCAAACGAGGTCAGTTTGATCTGGTTGATGATCTCCTCCGGTTCCGGGTAATCTTCGGCAAACAGCCCAAGCAGCGCGAGGTAGTACAAATCGAGTATTTCTACATCCGGGTTTTCGATGTTTGGGAATTGCTGCAATACCTTTTCGATTTCCTTATACTGGTGACCATACGGGACACCGGCAAAACGTCCCGGCGGCAGGTTGTAAAACTCCTCTGCTGTCTCCGGGAGCTTGGTCAGGCCTTCCGGGATCATGGATTTGAGCAGCTGTATTTTTTCTTCCCGGCTTTTTGGCATTTCCGTAACTGTTGATTCTCCTGTCTGATGATCCGCAGCAGGTTGGTGCGTGGGATCGTCTGGCGCATCAGCTGGTTTCTCTTGATCGGATGAGCAGGCTGATAAGACCAACAAACATGCCAGGAGGGCGGAGAGCAGTTTATTCGCGTTTGCCTTCATAACAGCGACCTCCCTTTATCTGCAAAAATTAAAAAGTAAAGCCTCATTATGTATAGATAGATGCAGGCATGAAGATGTCTTGCCTGCACCTTCACCGCCTGATCCGTTATTCACCAATTTTTTTAATGATATTGGACAGCGTTTCGGAAATAGCATTCCCTACGCTTGTTTCACCTTTATTAAAATACAACTGAATTGCCGCAAAAATCGCCAGAATCACCCCGGCCAGCGCAATCCACTCAATTGCCTGGGCCCCTTTTTGGTTGTTCAGGGAAACCAGCATTTTGGCATACCATTTTTGAATCGTGTTTGTCAGCATGTTACAAATCCTCCTTCATGGATATAAAAGATTTTGATTCCGCATACTTGCAAACTTCCCGATTATTTACACTGCCAGACTGAGAAAGGGATCACCCCCTTTAAAGGCCATGTGTTATTTGCTTACCATGCGGAAAACATCGTGGCGTTCTCCAGGATGTTTAGCACCATCAAACCGCCGATCAGGGCGATCGCGGTGGGCGCGACGACGAATGTGGTGATCAGGGTTACTTTTGGTGAGGCTTTCGCCGCTTTCTCCTTGATCAGTTCCTTGCGTATGCGCCGCATGTTCTCGGACTGGATTTTGAACGTGACCGCGATCGGAACGCCGAGGCGCATCCCTTGTATCAGCGCTTTGATCAGCATTTGAAACTCCGGGTTGTCATTGCGCCGCAGCAGATTCTCGTACGCTTTTTCCCGCGGCACCCCCAGATCCAGCTCCTGATTGAAACGGGCGAACTCCTCCTGCAGCGGCCCGGGAAAAAACTGGATTACCGAGCGCAGCGATTGGTCCAGACTGACGCCCGCCTGCAGCGTCACGCTTACCGTGTCGAGAAATTCGGGCAGATCGTAGCGAATCTGCTCCTGCCGCTCCCTCGCCTTTCTTTTCAGCAGGATGATCGGCAAAAAGTAGCCGACCATCGGCCAGACGACCAGGCCGTAGGGGGCGAGCGGAAAGCCGAGGACAAAGAACACGGTGCCGACGATGACGCCAATCAGGGCGAGCAGGATTTTTGTCCCCTGGAAGCGTTCCACACTCAAATCCAACGGGCGGCCCGCTTTCAGCAGCCACTCCTCCACCTCGTGCGACTCGCTGAAGAAGTTGATCCTCTGCCCCAGTGCCGCGTAATCGTCGCTGTACTGCAGCAGTTTTTTCAACCACTTTTCGGAAGTCGTTTCCCGCTTGCGGATTTCGTATCCCGGCCTTCCCGTGGTTTCGTGAATGTGGGTGAGCAGCTTTTCCCTCTCGACGGAATAGCGGTAGGATTCTTTCAAAAAAATGGCAAAAAAAAGCAAACATAAGAACAAACAGGTGACCATGAGCGCGTCCATCGTCTCACACCTTTATATTTGTTACTTTTCGGACCAGCAGATAGGACAGGATCGTTCCCAGGATAAACACGGCCAGCAGGATCAGTCCGAAGCCGGAGAACAGCGGATCGATAAACCCCTTGTTGATCGTGTTCATCATCAGCACCAGGGCGATCGGCATGATCGGTACCAGAATGGAGACGTAGCGCTGTTCGGCGGTCATCGTCTTGATCTCCTGGTTGACGATTCGCCGATCCTCCAGCGTTTGTGCCATCTCCTGCAGCACTTCGCTGAGGTTCCCGCCGGCGCGCCGCTGGATGTACAGCGTGGCCGCAAAGATCCGAAAATCCCGGGTCGGAATGCGCTTTTCCATATCGGCGAGCGCCTTGTCAAAATTGACGCCCAACCGCATTTCACGCGCCATGCGCGCAAACTCCTGCCCGGCTGGCTGCGGGATTTCCCTGGCCACCAGTTCGATCCCCTGTGTCAGCGTCAGCCCTGCGCGCAGCGAGTTGGCAAGCAGGCGGCACACCTCTGACAGCTGGTCGTTCAAGCGCTCCTGGTACTTGTTTCGCCGCACGAGAAACAGCAGCTTCTGCAGCAGGTACATGCAGGCAGAGCCGGCGGCGATATTGTAAGGAAACGGCAGCCCGACGACGTTGTTGAAAAAGAAGGCCAGCCCGAACGCGCCAACCAGCAAAATGCCGTAATACTCGGAAGGCGCAAGGGGAATGTTTGCTTTGATCAGCTTGCTTCGTATCTGCTTGGCATGGGGGGTACGGTCGAAGCGATCCCCCCATTCGAGGAGAAAACTTTTGCGCTGGGATTTGACCTCGTACCACTCTTCCACCCGTTTTTTCCATTCCGTCTTTTTCGCCCGATAGCCCAGGTATTCATAGATCCCCCATATTCCGAGCAGAACGGAGAGACTAAACAGAATAGAGATGCTCACGTCGTTTCACCTCTCCTGCCGCAAACAGCGACTCGTCTATCTCGATCCCAAACGTTCTCAGCCTTTCCAGCGAACGGGGCACGACGCCGGTTGCGGTAAAGTACCCCAACACTTCCCCCCTTTTTCCGATGCCGGTGCGCTGAAAGCGAAAGATTTCGTTTACTTCCACGCGTTTTTCTTCGGTTTTTACCACCTCCGAAATGGAGACGATCTTGCGCTTCCCGTCTGAGAGACGCATCACCTGCACGATGATGTCGAGGGCGCTGACAATGTACTCCCGAATGATGGAAGACGGCAAATCCATGCCGGCCATCACGACCATGCCCTCCAGCCGGTTAAACGCATCCTGGGGCGAGTTGGCGTGAACGGTGGTGAGCGATCCTTCGTGCCCCGTGTTCATCGCCTGCAGCATGTCAAACGCTTCGGCGCCCCGCACCTCCCCGACGATGATCCGGTCCGGCCTCATCCGCAGGGAGTTTTTCACGAGCTGGCGAATCGTGATCTCCCCTTTTCCCTCCATGTTGGGCGGGCGGGCCTCCAACCCGACGCAGTTGGGGTGGGCCAGCCTCAGTTCTGCCGAATCCTCAATCGTGATGACGCGCTCATAGTGGGGGATGGCGCAGGCTACGGCATTGAGCAGCGTCGTCTTTCCGCTCCCGGTGCCGCCGGAGATAAGAACGTTCATTTTCGCTTCCACGACCGCCTGCAGAAAGCGGGACATCGCCTCGTTGAACGAGCCAAACCTCATCAGGTCATCCATGGTGTACGGCTCTTTGCGGAATTTCCGGATCGAGACCAGCGTGCCATTCAGGCTGATCGGCGGAATCACTGCGTTCACGCGGCTGCCGTCTTTCAGCCGGGCGTCCACCATCGGCGAGCTTTCGTCGATCCGCCGTCCGAGCGGCGCCACGATCCGGTCGACGATGTGGCGCAGATGCTCCTCGTCGCGAAACTTCAGGTCGGTCAGTTCCAGGCGGCCGTTCCGCTCGACGTACACCTGGCTGTGGCCGTTGATCGAAATTTCCGTGATCTCCGGGTCGTTCAGCAGCGGCTCCAGCGGGCCCAGACCGACGGATTCGTTGATCAGGCGGGTGAGCAGCAGTTCCTTTTCGTTTCGCGGGATGACGACCTTTTCTTCGGACATGTATTGGGATACCAGGCGCTCAATCGCCAGGCGCATCTCGCTCGACGGCAGGCTGGTCAGCCGTTCCAGGTTGGTCTCCCGCAAGAGTCGCGCCTTGTAATGTTCCGCCAGTTCGTCCAGGTACGGATTGCAGGAAGGAGCCGCAAGCGAAGATGCGATGGTCCGGGGCGCCTCATCGCCAGGCGGAGTCTTTTCATCCCTGCGTCGGAATAATGCCATCTAACTCCCCCCTTACGACAATTTCCTGAGCACCCATTTGCGAATGTCCTTCGCCGCAGGAGACAGCTTTTTCTCGTTGGCTTCCTTTTGCAGCGGCTTGCCCTGATTGACGGCCGCCTGAACGCCCTGGTGATCCCTGCTGATTTCAGCGGTGATCGGGGCGGTGATCAACCCCTTCAGGTCGGAAACGGCCAGTTCGTTGTCCCTGCCCACCTGGTTGACGACCACTTCCAGCCTGCCTGCGGTATCGATCCGAAGCCGTCGGAACAACTCTTCCGCGAGCCGGTAGATCTGAACCGAAGGCGTGTCGAGATTCATCACGTAGCAGATCAGGTCCGACTCCGTCAGCGCCGCGTAGGTCAGCTCGTTCATGTGCGCCGGCAGGTCGACAATGACAAAATCGTAGCTGCGGCGGCTGGCGCGGATTAACCGGGTGATAAATTCCTCCGGGATCTGCTCTGCTATTTCCGCATCACGCGGACTGACCAGGACTTCCAGCTTGGAATGGAGTTCCCGCTGTGCCACATTGCGAATGTGGTTCTCGTTCATCTCGTGCATGACCGGCATCAGATCGGCCAGCGTGCGATTGCTGTCCAATGAGAGAAAGGTTTCCACACCGCCGTACTGCAGGTTGAGGTCGATCAGCAGGGCGCTGGCGGTGGATTCCAGTTTTAATGCCTGCGCAAAGCCGGTGGCTAGCAGCGTGCGGCCGCTGCCCCCTTTTCCGCTGTAAAAGGAATACACTTTTCCCCGGCCGCGGACCAACGCCTTGCCGGACGCGTTCGCTCCCTTTTTCCGCTGCTGTATCTGCGCCAGCTCGGAGATTTTCTCAAGCCGGTCCGTCAACAGCGCCAGTTCGTCAGGCATCACGATGTACTCAATCGCACCGGCGCGGACGACATCCCGTAGCAGGACGAAATCCTGCTCTTCCGTGAGAAAGATCACAATGCCCTCGGGCAGCTCGGCCTGTATATACTGGACCAGTTCCACGCCCGACCCGTCCTCAGGCTGCACGAGCAGGACGATATCGGGGCCAATCCGGTCAATCTCTTTCTTCACTTCCAGCGATGTGGTGTACTGCACATGCTCGTAAGGAGCGAGCCATTCCCGCAACAGGTCTTTCACCGAATCGTAATCGGCTACGACGAGAATGTTGAGTTCCGTTTTCATGCCTTACCCTCCGGTTTTGGTTCCTGCTTGCTGCATCGCGGGCTGTCCCGCGTTTGGCGACGGCGCAGGAGGTGTCTGCGGCGCCTGTGCCCCCGGTTTTACCGTCGGACTTTCGGCCGGTTTGGTTTCGGGCGCAGCGCTGTCGCCAGGCGTCTCCTCCTGGCCGGGTTTCGTTTCTTGAAACGGCTCGGAAATGGCCGCTCCGCCTTTGCCGACATTGGCCTTCAGGATCCGCATGAGCTCTGCGTAGTTCTGCTGATGGATGAACCGGGGCACGTCCTCAAACGGCAGTTCCAACGCCACTCCTTTAAACTTGCCCTCTGACTTGGCCACCATCGCCACCAGCACATCTTTCATGAACACTTCCGTCACCGGCTTACCGTTCACCTGGTGCGAGATGATGACATCCACGCGGTCAAGCGCCTCCAGTTCCTGATCGAAGACGACGTTTCCCCCGGCATACACCGTAATCAGACGGTGATTTTGGTCCCGGACGATGTTGGCGGGCTTGAGAATGTTTTTGGTAATGACGTCGCCCTTGGACAGGGGAACGACCGTCACCTGGTTTTTCAGGCTCAATTTGTCGGTCACGTAGGACTGATCCGCGTATTTCTTCGGGATGGGCCGCGTCGTCACCTGATCCGGCTGAATCAGCGAGCGGGACGGAATGTCGGCGTTCGCCACGTAAATCTCCACCATTTCCCCCAATTCCGCGTTCATATCCTTGATTTTTTTCAGAAACAGAAAGCCCGCCAGAACTGCAAGCAAAAGGGATAATGTGAGAAAAATAATGGCACGTCGTTTGGATTCCAGCATGCAGATGATTCCCTCTCCTTGGATAGTCGAAAGATTTCGGAAGTAATTATAAAATTACAAAATAAGGAAAATGCTTGCCGCAACACGGCGTCTCCTCGGGTGGATCAGACAGCTGCTGCCGCCATGTACAACAGAATCGTCCCCCCGGCGATGAACGGAGCCAGCGGAACCTCTTTCCACTTTTCTGCTGCCGCCCGCCTTTTTCTGATCGCCCACAGGGGTATGGCGACAAATCCCGCGATGATGTAGGAAAGGCCCATAATCAGCAGCCCGGCCTGCCACCCCACAGCGGAACCCATAAGCGCAAACAGCTTGATATCCCCTCCCCCTAGCTGGCCGTTGCTGACAACTGCCATGACTAGCGAAATCCCGCCCAACACGATCACGCCCAGCGCATATGTCATCCATTGACCGGGGTGGGCGATGGCATGAACGACGAGGAAGTACGCGATCCCCGGCAGCGTGAGCCAGTCGTAAATCATGCGTCGGCGAAGGTCCGTGTAGACGGACACGGCCATGATGAGAAAAACGGGAACGGTCACGAACGGGGACAGCAATGCATGCCCTCCTTTCCAAAAATTAATTGTGATGGATGTTTTCACCATTATCTACGGAATTTGCAAGTGTCAGTTTCAAGATTTCATAATTTTTTTGGTTGCAAAGCCCCAGGTTTTTTTCACGCCGCCTCCATGTTCCTCTGGCCATCTGTTAGGGCCGCCATGCCCCGCTCGCGTCCAGGATGCAGTTCGTGAAGAAAACATGCGTTCGACTTTTGTCGTTCCCGATTCCCAATAATTGGGATGGGTGTTTTCTCCGTCATTGACGGAATTTGTAAGCAAAAGGTTGCAAAGTTTGCCAAAATTTTTGGTCGAAAAGACCCAGAGACGTTTTTTTGCGTCCGGCTGCTGGAAGGTTCGGACAGCCCGGAGGATTTGCCAAACAGCGGCCTGTATCGAAAAAAAAAGCCAAAAGAACAATGCTGTTCTTTTGGCTCAGATTGCAGACAAACCGTTTATTTAGTAAGTGTCCACAGGGAAGTAATTTCCATGCTTTCCAGGCCGGAAGGCCTGCACATTCATCAACCGAAGCTGAAGACAACGTACATCGCATGGAGGGATGGGCCAAGCGAGCTCCTTTGACGACCGGCTCAGCGGAAAAACGAAAGACGCGGGGAAAAACAGGGGGCACAAGTCTCACTTCGTCGAAACACCCAGATGTTTGCCCCCTGCCCGCGTCGCGTTTTGGAGCGGACATCATCCACTTCTTTGCTGGGCGTCAAGAGAGCGAGCGGGCCCGATCTCCCATGCGCCACGGACTTTGTCTACATGCTGAAAGCCAAAAGAACAATGCTGTTCTTTTGGCTTTGTTATCGCTCCACGCGATCTTCGCCAGTCTTCTGTTATCTGCCGGTTCCCGCCTGTCCCAAACGCTTACCACGCAGCAACGCAGCCGTCCGTGCGCATGTCGGTGCCGCCGATCAGCACGCCGTTTTCGTCCCGCCAGATGATCTGGCCGCGGCCGAAGTTGCTCGAAAACGATCCCCACTTGATCCGGTGACCCTTTTGTTCCAGGGCGAGCGCGATATGTTCCGGGAAGTGGCGCTCCACCTCCACCGTTTTTCCTTCCAGCCACTGCCAGCGCGGGGCGTCCAGCGCGGCCTGCGGGTTGAGGTGAAAGTCGACCGTGTTCATCACCACCTGCACGTGCCCCTGCGGCTGCATGAAGCCGCCCATCACGCCAAACGGTCCAACCGCCTTGCCGTCCTTGGTCAAAAAGCCCGGGATAATCGTGTGGTACGTCTTTTTTCCCGGCTCCAGGCGGTTGTCGTGAGCGGGGTCCAGCGAGAAGTTGTGGCCCCGGTTTTGCAGCGCGATGCCCGTTCCCGGCACGACGATGCCAGAGCCGAAGCCCATGTAGTTGCTCTGGATAAATGAGACCATGTTGCCTTCCCCGTCTGCCGTCGCCAGGTAGACGGTTCCGCTGGAGCGAGGGTCGCCCGGTTCCGGCATGAGCGCTCGCTCACCGATCAGGCGGCGCCGCTCGTCGGCGTACCGGTCGGAGAGAAGTTCCCCGACGGTCACGCTCATCTTGTCCTGCTGCGTAATGTAGCGGAACCCGTCGGCAAACGCCAGCTTCATCGCCTCGATCTGCTTGTGGTACGTGTCAACTGTCTCTTTTTCCCCGAACGCAAAACCCTTCAATATGTTCAGGGCAATCAGCGCCACCAGGCCCTGGCCGTTGGGGGGAATTTCCCAGACGTCGTAGCCGCGGTAGTTGACGCTGATCGGCTTGACCCATTCCGGCCGGTAGGCTGCCAAATCCTCTTTGCGCAGGAACCCGCCGCACTGCCGGGAAAACGCGTCGATCTTTTCCGCCAGTTCGCCGCGATAGAAGCTTTCCGCTCCCGTCTCGGCAATCTGCCGCAGCGTCTCGGCATGGCCGGGTGACCTCCAGATCTCGCCCGCTTTCGGCGGTCGACCGTCCGGTGCAAAGGTGGCGAACCAGGGGGCAAATTCCTCACCGCTCAGCACCTGGGAATATTTGTTGTAGGCGGCCGCCCAGTAGCGGGCCAGCGTCGGGGAAAGCGGGTAGCCGTTTTCCGCGTACTCGATCGCCGGCTTCAGCACGTCCGCGAGCGGCAGGCGGCCAAAGCGGCGGGACAGTTCCGCCCATGCCGCCGGCGCCCCCGGCACTGTGACCGGAATCCAGCCATAGGCAGGCATGGTCTCGTGCCCTGCCGCCTTCACCGCTTCGATGGAAATGGCCTGCGGCGCGGGACCGCTCGCGTTCAGCCCGTGCAGTTTCCCGTTGGTCCAGACGAGCGCAAACGCGTCACTGCCGATGCCGTTCCCCGTCGGTTCCACCACGGTGAGGCAGGCAGCCGTGGCGATCGCGGCATCAATGGCGTTTCCTCCTTTTTTCAGGATGTCCAAGCCGGCCTGCGCCGCAAGCGGCTGCGAGGTGGCCACCATGCCGTTTTTCGCATACGTCGTCATACGCCGGGACGCGTACGGGTACTCCATTGCGTCAAAATGTGTCATACGTGTACCTCCGATCAACTGTAATCGTTAGCCGATGAAGAAAAACCCGTAACCCATGGAGAGGGCGATTACAAGCGCAGGGTTCAGCTTCCACTTTTCCAGCAGAAGAAAGGAGGCGATGGCCAGGATGCCGGTCTGCATCCAGCCGATGCCCTCCACGGCTCCGAGGAAAAACTCGTACGTCATCGTGCCCAGAAGCACGGTGACAATCGGACGGACGGATTGGGTCATCGCTTTCACCTGCGGCGCGTTGCGAAACACGTTGAGGAAATTGAGCAGCAGGATCATGGCGACAGCCGTCGGCGCTATTGTCGCCAGGAGCGCGACCGCCGCCCCCGGCACGCCGGCCACCTGGTAGCCGACGTAACCCGCCAGCTTGGTGGCGATCGGACTGGGCAGGGCGTTGGCGACCGCCAGCACCTCCCCGAACTCTTTCATCGTCATCCAGTGATAGTGGTCGACCACCTCGTTCTGGATCAGCGGGATGCTGGGCGGCCCACCGCCGTAGCCGAGAATGTTGGAGATAAAAAACGCCCAGAACAGCTGCAGGTAAATCATGCCGCCCCCTCCTTGCCGCCCGGCGTTTTCCGCTTCCGCAGCACCCAGGTGGAATAGGCAAACGAACCGGCCAGGGCAATGCCCACCACAATGCCGGGGTGCAGGTCAAGGAAGAGCAGGGCCACCAGCGACAGGACCAGCATGAGGGCGACGCCGCTCTTGTTGCCCGCTCCCTGCCAGCCCTTCTGCAAAAACTCCCAGGTCAGCACGCCGGTCATGACGGCGATCACCGGCTGGATCGCCTGAACCATCCCGTACACGCCGGGCGCGTCCTTCCACTGGTAAATCACCTGCAGCAGCGCGATCATGACCAGCACGATGGGCAGCACCACCGCGCAGTTAGCCACCAGCGCGCCGCTCCAACCTTTGACCCGGTACCCGATAAACGCTGCCAGCTTGGTGGCGATCGGGCCGGGCAGGGCGTTGGCCAGCGCCAGGTTGTCGGTAAAATCCTCTTCACTTACCCATTTGTACTTCTGCACGCACTCGGCGTAAAACAGGGGGACCATCGTCGGTCCGCCGCCGTAGCCGAAAATGCCGATGCGAAAAAACGCGAGAAACAACTGCCAATAGATCATCTGAATGCCTCCGTCCCGCCGTCAGGTCGCCAGCTCGCCTGCATGTACCAGGTGGCAGGAGACGAACTGTCCGCCCCCGATATAGGCCAGGCTCGGCGCTTTGGTCTTGCACAGGTCGGTCGCATGCGGGCAGCGCGGATGGAACGTGCAGCCGCTCGGCGGATTGGCCGGACTGGGCAGGTCGCCGGTCAGCAGGATGCGTTCCCGCTTCTGCCGCGGCTTGGCCACGGGAACGGCAGACAAGAGCGCCCGCGTGTACGGATGGCTGGGATTGTCGAACAGCGTCCGCTTGTCGGCAATTTCCACCACCCGCCCCAGATACATGACGGCCACCCGGTCGCACAGGTGTTTGACGACCGACAAGTCGTGCGAGATAAACATCAGGGTCAGGTTAAACTCTTTTTTCAGATCTTTCAACAGGTTCAGAATCTGCGACTGAATCGAGACGTCCAGCGCCGACACCGGTTCGTCCGCGATGATCAGCTTCGGCTTCACCACCAGCGCCCGGGCGATCCCGATGCGCTGCCGCTGGCCGCCGGAAAAATCGTGTGGATGCCGGTTCAGGTGCTCCTTGCGCAAACCGACGATCTCGATCATCTCTTCGATGGTTGCAAGCCGTTCCTCCCGCGTCCCGATGTTGTGCACCGCCAGCGACTCCATCAGGATTTGCTTGATCGTCATGCGCGGATTGAGCGAAGCGTACGGGTCCTGAAAGACCATCTGCAGGTCCTTGCGCATGCGCCGCATCTCTTCCCTGGACAGTCTGGCGAGATCCTTGCCGTCAAACCAGACCTCCCCTGCGGTCGGTTCCAGCAGCCGCAAAATGGTCCGGCCGGTGGTCGACTTGCCGCACCCCGACTCGCCCACGATACCAAGCGTCTCCCCTGGAAACACCTGCAGGTCGATGCCGTCGACGGCCTTCACGTATCCCGTCGTTTTCTTGAAAAAGCCGGACTTGATCGGAAAGTGTTTCTTAAGCCCTTTTACTTCCAACAGCGGCTTCATGCCTCATGCCTCCCTTCTGCATACAGCCAGCAGCGGCATTTGTGGCCGTCCAACTGCAAAAGCTCGGGTGGCTGTTCGCGGCAGATCGGCATGGCCTGCGCGCACCGCGGGGCAAACCGGCACCCCTTGGGCATCTGGTGGGGCAGCGGCACCGCGCCCGGGATGGTGTCCAGGTACTCCCGCTCCTCGTCCAGCTCGGGAATTGACTTCATCAGGCCGATGGTGTACGGGTGTTTGGGCTGCTCAAACAGCGTTTCCACGTCGGTCTCCTCCACCACCTGCCCGGCGTACATGACGATGACGCGGTCGCACATTTCGGCGACGACACCCAGATCGTGCGTGATCAGCATGATTGATGTGCCCGTCTTCTCCTTCAGTTCCCGCATCAGGTCGAGAATCTGCGCCTGGATCGTCACATCCAGGGCCGTCGTCGGCTCGTCGGCAATGATCAGCTTGGGGTCGCACGCCATCGCCATCGCGATCATGACGCGCTGCCGCATCCCCCCGGAGAGCTGGTGCGGGTACTCCCCGTAGATCTCCTCCGCGCGCGGCATGCCCACCGCTTTCAGCATCGCGATCGCCCGTTCCCTGGCCTGCGCCTTGCTTACTTTCCAGTGCAGCTGGATCGCTTCCTCGATCTGCCTGCCCACCGTGTGCAGCGGGTTGAGCGAGGTCATCGGTTCCTGAAAGATCATCGAGATGTCGTTGCCGCGCACCGCCTGCATCTCTTTTTCCGACAGTTCCAGCAGGTTGGTGCCGTTGAACCGGATCGTTCCCTCCGCCTTGCCGTTGGGCGGCAGCAGGCGCATGATCGAGAGGCTGGTGACGCTTTTGCCGCAGCCGGATTCGCCTACGACGCCAAGCGTTTCGCCGGCGCGGATGGAGAAGTCGACGCCGTCGACCACGTTGACGACGCCGTTTTCCGTGCGAAACCGCGTTCTCAGTTGTTCCACTTCCAGTATGGTCGTCATGAGGCTCTCCTCCCCCGTTTATTTCCGCACCCGCGGATCAAGTATTTGCTGCAGACCATCCCCCAGCAGGTTGAAGCCGAGCACGACCAGGAAGATCGCCATGCCGGGGTAAAAAGTGGCGTACGGCGCGACGGACATCAGCGTCTGGGCCTGATTCAACATGCTGCCCCAGGACGGCGTCGGCGGCTGTACGCCCAATCCCAGATAGGAGAGCGAGGCTTCTGCCAGGATCCCCGCCGCCATCGCCAGCGTGGCCTGGATGACGATCGGATTGAGCGCGTTGGGCAGGATGTGGCGGAAAATGATCCGACTGTCCTTGACGCCCACCGCCCGGGCCGCCTGGATGTACTCCATGTTGCGAAGCGACAGCACCTGCCCCCGCGTAATGCGGACAAAGGCGGGAGAAAAGCCGATTCCGATCGCCAGCATGGCGTTGCCGAAGCCGGAGCCGAGCACGGCCGAGATGGCGAGTGCCAGAATCAGAAACGGAAACGCCTGCATCGCATCCACGGTGCGCATGACCACCCACTCATCCCAGAAGCCGCGGTAGTATCCCGACAAAAGGCCGATGGGCACACCGATCAGCATGGCGATGCCGACAGAGATGACCGCCGCCTCAATCGAAATGCGGGAGCCGTGGATGACCCGGGAGAAGATGTCCCGTCCCAGATCGTCCGTGCCAAACGGATGTTCCGCGCTGGGCGGCATCAACACCTTGTCATAGTTCTGCTCGTTGGGATCGTAGGGGGCGATCTGCTCCGCGAAAATGGCGACGACAATCAGCGCCAGAATGATCAATCCGCCGAGAACACCCATGCCGTTGCGCACAAATTTTCGCCATGCGTTCATGATCCTTCCGCCCCTTTCCCCGCCTTGATGCGCGGATCGATGACAGCGTACAGGAGGTCCACCGCCAGGTTTACCACCACGACCAACATGGCCGATACCAGGATCGCTCCCTGAACCGTGACGTAATCCCGCTTGAACACCGATTCCACGATCAGCCGGCCAAAACCGGGAATGGAAAAAATCGATTCGGTGATGACCAGCCCGCCCAGCAGGCCGGCAATCATCAGACCGGAGGTGGTGACCACAGGAATGAGCGCGTTGCGCAGCGCGTGGCCGAGCACGGTGCGTACCTCGTTCAGCCCCTTGGCCTTGGCCGTGCGGATAAAGTCCATGTTGATCACTTCCAACAGGGATGAGCGCAGCATCCGCATCAAGACGGCCGATTCGCGCAGGCCGGTAGCCAGACAGGGCAGAATCATCGCCATGATATTCTGCACCGGGTTTTCGCTGAACGGCACGTAGCCCGAAGACGGCAGCCATTGATTTTCCACAGCGAAGTAAATGATCAGCATCATCGCCAGCCAGAAACTGGGGATGCTCATGCCGCCCAACGCGGCAAACGTGCTGGTGTAGTCAATCCACGTTCCCCTCCGCACGGCTGCCAGGATGCCGGCCGGAAAAGCGATCAGAAGCGCGACGAGAAACGTGCCAATGGTCAGTTCCACGGTAGCCGGCAGCCGCTGTATGATCAGTTCGGAGACCGGCACGCGGTCGGTAATCGACATGCCCAGGTCCCCCTGGAGCACTTTTCCCAGCCAGGAAACATACTGGACCACAACCGGCTTATCCAGCCCCAATTCGGCCCGCAGTTCCTGATACGCCTCCGGTGTCGCCTCCTGTCCCAAAATGACCCGGGCAGGATCGCCCGGGATCAGGTGGATTAAGGAGAATGTCATGATCGACACCAGTAGGAGAATCGGGATTGTCAGCAGCAGACGTCTCACCACAAACATCATGACAATTCCTCCCCGCACTACAGTGTGTCGATTACTGCTTGTCCAGTGTCGCCGTGCGGATCAGGCCGTCCGGCACATAGGTAAATCCGCTGATCTTCTTGTTCATCGCCAGCAGGTTGTACTGGTGATAGACGTAGACGTAGCCCGCCTCTTCCTGCAGGATCTTGACAGCCTCTTCGTACATCTGCCTGCGCTTCGCTTCGTCAATCTCCACGCGCGCACCGACAGCCAGCTCATCCAGCTTCGGAATGCTGATGCGGCCGTCGTTGTTGGAAGTGCCGGTGACGACGAAGTCGTAGAAGTTCTGGTCGGGGTCCTGTCGTCCGGACCAGCCCAGGTTGAGTGCCTCAAAGTCGCCGTTATCCCCTTTTTCAATCAATTGGCCAAATTCCAACTTTTCCAACTGCACGTTGATGTTATACGGTTTCAGCATGTTTTGGATCACGGCGCCGAATTGTTCGTTTTCCGTCGAGGTCGCGATATACATCTTGAAGCTGAATCCGTTCGGCTTGCCGCCTTTGGCCAGCAGCTGCTTGATCTCTTCCGGATTCGGCTTGACCGGCTTGTCCAGCTCGCTGTTGTACGCCAGATTGCCCGGTGCAAACGGCGAACGGCCCGGCAGCGCGTAGCCGTTGAACAGCACCTTGACCACCGCTTCCCGGTCGATGGCCCGCTCCACGGCCTGGCGCAGGTACTTGTTGTCAAACGGCGGCTTGCTGTTGTTCAGATAAAAGCCCATGTAGCCCATGCTGGGTTCGGCCACCAACTGCAGGTTGGCATCTCCCTTGATCGCCGGAATCTCCTTCACCGGCACCTCGTCGATGATGTCCAGCATGCCGGAGCGCAGGTTCTGCACCTTGGCCGTGCCGTTGGTAAACACCTTGTAGGTGACCTCGTCCACGTTCACCTTGCCGTTCCAGTAATTGTCGTTGCGCTTCAACGTCACGTGGTCCCCTTTGACGTGCTCGACGAAGACGAACGGCCCGGTGCCGACCGGATGGTTGAGGAAGTCGTCCCCGTACTGTTTGACAGCCGCCGGTGAGACCATCATTCCCGAGCGGTCGGCCAGGATGGAGATGAGCGGCGCAAACGGTTCCTTCAGTTTTATCTGGACCGTGTGCTGGTCAACGACCGTAACGTCGTCCACCACTTTCAACTCGCTTTTGCGCCTGGATGACTCGCCGTTCATGTTGCGCTCGAAGTTGAACTTGACCGCCTCCGCGTCAAAGTCGGTGCCGTCGTGGAACTTGACGCCCTCCTTCAGCTTGAGCGTGTAGGTTTTGCCGTCCGGCGACACTTCGTACGAGCTGACCAGCATCGGCACGATCTTGCCGCTCGGATCAATGTCAAACAGCTTGTCGTAAAGGCTGGCGTACACCATGCGGTCGACCAGCGCGGTGGAGGTGCTTGGATCGAGCGTCGGCGGATCTGCTTTCAACCCGATGGTGATCACTTTTTTGCCTGTGCCGGCGGTCGGCGCGGTCCCTGCTGTCTGACTGCCGCCACCTCCTCCACAACCGGCCGCCAGCAGCACTGTTCCCAGCAGTGCTGCCAGCAGCGTTTTTCCCATCTTTTGCGACAACATAAGTCCTCCTCCTTCTCTTTGGGTTGCATGAATATGGCAACCGTTCCTGCTGCCAGGAACGATTGTCTTTAACGAATAAAGCGAAAGCGCGATTTCAGTACTTTCAGTTCGTTGACGACGTTGACCTTGGTGATGCCCTCGATTTTGTTGAGCTTGTTCATTAAAAATTGCGACAATTCCTCGTAATCGCGGTTCAACACCTGAATCATCAACTGGTAATCGCCTGTGGTCAGCACAACCAGCCTGACCTCGTAGATGTCCTGCAGTTTCGCCACCACGTCATCCAGTTTCCCCGCCTCTACGGCCACCTGGATCAGGGACTGCACCGTAATTCCGGCCTTGACCGGGTTGACGATCCCGACCAGGCTGAGCACACCCTCGTCCTGCATCTGCTGCACGCGAATCCGTACGGTCTTTTCCGTGACACCCAATTCCTTGGCGATCTGCGTAAACGGCAGACGCGCATTGTCCTGCAGCCTACGGGCGATCGCGTAATCCAAATCGTCCAATTGGGAATACAGTGAGCGATGATATTTTTCGTCCATAACTTCACTACCTTTTTTCGACCAGATTTACCGCAACACATTACATATCACGGCAATAAAATAAATTTTTATGACGAATATCGTCTGTTTTTAGATAATATAATACGATTATCATCTTATTGCAATAGTTTTTGCAAAATTTCTCCAACAACAAAGATCCCGGGCAGCAGGGGCCTCCTGCCGCGCGGGATCTGCGCAGATCGCTTTTTCTATTACAAAACCGCTTTTTTCAAGTGGAACAGGTAGCGGTTGCGGATAATCCAGAAGTAGACGAATTGCACCAGCACAAAACTTGCCAGCACGATCAATGTCGGTTTGAAGACCGATGCGATGAACAGCAGCTTCAAAAAGCTTTGCAGCGACACAAACGCGACGGCGCTGTGGACGATTGCCACCAGGATGGGAGCAAAGAACAACAGGGCGATTTGCGTCGTGACGATTTTGGACAGCTCTTGTTCGGAGAGCCCGATTCTGGTGATGGCGCCGTACTGCCGCTTGTCGTTTTCCAAATCGGTGTACAGGCGGAAGTACAGGAAGCTTGCCGCTGCGACGAAGAACAGGACACCGACGAAGAGACCGATAAACAGGCTGGTGTTGGCCAGCTGTTTCAACATGTAGTAATCCGAAGTGCGGGCGGAAAAGTCGTTCATGATAAAGTCGCTCAACATGGCGTCTTCGTCGCTAAATTCCTGATCCAGCTTTTCGCTGAGCTCCTTCGTCTCTTTCCAGTTGTCCACGACGTAGCCATAGTTATGCTGTTCCTTTTCCGCTTTGACCTGGTCGTACAGCTCATCCTGCACGACGACGAGCGGCTCGCCCCTGAATGGATCCATCAGGGGAACCCCTTCCCCACTTTTGAGCTGAAGGGATGCGCTTCCGATCTGCAGCGTCCCGCTCTTGATCGGCCTTTCGCCGGTTCTTCGCGAGTAGTAGATTGCTTCTCCCTCGACTGCTGTCACTTCCTCGGCGCCAGCCGCTCGGGCAAAGCGGTTGTAATCGGACTGCTTCACTACGGCGACCGCGGAGTAGCGCTTGTCTGCGCTTTCCGGGACGGGCAGGTAGCGCATCGTCAGGGCGTATTTTTCAAAGGAAAAACCGCCTTCAGCCAACGCCGTTTCAATCTTGGCCAGACGTTTCTCCAGATATTCCTGTTCCGCCTTTTTCCCCACATACTGCCGATACTCAAACGCAAACGGATGAGTCTTGACCACTGTTTCCTCAATGGAACTTGCCAGAGCCGCCAGCGTTCCGATCGCGCAAAACGCTACCGTGGAGACGATGCAGACGAGGAAAAACATGCGCGCGTTGTCCTTTACCCGGTAGGCCAGATCGGAGAGGGTCACCAGGTTGGTGCGCTTCCAGTAAAAGCGGCGGTTTCGCTTCAACAGCCGGATCATGAACACGCTCAACTGTGTGAACAGCAGGTAGGTACCGGCAATCGTCAGTGCGCTGACCGGCAGCAGCAGGAGCGGGACGAACATCCCGTCCGCCCTAAACGCCAAAACGTAGGCTGTCCCCAGCAGCCCCGCCGCCAACAGCGAGAGAAAGACCGAGGCTTTCGGCTCCCGTTTTGGCCGCTGGCTTCCCTGCAATAGTTCCAGCAGGTTGCTCCGCCTCAAAAACAGGACGATGCACACGGAGATGGCGACAAACAGGAAGAGGAACGCCGCCACCGTCAAGGCAATCGCCTTGAGCGGGAAGTAAAACGGCAGCGCCTCCACTTCCAGAAGGAAACCGGCAAACAGGAAGAACAGCTTGCATAGCACCATCCCCAAGCCAATGCCAAACACAATCGACAGCGAGCCGATGATGAAGTTCTCCATGAAGATCAGCATGTTGCGCTGAAAGCGGGTCATGCCGTGCATGAACAGGATGCCAAACTCTTTTTCCCGCTTTTTCAAAAAGGCACCGACGCAGTAAAACAGGAAAAAGAACGAAAACAGGTAGATGATGTACTCGGCCACTATCATGCCTATTTTCACGTTGGCGTTAATATTTCCGTTCTTAATCTCCGGGTGGAAGATAAACATCGCGTAGATGAAGAAAATCATCACGGAAAAGACGCTGCTGATGAAAAACGCGGCATAGGTGCGCTTGTTGCGGGAGACGTTTTTAAACGCGAATTGCCGAAAGGTCATGCGCGTTCCCTCCCAACAGAGACAAGGCGTCGATGATTTGCTGGAAAAACGCCTGCCGGCTCTCTCCCCGGTACATCTCGTTGTGCAGTTGTCCGTCCTTGATGAAAATGACGCGGTGACAGTAGCTGGCCGCCAGCGGGTCGTGGGTGACCATCATCATTGTTGTGCCGTCGTTCTTGTTGATCGCTTCCAGCGTCTCCATCACGCTGCGGGAGGCTTTCGAATCCAGGTTGCCCGTCGGTTCGTCCGCCAGCAGGAGTGACGGCGAGTGGATGATCGCCCGCGCAATGGCCGCCCGCTGCCGCTGGCCGCCTGACACCTCGTAGGTGCGCTTGTCCAGAATGTCGCTGATGCCCAATTTGACTGCCACGGTCTCAAGCTTCTCCTGCATGACGCGCACGTTTTCACCGTCCAGCGTCAACGGCAGGATGATGTTTTCCCCGATGGTCAGCGTGTCCAACAGGTTGAAATCCTGGAAGACAAAGCCCAATTCCCGGCGGCGGAACAGGGCCAGCCTGCTCCCTTTCAACAGGTGGGGATTGGTGCCGTTCAACAGCACCTCTCCGGAAGTGGGCTTGTCGATGGTGGAGATCATGTTAAGAAGCGTCGTTTTCCCGCTTCCGGACGGCCCCATGATGCCGACAAACTCCCCCTTGCGAATCGTAAAATCGATGTCGGTCAGCGCGCGATACGTGACCTTGCCGCCGTATATTTTGCTGAGTTTCCTGACTTGCAACATGTCCATATACGCGTCTCCTTTCGTTTGAGATTTTCCCATGCAGTCTTCTGTTTCCACACTTCCCACTATACGGACACGCGCGCTGTCAAGCTATCGAATTAGCTTTCATCCTCCTTACGATCTTGTAAGGTTGGGACGACGGCAGAAAAGACGATGCGCACCGACGTGCCCTCCCCCACCTTTGAGTCCAGTTCCACCTTGTGATGCAGGCGGCCGCAGATTTCCCTGACCAAATACAGCCCCATGCCGGTCGATTCCGGGTAGCGGCGGCCGTTTTCCCCCGTAAAGTACGGCTGAAACACGCGGTGGACGTCCTGCGGGGGAATGCCGATACCGTTGTCCCGCACTTCCAGGACCACATCCATTCCGCGCGAGTAGGCGAGGATGGCCACTTTGCTGCTTTTGCCCGCGGAGTAACGGACGGCGTTGGTCAGCAGTTGATTCAGGACGAACGACAGCCATTTCTCGTCCGACTCCACCGTAAACCGCTCGTCCACCTTCACTTCGGGATACACCTGATTGCGGATAAACATTCGCTTGTTCTCCGACACCACCGCCTGGACCAACTGCCTAAGCACAACCGGTTCGATGAGGAAATCCTGTTCAAACCGGTCCAGCCGGGCGATGTACAAGACCGTCTCCAGTCCACGCTTGATCCGGTCCACCTCTTCGCGGACACTCTCCGCCCGCGGATCGGGGTCATCCTGCAACAGCAGGTGAATGACCGAGATCGGCGTTTTCATCTGGTGCACCCACTGCTGGATAAACGTCGTGTGCTCCCGCTGCTTCGCTTCGTAGGCGTGGAGCTGTCCCTTAAACAGCCGGTACAATTCCTGAAACGTCTGGTCGACCGCGCGTCCCAGGGCGGCGTTGCCGTGGTGCTGGTTCAACTCCTCCAGCGATTCGATTGGACTGCTGAGCCGTTGGTAGACCTGCCGGTTCAACAGGTAGCGGATGACCAGGTAGCTGCCGGCAAAAAACGCGCACAGAAACACCCCGTAGCTGGTCAGCAAAGGGTTCCAGTAGCCGGCCAGCGCAAAGATGAGCACCAGCAATGCCAACTGGACAAAGAAAAACACGAGAAAGACGATCTGGTCTTTCCAAAACAGCCTCATCGTCCGTCCTCCCAGGTGACCCGCAGGCGGTAGCCGGAGCCGCGAACCGTCTCAATCGCTCCGTCCAGATTCAGGTCTTTCAACTTGCTGCGCACGCGCGTAATGTACACGTTTAATGTGTTTTCATCCACGAACTGCTCGTCCCACAGCTTCTCCAGCAGGCGTTCGCGGCTGACGATACGCGGGTACTGGTTGATCAGCGCCTCCAGGAGCAGGGCCTCTTTTTTGCTCAGCTCCACTTTTCTGTCAGCGATCACCAGCTCCATCCGCTCCGGAAACAGCTTCAGCCCGGCTACCTCCACCGTCCGCTCCCCTTCCTGAACGGCGTATATCCCGTAGGCGCGGCGAAGCTGGCTGCGGATTTTCGCCAGCACTACATCGTAGTCAAACGGCTTGGTGATGTAATCATCGGCACCGTTCTCCAGCGCCATCACCTGGTCCATCTTGCTCTCCCGCGCAGAAATGAACAGAATCGGGCAGTTGGACACCTGCCGAATCTGCCGGCACCAGTAAAACCCGTCGTACTTGGGCAGGTTTACGTCCAGCAGCACCAGGTCGGGCTTCACCTCGCCAAACACCTCCATCACCCGGTCAAAGTGTTCGATCGTAACCGCGTGATAGCCGTATTTCTCCAACTGGTTTTGCAGCAGTTTCGTAATCTTCGGATCGTCTTCCACGATCATGATGGTCGACATCGGCATACACCTCGCTCTTATACTCCCTAGTTTGTACTATACCAAAAGACTTCCAGCGGCAGTAAATAGACGGGTCCCGCCGGATTTGCCTGCGCGTTTGCCGGGCACACGAAAAAGGGATGGCGCTGTCGTCCATCCCTCGGGGGGTTCCTATCCTTGGGCAGCCATGAGCTTTTGCAGTTTGCGGATGCCGCGGAAGTGCAGAATCTTCACGGACGCTTCCGACTTGCCCAGGACTTTCGCGATTTCGTTCATTTTCAGGCCGGCCAGGTAGCGCAGCGAGATGACGCGGCGTTGGTCTGCAGACAGCGTCCGCACGTTTTCCCACAGCGTGTCATGGGATTCCCGGCTCAGCACCCGCTCTTCCGGCAGCTTGTCTTTTGCCTTCATCGCCGCAAACATCTCGGTGTCGACCGGGCACTCCCGCTTTTTGCGCAGGTAGTCAACCAGGGTATTGTGGGCGATGCGATAAATCCAGGCGCCAAACGGATGGCGCCCATCGTACTGGTCCAGCTTGGCGTACACCTTGATAAACACGGTGGTCGTCAAATCCTCCACGTCCCAGACATTTTTGACGCGATAGCGGAAATACCTGTAAATACTGGCGGAATACTCTTCGTAAATGCGCTGCTGATTCCATTGTTTTTGCATGCTTGTGGTGTTCATGGTTTTCTCCCGTTTCCCCATCAAGGTTTGCAATTGATTTGTCTTTATTGTAAAAGCAGGCGGCTGCCCGAGCTATCGGGTTACATTTCAAGAACCTTACATTTTTGTAAGGTGGGAAACGGGCCAGCAACGAAGTCAAAGCTATCTGCTCCAAAACAAAACGCAATCAGGGGGCAAACATCTGGGTTGGCCATCTTTCATCCTTACTGCAGTTTGAGCCAGGAGGAAAAATACGTCTCTGTCACCGGGAAATAGGTCGTCGCAAACCGGATAAACTCCTTGGTGTCCACCTGTTGATAGGCATATCTCTCGTAATACGCGCGAAGAAAACGCCAGCCTTCTTCCACATCGCCGTACTTGGAGACCAACTCCCACAGCCGCAGTGGCGGAACGACGTAAAACGCTCCGTAGGTTTCGCCGTCATACTGGTCCAGCGGCAGATTGGACGGCTTCTCACCAGCCCGGTTGGCTCGAGCGAAAACCTCCTCCTCTGTCATCTTGTCGTGACCAAGCAAGAACAGAGAGACCGCGAATTCGGTTATGCCCTCGTCCAGCCAGCCCTCGTGATAGGGGTCGTTTGCCACAACAGCGTAGAACCATTGATGGGCAATCTCGTGAACGACCGTTTTTCTCAATGATGCAAGGTCGTCTTGCGGAGCGACGGTTACGATGCCGGGATACTCCATACTGGCGCCATCGTCCAGCATGATGTCCAGTTGCCGATGGGGATAGCTGCCGATCTTGTTGATGAAAAACGGCACGGCCTCCCTGGCGGCTGCCAGCACCGATTCCATTTTCCCCCTGTTCACTTCCTCGCCAAACACGCGAATCTGTACTCCGCTTACGTTGTCGGAAACGGAGGTAAGGCCGTTTACGACCGCAGCAAACACTTCTCTGACGCGAGAAATGGTCACCTGCCCCGTCTCTGTCGCTTCAACCGGATCTTGATCAGACGAACTGACGAACAGATACCCTGTTGGAATGTGATAGGAAACGGTAAAATCAGCATGACCCGTATGATAGGATTCGCTGCTGATCCGGAAATCCTGTTTGTTCCATCCATTGTGGTACGTAGCCAGCATCGGATAGGCCTGGGCCAGGTAATAGCGTTGCCCTTTCCTGGCGAAACGAATTCCGTCCTTCGGGACCGTAAACGTGTACGAGATGCGTACTTCCCGCTTTTCGCCCGGTGCCATCCCCTCCGTCAGGGGAATGGTGAGCGTATCATGTGTAAGCTGGTAATCCGTTTTCTGCCGATCCAGGTGGAGGCTGACGATCTTCACGTCGGCCGCGTCCTTTACCGTATGGGGCTTGTTGGCGTTGGTAAACGCGTTGGGAATAAAGTAAAACAGCAAGCGATCCCAGGTATCCGGCGAATGGTTTTCCACCACAATCGTCGCCTCAGCCGTAAATTTCCCGCTGTGATCCATGTGAAAAGCCAACTGGTACGTTCCTTTGCTCCCGTCTGGAACCGGACGGGGATCAAATCCGGACAGATCGCTAACCTTGCCCGGTCTGTCTTTGGCTCCGTCCCCTGTTGACTGATTGGGTGCGTATGCAGAAATCGATATATCTGCCTCCTGGCGGGGATTCATCTGCCACAACCGGGTCGTGCCGATTGCAGCTCCTAACAGGCTGGAAACCAGCAGCACCGCAATCGTCAACTGCAGCTTCCGTTCCGTACGCTGACGATTTCGTTGTGATCCGCGAATGCCTGCGGCCGGCCTTAGGCGCATCGCCATTACCGCCGGAAAAAGAGCCCCGAGGAGGGCTGCCAATATCGGAATCAAGCCGACCCCCATCAGCCACAGGACATCGAGGCCGGGCAACTGACGGTACATCCACGCAATCAAGGCACATCCCAAAGCCAGCCCGCATCCGGAAGCGAGGAGTCCGCACATCACCCCTTCCCATACGATCAGGCGAAAAATAGCCCCGCTGCGCCAACCGACGGCCTTGAGCAACAGCAGTTCCGCTTTTCGTTCCATGACGTTTTGCCACATGATCTGCGCCGTTGTCAGCACAGCCAGTGCCAAGGCGAGTATCATCGCGATGTAATGGACATCCCCGATCTCAACGGCCACATACTGCCCCAGCCACGACGTGTACAGAACTCCCTGCAGGCGGTTCGTGACAAACTCATAAAAGACCAGAAAGCAGGTGGGCACCGCCATGGAAAAGACGGACAACAGACTGCGGCGATACCTTGCCAACAAATGGCCCCAGGCCAGAGAAAACGTTCCCTTCACCCGCACGGTCCGTCGAGTCACGGGACGCATCTCGCCATACCGCATGATTACGTGCGGCGTTATCTTGCGGACTAGCCATGCAGCCGGAATCGCCGCAAGCACATAAATGACCAGACCGCACAAACCGATGAAAAAAATACGCCACACCGGCACCGCTGCTTGTTGCTGCCATACAGCAAATCCCGCGATTGCCCAGCTAACCAGCGCGGCCCCTCCCCCCAACAGGGCCGCCTCAACAAACATCATGCCCGCCACGCGTCCGGGCCGCCAGCCGACAGCAAGCAGCAGACCGAACTCGTCTGTCCGGGCGTACAGCGTAACCAGATTGGTGGCGAACACGTAGGCAACAGCTATGAGCATCACGATACCAATCACCCCGGAAAAGCCCAGCTTCGTCTCCTGAACCAGGGTAAAAGCCGTCCCAAGCTTGATAAAAAACTGCTCCATCCACCCCGACTCGTCGTACGTACCGTTTTTCGGGATGTGAACGAGAACGGGCTGGGGAGACGATCCCAGGGTGATATCGACGATCAATCCTGTCTTGTTTTCGATCTCTTTCGCCAATAATTCTAGTTTTTCCTTATTCTCTTCACTTACCTCCTGCACTCCCTTTACCTTCAGCCGAATCGCGGCAATCGGTTTGTCACCCAACACCTCTGCTGCCGCTTCCAAGGTAGTCAACAGCAGAGGTGGACTGGTAAGAAGTCCAAACGGATTGTCAGTCGGTTTCACCTGTACCGGGGGATTTAATGGTTTGTCGTTTTTGTCCAGCACCAACCGCCCAGTAGCGGGCCGATAGGTTTCCATGGGCAGCTCGCTGTCCGGTTCTTTGGAAATACGCAACTTTTCGGGATCGTAAAACCCTATCCAGTAAGGGGTTATTTTCCGGTTTTTCCAATCAACAAAAAAATGGGTGGAGCGAAAGGAGTTGGGATATCGCTCGGGCTTCATTAAGAAGTATGTCTGAAGTTCTGCCGGAATATGGGGCTGCACCGGTATCGCCTCGTACCCGTAAGGCCAGCGTTCTGGGTAAGGACTGCTCACTTTTCGCAGGGAAAGCGAAGAAGGCTTTTCCAAAATTAGTCCACCGAGAGAGGCAGACTGGCCACCGTGATCATCGCGTGAAAAAGGCTGTCCCGTTTCAGGGTCCACGCCCGACAAACTGGCCATAATCAATTGGTGCATCTGCCGAGAGTCAAACTCATATTCCAGCCGTTCTCCAGCGCTTTTTTGTTGGTGCAGATAGGAAACCCCTCCGTTCTTCTTCACCTCTTCCATCGTCCGGTTGGCATCTTCACTCGTCGCAAACGGGAGATCCAAGCGTTCGTACCTGTAAGTAACCTTCAGGTCGCTGTCCATTCTGCTGCTCATCAGGATGGGCAGATGCATCACCTTTCGTCCGTCTCCCACATTTATCGTTGTCACTTTGTCCTGTTCCGTAAAATACCGGCTTTTCCCTATCGGCAAGACGGCTTGATCCAATCCGACCAACGCCGCTTCTGCCTGAGGATCGATGCCAACAACCAGCAGTTGTTGATTGATTCCTCCGCCCACATCTAGTATCCATGATTCCACCCCATAGTCACGCAGCGCCTGTTCCCAATCGGTCGGCATGCTCCAAGGGCCGACGGTGTAATACCTTGTCTGTTGCATCATTAGATTGGGTTGTACACCATCGTTGGCATATACCTCCACAACATGCCGATAGATTCCCGGTTGTTTGGGCTTGCTGATCTTCCCAAACGAAAAAACGGGCCTGTCGTATCCGATAGGGGCCAGCGGTGCGGCAACTTCTATATCTGGCATTCTTTTGATCGCCTCGTAATCCGCGAGGCTGATTCCCCCGTGCAGACCGCTCAGATAGTTGGGTTCCAATAGCCCGTCCCGTTCCGTGACACTGCGTGTATCCGGGGGACGAACCACCAGATGATAGGTCGCCTTCCAGCGCTTTTGCAAAATATCGTGGGTCGTGCCGCTGCTGCTCTCCGTAACGCCGATAAAGTAACTGAGAACGGAACTGACGGCCAACATCCCGACCAGCAGCAGGAGAAAGCGTTCGGGGTGACGCCACCACTGTGTCCAAATATACCGAATCATCCCGTCTCCTTCCCGGAATCGGACACGATTCGCCCATCGCGCATCTCGATGATCCGATCCGCTTGATCAGCTAAGGTTTGATCATGCGTGATCAAGACAATGCCGCTACCGTGCTCCTGCTGATAGGTTCGCAGCAGTTTCACGATGTTTTCACTGTTTCTCGTATCCAGATTGCCAGTCGGTTCATCGGCAAGCAGCCAGTCCGGACGATTGACCAATGCACGGGCAATCGCCACGCGCTGCTGTTCCCCGCCCGATAATTGGGACGGCAGTGCATCGCTCTTGGCCTCCAGCCCCACCCAGGCAAGCAGTTCCCGTGCTCTCGCTTTTTTGTCATAGGAAACCTTTCGCGAAAACAACGGTGCCATCACGTTCTCCAGCGCGGTCAACGCGGGCAATAGATGAAATTGTTGGAACACGAACCCGATGTGCTCAAAACGGAAATCGGCAATTCGCTTCCCCTTCAATGCCAGAACGTCCACGTCACCGTATCTGATCGTTCCAGCCGTCGGTCGGTCAAGCGTGCCGATCAGGGTAAGCAATGTCGTTTTTCCCGACCCTGAGGGGCCGAGAATTGCGGTAAATTGTCCTTTGTCCAGCGTCAAGGTGACGGATTGAAGCGCTCGGGTAACCACACCGTCACCATGGTAGGTTTTTTCCACGTCCACAAGTGTGATGGCTGTACTCATTGGTTCCCCCTAGCTTACTTTTTCAGACGATAGGCCAATCATGTCCATAATATTCTCGTAACTGGAAACGGATTGGGTGGCTAAAATGATTCCTTCCCGGTCGATCAGCATCGCGGTTGGCACCGAATGAATCAGGTATGTATTCATAAGTCCATCCGAACGAATGAGATGAACACCATCTGGCACCTGCAAGCCTTCTTCGTAGTAGATTGGATTGGACACAACAACAATTCTGAGATCGGTGTAATGTCTTTTTACATGAGCTAATTCAGGTACCACGTGTTTGCATGTTCCGCACATGTCGTTTGTAAATACCATCAACGTATTTTTTTCTTGTTCATCCGGCATTCTTACGATTTGCCCATGCTGATCCTTTTCCCGGAAA
Organism: Brevibacillus sp. NL20B1; assembly: GCF_018195675.1. Lineage (NCBI taxonomy): Bacteria > Bacillati > Bacillota > Bacilli > Caryophanales > Paenibacillaceae > Brevibacillus > Brevibacillus sp. NL20B1. The sequence goes on from NZ_JAGTPT010000004.1 coordinate 160,150, forward strand.
AAAGGCGCTTTGTCTCCTTTGGCTAAAGTTTGCGGCTCTAACCGGATGTCCCCCAGCCGAAAACGATTTAAAAATTGGACAACCAGACGAACAAAAACGAACAGGATAAAGGTTTGAATAAAGACGACCACCCATAATAAAAGATTTGAGATTACCAATTTGTTATCCATACTTCCACTCCCCGCATGAGTTAAGCTAGCTTCTCCGGAAGCTCTTGATTCGTTTTGATAATTCCCAAAGGTGATTGGAGATGATAACCATCATTACAACCAACCATGAAACAATCACGACTTCAAAGATTCGTGGATAAAAAAGCTTGAAAGGCTCTCCTCTCAACAAGTTGTCCGTACTTACCCACGCAGACGGATAAAGGAAAAGCCATCCTCCCATTATCATCAAAGTGAAATTGCGCAACACAAGCCACCAGGACAGGGTGTGATTGCCTGCAATACCGCCACAACCGCAAGATACCTCCCTGCGCCCACGCACGAGATTTATTGCGATCGCGCACGAGTAGACGGCCAGAAGCAATATGCAAAGCAAAGCAGCAGCCTGTTGAAACAAACCGACACATAACAGAATCCCTGCCGCCAATTCTGTTGCCATCTCCGCACGTGCAAACGGATATGCGAGAGAAGGAGGGAGGATTCGGTAGTTGATAACAGTGGCTACATGCTCCTCCTTTTTTCGGAATTTCGTGACACTTGTACTCAAAAACAGGGTTCCCAGAATCACTCGTGCAAATAAACTCAGTTCCTCCATCCTACCACTTCCTTCGTGTATTCGCTTTCTGCGGAAAACCATTGTGCCTGCATGGTATACATGTGGTAATACTCTTGCCTGAGTTCCATCAACTCTTCATGTGTACCCATTTCCACAATTTTTCCTTCCTTCATGACAATAATTCTGTCGGCCATTCTGGATGCTGCCATCCGGTGCGAAATAAAAATGGCGATTTTCTTATCAGCAAGGAGTTTAAAGTTTTGAAAAATTTCCATTTCAGCTATTGGGTCGAGCGAAGCGGTCGGTTCGTCTAGAATCACTACTTGACTGTCGCGAAACAAGGCTCGCGCTAATGCTATTTTTTGCCATTGCCCACCTGAGAGGTCTTCTCCGTCCACCAGTAGTCTGCCCAAGGGTGTCTCATATCCTAGCGCGAATTGTTGAATGAAGGAGTCTGTTCCGCTTACTTTTGCAACGGCCTGAATCCTCTCCCAATCATCCATTCTCTTAATATCGCCAACTGCAATATTCTCTCGAACCGTTAAATGATATCGAATAAAATCCTGGAAAATCACTGTAATGTTACTCAGCAATTGTTTTTGGTCAATGTCAAAGATATTTTTTCCATCTATTTTAATCTGTCCGTGAAGAGGGGGGTACAAGCCCATTAGACATTTAATCAACGTGGTTTTTCCCGACCCATTTTGCCCTATGATGGCAATCTTCTCCTGGGGATTAATATGAAAGGAAACATTGGACAAAACATCCCGGTCACCATGAATATAGCGGAACGAAACATTTTCAAACGTGATTCCCCTCTGGATGGGAGTAGGAAATGGTTCTTGACCCTTGTTAATCTCGATGCGCGGTTCCTTAATCTCAAAAAATTGATAAAAATCTTTGATGTACAACTTCTCTTCATACAACTTTGCAAGAAGCGTGGAGATACGGTTCAATGTTCCTTGTGTTCCCTGTATCGCCTGGATAATAGCAATGAAATCGCCAATGCTCATTTTCGTTGTGCGTGCCAACCATATCAGAGCAACTGCCATGCCCATGTAAAAAAAGGACGAAACAGCCTCCATGCCAACCTCTGCCCCCTGCTGCCTCCTTTCCAATCGAAGCGTTTCGCTCGCATTCTGTACAAATTTTTCAATCCATCGATTGAGAAAGAAGGAAGCCAATCCAAACAACCGAATTTCCTTCGCCGATGTTCGATCCTGCAGCAGGTATTTATAGTATTCCGCCTCACGGGCTACCGGGTTTTGCTTTACATGGAGACGGTATCTGAGTTGACTATATTTTGCTTGAACCAAAAAGATGGGAATTGTCGCTAAAAGACTTACAAGCAAAAGGCTCCAATGAATTACAATCAAAAAGGCCGCGTACGAACACAAACTGAGTGCAGCTTCAAACATATCAATCATGGTTCGTACAGGTGATAAAAATCTTGATCCTCCCCCCGATATCCGTTGCAAATGATTGTGATATTCTGCCAGATCAAAATACATGACGGGAACTGACGAGGTGTTTGCCAATATCATGTGCTGAACGTCAAATTCTACTTTATATACCATCTGTTTATCTAAATATTCCTTAATATTCTTGCTTAAAGATGAAAGAACTGTAATTGAAAATTGTCCGATCAGCAACCAGACCAGAGCAACATACTCCCATGTATCACTCTGGATGAAACGAGTGACTTCATCAATTAACTCTTTTGAAATCCACAAAGTTAGAAACGGGAAGCAACCGTTTACAATACTTAATGTGACGGATGCGATCATCCACCACTTTCCTCTTTGCCACACGAATTGAATCGCTCTCACAAGATAACTACTTTTCATTTCCTGCACCTGTTTTGCCAATGGTTTGTGCCAGGTATTTCATCAAATAAGGAACCAGCAAAAATTCGCGAAGTACGACTCCCTCTTGGTTAATGACAAGAAATGTAGGGAATTTCGTGATACCGAGCCGTTTCAGATTCTTTCTGTAAAATGGTATAATATCCACAAAACGGTTATAGTCGTCATAAAATTTTTGAAAGTATTCCGCTTCATCTGCTTCTGTTATACAAGCAAACGGTAGTTGCCATCTTTCATTCTCGCGCAAAAATTCGGACAATGCTTCATGACAAGGCGGGCAAGTCGGCGATGATACTAACAGAACAGATATCTTATCTTTTACGGCAGCCGGTAAAGCCAACATGTCACCAATCGATTTCCCAACTGATTGTTGAATGGGCTTCGACCGGTAACGCGCTTGGGGAAGAAAGGAGATCTCCATTTTTAGCTTTTTGAGGAACATAACGATTTGAGCCGACAGGATCCCCCATCCTAAAGCCAAGACAATATATGAAGTAATAATCATTACATCCCCCACCTGAACATATGTGTCTGCTCATAGATAGTGGAAAAAGGAGGTCGCCTTCATAAAGGCCTCCTTTTTCCACTACCACACAAGTATTTTGATGGCGTTTGCGCTATGAACTCTGATCTTTGCTGATGAAATGGTTAGCAGCATCTCACTTTAGTTTCCTCACATCGTTCACCGCTTCTCGTGTCATACGTGTACTTAATATACGTTTTGGTACCGTAATCCGAGAAACAGTCAGACCAAGTGGCCAACTCGCATACATATTTGGGGCCACCGATGAATCCAGGTCTGTCGCAAGCTTCGTACATAGGAGCTACCCCAAACAAATTTGAAATTTTTTGAAACATTCCCAATCACCTCCTTGTCTGTATGTTATTTAATTCTTTATTTTCTGTCAATTGATATTTTCCATATAATGTTTTTATTATTTCGCATTATAGAGTTATTTCTTAATTTACTGTCATCAACAACAATAAGGAATATGAAGGGTATTTTTTGACTGACTGAAGACTTTCGCAAGCGAATAACAAAAAAAAAACGCCCCCGGCTTCCTGCCGGGAGCGTTTGTATGCGCAGCTTGCAGCAATTACAGCAGTCCAAGACGTTTGAAAATCGTATCCACGTGCTTCAGGTGATAGCGGTAGTCGAAGCAGTCGTCCAGCTCTTCCTTGGTCAGCGTGGCGGTCACGGTCGGGTCCTCTTCCAGAATGGAGCGGAACGAACGCTGTTCCTCCCACGCCTGCATGGCGCGCGGCTGCACGGTGTCGTACGCCTGCTCGCGGCTCATGCCCTTTTCGATCAGCTTCAGCATCACCTGCTGCGAGTAGATCAGGCCAAATGTGCGGTCCATGTTGCGCTTCATGTTTTCCGGGAAGACGGTCAGGTTTTTCACGATGTTCATGAAGCGGCGCAGCATGTAGTTCAACAGCTGCGTCGCATCCGGCAAAATGACGCGCTCCACCGAGGAGTGGGAGATGTCGCGTTCATGCCAGAGCGGAACGTTTTCGTAGGCGGAGAGCATGTGGCCGCGCACGACGCGGGCGAGGCCGGAGATGTTCTCGCAGCCGATGGGGTTGCGCTTGTGCGGCATCGCCGACGAACCCTTTTGTCCCTTGGCGAACGGCTCTTCCACTTCGCGCATTTCGCTCTTTTGCAGGCCGCGGATTTCCGTCGCGAACTTTTCGAGCGACGTGGCGATCAACGCCAGCGTCGCCATGTACTCGGCGTGACGGTCGCGCTGCAGGGTCTGCGTGGAGATGGGGGCCGGTTTCAGTCCCAGCTTTTCGCAGACGTACTGCTCCACAAACGGGTCGATGTTGGCGTACGTGCCCACCGCTCCGGAAATTTTGCCGTACGCCACTTCTTCCTTCGCCGCGCGGAAACGAGCCAGGTTGCGCTTCATTTCTTCGTGCCAGAGCGCCAGCTTCAGGCCAAAGGTGGTCGGCTCCGCATGCACGCCGTGGGTGCGTCCCATGCATACGGTGTCCTTGTGCTCGCGCGCCTTGTCGGCGAGGATGGCGATAAAGTCCTCCAGGTCCTTTTCCAAAATCTTGTTGGCCTGAAGCAGCAGGTAGGAGAGCGCCGTGTCCACCACGTCGGTGGAGGTGAGGCCGTAGTGCACCCACTTCTTTTCTTCGCCCAGCGTTTCCGAGACGGCGCGGGTGAAGGCAACGACGTCGTGGCGCGTCTCCTCTTCGATTTCGTAAATCCGCTTGATGTCAAAGCCGGCATTTTCACGCAGCTTTTTCACGTCTTCCTCCGGGATGACGCCCAGCTTGGCCCACGCCTCGCAGGCGAGGAGTTCCACTTCCAGCCACGCCTTGAACTTGTTTTCTTCGGTCCAGATGGCGCGCATCTCCGGTCGCGTATAACGATCAATCATGGTTTACCTCCGCTTGGTTCGTCCAGATTTCCAGTCGATCAATCTGCGCCAGCGCCTCCTCGACGCTGGGCGCCAGCACGTTTATATGCCCCATTTTTCGCTTGGGCTTGCTTTCGTGTTTGCCGTACAGGTGCAGCTTGGCCGTCCGCGGCAGCTGGTCGATGCGGTCCAGCACCGGCTGCAGGTGCTCCCCGAGGATGTTGACCATGACCACGGGGGAGAGCAGTTCCGTCGAGCCCAACGGCAGGTCGCACACGGCCCGCACGTGCTGCTCAAACTGCGAAGTGACGCAGGCATCCATCGTGTAGTGGCCGGAGTTGTGCGGACGGGGGGCCAGCTCATTTACATAGAGTTCCCCGTTTGCGGTGAGAAACATCTCGACCGCGATCAGGCCGACAACGTCCAGCCGTTCGGCGATGGTCCGGGCGATCGCTTCCGCCCGCTGCCGGATGTCGTCCGGCACCCGCGCCGGCACGATGGACAGGTGCAGAATGTTCTCCCGGTGTACATTTTCCGCCGCAGGAAAAACGGCCAGCTCGCCGGACGGATTGCGCGCCGCGATCACGGACAACTCCAGTTGAAACGGCACAAACTGTTCCACGATCAGTTCCGTGCCCGCTTTGAACAACGTATCATACGCTTCGGCCAGCTCCGCTTCGCTTCTCAGGACCCACTGTCCCTTGCCGTCGTAGCCGCCGGTAGCTGTTTTCATCACCGCCGGCAGACCCAGATCGGCAATCGCCGCCCGCAGGCTGTCCAGCGAGTCAATCACGCGAAACGGCGCCACCGGAATCCCCAGCTCCGCGATCGCCGTCTTTTCGCGGATGCGGTTCTGGGTGATGCGCAAGAGACGGCTGCCCTGCGGGACATAGGCCTGGCTTTCCAGCACTTCCGCCACGCGCGCGTCCACGTTTTCAAATTCGTAACTGATCACATCGCTGATCTTCGCCAACTGCATGGCCGCATCCACGTCGTCGTAGCGGGCGACGATCTGCCGGTCGGCCGCCTGGCCGCAGGGCGCGTCCTCAGTCGGGTCCATTGTGACGAAACGGTATCCCATGGCCCGGCCGGCCAACGCGATCATGCGCCCCAACTGGCCGCCGCCGAGAATCCCGATGGTTGCGCCTGGTTTGATCGGAGTTCTGTTCGTCATGCCAATTCACTTGCCTCCAACACATTCTTGCGGATCGCGTCCCGTCTGGCGACAAACCGCTCCTGGATCTCCGGATACTTGATGCCGAGGATCTGGGCCGCCAGCAATCCGGCGTTGACCGCGCCTGCCTTGCCGATCGCCACGGTGGCCACCGGCACGCCGCCCGGCATTTGTACGATCGAGAGCAGCGAGTCCAAACCGTTCAGGCTGGATGATTTGACCGGTACGCCGATCACCGGCAGTTCCGTCTTGGCCGCCACCATCCCGGGCAGATGGGCAGCGCCGCCCGCTCCCGCGATAATCACCTCAAGGCCGCGGCTTTTGGCGCTCTCGGCGTATTCAAACATCAGGTCGGGCGTGCGGTGCGCCGACACCACTCTCTTTTCGTACGGGATTGCGAGCTCGTCCAAAATCGCGCAGGCGTCCTTCATTGTCTCCCAGTCCGACGTGCTGCCCATGATGACACCCACCAACGGTTTGACCATGACACACTTCGCTCCTCTCTGTCAATGTCAGAAGAAAACCCAAACGACATCGGCCGCGCATTGGCCGCTCATCGCCTGGGCTGGCTAGTATGGATCTCACGCTTATCAACATCTTCAGTGTAACAGGGGGAGCGATCGCCTGTCAACCTTGATTCCGAACGTTAATAATTTCATGATATCAAAACATTCGTTTTTAATCGTTCAATCGATCAATATCGGATATCCGTTGCGCAATCTCACGCAAAAAAAGACTGCCGCGCCGAGGCGCCGACAGTCTTTGTGATGCTGTTTCTATTCCCGCAGCCAGATGAAGTACGCCAAAAATACGAAGAAGAGCACGTACATCACCGGATGCACTTCGCGGCCTTTGCCTTTCAGCAGTTTGGTGATCGGGTAGACGATAAATCCGGCGGCGATCCCGGACGCGATGCTGTAGGTCAGCGGCATCATCAGAATCGTCAGGAAAGCAGGGAACGCTTCCTCCATCTCACTCCAGGCGATGTTCGCCATGTGCGACGCCATCAGCACGCCGACGATGATCAGTGCCGGAGCCGTTACCGCAGGCGTGACAACCGCGAGTACCGGCGAGAAGAACAGCGCCAGCAGGAACAGCGCACCCGTGACCACGGAGGCAAATCCGGTCCGTCCGCCGGCGGCTACACCCGCAGCCGACTCGATGTAGCTGGTCGTCGTGGACGTGCCAAGCACCGCACCGGCCATCCCGGCGATCGCATCGGAAGCGAGGGCGCTGCCCGCACGCGGCAGTTTGCCGTCTTTCAACAGACCTGCCTGGCTGGCCACACCCAGCAGCGTACCGGTCGCGTCAAAGAAGTCCACAAACAGGAACGTGAATACCACGATCAGCATCTTCATGCTGAACAGCGCGGAGAAATCGCCGAGGTACTGGAACGCAGCGCCGAACGTAGGTGCCAGGCTCGGCGGCATGGAGACGATCTTCTCCGGCAGGTTGACCAGCCCAAAGAACATCCCGACAATGGCGGTCACCAGCATGCCGATGAAAATGGCCGCGTTCACCTTGCGGGACATCAGCACCGCAGTGAGAATCAGGCCAAATACGGCCAATAGCGCGTTTTTCACAGCCAAAATCTCTTCCGGTTTCATGCCTTCCTGTATCGTCAGATGGCCGAGCGAGACGAATGTTGCCGGGTTGTCGACGATGATACCGGCATTTTTCAGTCCGATGAAGGCAATAAACAAACCGATCCCGGCCGATACCGCGTTTTTCAGCCCCTGCGGAATGGAGTTGACGATCGCTTCGCGGATGCCGGTCAGCGACAGCAGCAGGAAAATCGAGCAGGAGAGAAATACGCCGGCCAGCGCTTGCTGCCAGGGAATGCCCATCGTCAGCACGACGGTGTAGGTGAAGAAGGCATTCAGCCCCATGCCCGGCGCCTGCGCAATCGGCAGACGGCCGACAAAAGCCATCACCAGCGTCCCGATGGCGGCTGCCAGCGCAGTCGCGGTAAAGACGGCTCCGAATTCCGGATAGTTCGCTTTCAGCTCCGGCGGCAGGTCCGCCCCGCTGAGCATGTACGGATTGACAGCCAGGATGTAGGCCATGGCCAAAAACGTGGTTATGCCGGCGATTGTCTCGCGGCGGTAGTTGGTGCCCAGCTTGTCAAATTCAAAATACTTCCGCACCGAATAGACCCCCCAAGTATTGTTTGCGGCAAATGAAAAAGGTCGAGGCGCAAACAACGCCTCGACTCCGAACAAAACACACCGGGCAAAACAGAATGATAAGATCTGCAGACGCATCCCGTTGACGTTTCGTTCGTAGCCAGGCCGTTTACGGCGACCTCGTAGAAACTCCCGAGCCATATTCCCGGGATTATACGAACCTTCTTCCTTACCTGTTCACAACGAGAAGTGTATCAGGAAGAATATTTAATGTCAACGGAAAATACGAACGTTAATTTTTCCTTATCGATTAATATCCGGTTATTCCCACTCAATGGTTGCCGGCGGCTTGGAGGTGATGTCGTACACGACGCGGTTGACGTTCTCTACCTCGTTTACGATGCGGGTGGAGATTTTCTCCAGCACATCCCACGGAATGCGCGCCCAGTCAGCCGTCATGCCGTCGATCGAGGTGACCGCGCGGATACCCACCGTGTAGGAGTAAGTGCGAACGTCGCCCATGACGCCCACGCTCTTCATGTCGGGCAGCGCTGTAAAGTACTGCCAGATTTCCCGTTCCAGGCCCGCTTTGGCAATCTCTTCTCGCAGGATGGCGTCCGATTCCCGAACGATCTCCAGCTTTTCTTCCGTTACTTCGCCCAGGACGCGAATCCCCAGACCCGGTCCCGGGAACGGTTGGCGCCATACGATTTCGTCCGGCAGGCCCAGTTCGGTCCCCAGCTTGCGCACTTCGTCCTTGAACAGGGTTTTCAGCGGTTCGATGAGCTTGAACTTCATGTCTTCCGGCAGACCGCCCACATTGTGGTGGGACTTGATCGTGTGGGCCGTTGCCGTTCCGCTTTCCACGATGTCGGTATACAGCGTTCCCTGCGCCAAGAACTCCATGTCGGTCAGCTTGGACGCTTCTTCGTCAAAGACGTAAATGAATTCGTTGCCGATGATCTTCCGCTTCTGCTCCGGATCGGTGACGCCTTTCAGCTTGTCGAGGAAGCGGCGGCGTGCGTCAATTTTGATCACGCGCATGTTGAACTTCTCGGCGAACGTCTCCATGACGCTTTCCGCTTCTCCTTTGCGCAGCAGGCCGTGATCCACGAACATGCAGGTCAGCTGATCGCCGATCGCTCTGTGAATCAATGCCGCCACGACGGAGGAGTCGACCCCGCCGCTCAGCGCGCACAGGACTTTCTTGTCACCCACGGTTTCGCGAATGCGCTTGACTTCGTCCTCGATAAAGGTGGTCATGCTCCAGGTGCCTTCACAGCCGCAGATATGAAACAGGAAGTTGGCGATAAACTCGTTTCCTTTTACCGTATGGCGCACTTCCGGGTGGAACTGAACGCCGTACAGCTTGCGCTCCGGATTGCTGATCGCCGCTACCGGACAGCTGTCGCTGACCGCATCCACGCGGAACCCTTCCGGCAGCTCCACCACTTTGTCGGAGTGGCTCATCCAGACGATTTCGTTTTCGTCCCACTTGTCATAGAGGCTGTGTCGCTGCTGCAGGCGAAGCTCAGCCTTGCCGTACTCGCGCTTCCCGGCGCGCTCCACCTTGCCGGCGAGCATGTGGCTCATCAACTGCATGCCGTAGCAGATGCCCAGCACTGGCACGCCCAGATCAAAAATGGCCGGGTCCACCTTGGGCGCCCCTTCTTCGTACACGCTGGCAGGCCCGCCGGAGAATATAATCCCCTTCGGCTGCATCTCCTTGATTTTTTCCACCGGCGTATTGTAGGGCAGCAGCTCGCTGTACACGCCCAGGTCGCGAACACGCCGCGCGATCAACTGATTGTACTGCCCTCCAAAATCCAGAACGACGACCATTTCCATTGGCTTGTCCATGTATATCCTCCTTATCCTGTTTACGCCAGGTTGTCACCGGAAGTTTCCACCCTGCCCTCGGATGTACGGCCCGCTAAGGTCCGGCCCCAAAAAAACCGGGACTGTCGCCTCCGGTTTACCGACGCGGAGGCAGAGTCCCAGTTTGTGTACACTTGTGCGGTTGCATGTACAAAAATCCGAAGTCCTCTCCTCGTAGTCGCTCGATTTACGGTCGAGCGGTAGAAACTTTCAGGCCCTATCCCTGAGATTATACGAGTCTCATTGAAGGACATTCTAACAGACTGCGGGTGAATGTTCAAGGTTTCAGTTGACGGGTAAGCCGTTCGATCACTTGTTCCGCCACCGAGCGTGCCTTGGCTTCGATATCCTTATAGCCGTACAGCATGCGCTCGTACACATGGGTCAGGTACCACAAGTCCTGCCGCTTGTCGCCGGAGATGACCAGGCGGCTGACGTATTCGCGCAGGGTTTCCCCCTGTCGGCGGCGGCTGTACAGGTGCTCCACCAAACGCAGCAGTAGCCTGTAGCGATCCTCGTACCTGTCGTTCGGATAGCTGCTCATCTGCTGCTGCAGCCACCAGACCGCAAAGTGCCGCCTGCGCTTCCAGGCCACCGCCCCGGCCACAGCCAGCAGTCCCAGTCCAAACGCGTACACCTGCCACGGAATGTCAATCGACGAGCCAGAGGTGCTGACTGATCCTTCCAATTCGTCAAGCCGTCCGTTTCTCCGCTCCTCGGCCGTTGTTCCGCCGAGGTCTGGCAGCGGGAGCGGCGCTTGCTGCTCCGTCGTCTGCCGGTCGTATTTTACACGGATCGGCGACACAAACGTGCTGGTCGCCTCAAACGGAATCCAGCCGTGACCCGGGAAGTACACTTCCACCCAGGAGTGGGCGTCCTTGTTGCGCACCTCCACCAGTTCGTTCCCGTTGCCGTCGCTGCCGACCCGATGACCGGGAGCAAAGCCTTTTACCCAGCGGGCGGGAATGCCGATCGTCCGCAGCATCACGGCCATCGAGGTGGAAAAGTGATCGCAGTACCCCCTGCGGGTCTCAAACAGAAACTGGTCGACAAAATCCTCGCCCGGTGCGGGCATTTGCACATCCTTGGTCTCGTATTTATATTCTCCGCTGGTGCGCAGGTAATTCTCGATCGCCCGCACTTTTTCGTACGGTGTTTTCGCGTCCTTGGTCACCTGTTGGGCCAGATCGCGGATTCTCGGCGGCAGGCTGTCGGGAAGCTGCAGGTAGCGCTGCCTGATCGCTTCGGGATAGTCGGTGCCCGCCTGGATCATCGCCTTTTCACTGATGATCGGCACTTCCGCCACCAGTTGGTAATTGTCCAGATTCAACATCTGCGTATGGGGGCCCACCGCCGCTCCTCTTCCGGACTGCTTCACCAGTCTGATCGTGCCGTTCCGCACTTCCACATGCTGATGTTCCTTGTCGTACACCAGCGTCGCCTTCGACGGGGTGTAGTCCGTCAGTTGTTTCAACTGTCCCGGGTAAAAGACGGTCGGAAACTTCGGCCCCTGAAATTCCAGCGAAGCCTTTACCTCTTTCGTCTCCATCCCCTCAAACAGCGCGTGATTCCATCGATACGATTTCGGGGTCAGGATCTCGTCGAACTCCCCGTCCCTTTTTTTCCATCCGCTCCCCGTATACACGTCTTTGGAATCGCCGCGCCAATAGGAGCGCTCATTGGTGATGGCCATGAACACCACGGTCTCGTCCATCGTAAACGGACCGCCCAGGTGCTCGTCGTTGTTGTCGTACCCCACCTTTTTCATCAACCCGTCGCCAAGACCGCCCTTTTGTCCAGTGAAAAACGCGATCGGGTCCGGCCAGGAAGCTTCCTTTTTCGGCGCCGCGTTGGCGATGCCGACCGTGACCGCCACAATCAGCACTGGTGCCAACAAGGATTTCCACAGCGTCCAGCGCCGACCGCCGGTAATGGGCGCCTTGTTGGACATGACGAGCAGCTGGGTGACAGCCAACAGCAAAAATCCGTACACAAGGGTGCGGACGATCCCCCCGTCTGCTTCATACGGCATAAACGTATCCAGCACGGCCAGGTACAGTTCGGTCAGAAAGACAAACCACAGCCCCTGCCGCTGTTCCAGCACCAGATACGACAGCATCGAAATCAACACCACGAGGAGCAGATCAAACAGCGCATTGCGCGAGAGCGGCGTCATGGCCGTCCACTCCTGTTGAAGCGCCAGCGGCAGGTCGTGAACGACCCGGACAAACAGCTCTCTCAGCCATTGCCCGTCGAAAAACGAGATGGCAAAAAAACTGCTGTGCAAAATCACCAGGAGGCCCACCAGCTTGACCGGAAACGTCAGCCAGCGGTACGGCACCACCAGGTCCATCAGCAGTACGCCAGCGGCAATCACCAAAAACGGCGCCAGGGTGCCGGTGTCAGTCAGCTCCTGAAGCGGCAGCAGCCACTCCCGCAGCATCAGAAACAAGAGCAGAGCCGCGATCCACTCAAATCCTTTGGGTCGCTTCCATACGCTCATGACGTCACGCACCTCCGATCCGCTTCCATTCTTCGACATCGCTCATCGGCACCGCCTTGCAGGTGACCCTGCCTGATGCCAGCAGCCGCAGGGCCTGCTTCTCGTCGAGCGACAACAAAGGATCGTCGTGCACATACAGCAGTTGGACGCGCCGGCCTCGATGGGACAACCGGGTCAGGAGGTCGACCAGCTCCTTGTCGAGGCAGGCCGTGATCACTGTCAGCGTCACGCCCGGCGGCTGCTCCAGCGCTTCCCGACGAAGGATGCGGACAAACGAGTCCGTCCCCTCCGGCATGACGCGGGCCAACTGGTCAAATACCCGGAAAAAATGCGTCGGAGAACAGGCCGGCGGAATGGCCACCCGATCCTTTTGCTTGTACACCAATCCGTAGTGATACTGGTTGCGGTTGGCGTACGCGGTCAGGCTGGCGGTCAGTTTGACTGCTGTTTCAAACAGCTGGAACGGCTTGTTCTGATAATGCTCTTTTTCCACGTCGAGAAAAAACACGACCTGGTTCATCGCCTGGTGCTCAAATTCCTTTGTCTTCAGCCCGGTTCCCCTGGCCGACGCCCGCCAGTGAATCTGGCTCATCCGATCGCCGCGCTGATAGTCCCGGACGCCCCGCACTGCCGCAACATCATCCGAATAGCGGTGCGAGACGTGAATCGTCCCGCTGAAGTTGCCGTCTCCCAACGACCAGCTGTTTAGCTCCCGGTAGCGGGGATAGACCAATAAGTCGTTGGAGAGGGGGAACGTTCGCCGCCGCTCGATAAACCCGAAAAAATCGCCGCCGCTGATGACGCATGCTTCCAGGTGATAGTAGCCGCGCGGCAGTCCCGGAATGACGTAGCGAAACTCCACGCTGCGCTTGAACCAGGGAAAGACAAGCTGACGGTGCGGCTCATACACACCGGCCAGCCGTTCGGGCAGAGGTTCGATCACCATGTTCCACCCCAGCGGAAACCAAATCCTCCGCTTCAGCCGGACGGTCACGATCACGTCCTCTCCTTCTTGCAGGCGCGAACGATCGATTTCACGTTCAACTTCAAGGCCGGTAAACATGAGGGAAAAGGCAAGCACTTCGTACGCCAAAAATACCAGGCAGCTGTAGAACAAAAACCAACTGGCAAATCCGCCTTGAAACTTGGCAAACGCGTACGTGATCGCGATCAGCACAAGTGCCTTGCTCTTCCCGGATATCAATTCTTTCATACGCGTCACCGCCTCTAGCTGACCGGCACGCGAGTTTCCGACAGGATCGCGGACAGAATCCGGTCGATTGTCGCTCCTTCCAGACGCGCTTCCGGTTTGAGAATGATCCGGTGGGCAAAGGTCACAGGCACCAGTTCCTTCACGTCATCGGGAATGACGTAATCCCGTCCGCGTACGAACGCCAGCGCCTGCACAGCTCGGAACAGCGCCAGCGCGCCCCGTGGGCTGACGCCCAAGTAGACCTGGTGATGATCGCGCGTCCGGTGGCACAGGCGGACGATATACTCCTTGACCGACTCCGATACCTTGACAGCGGTGACCTGGCGCTGCAGCTCGGCCAGATCGTCCGCAGTCATCACCGGCTCCAGCTGTTCCAGCGGATTGGCTGCAGCAAAGCGGTTCAGCATGCGCATTTCTTCGTCCACTGTGGGATAGCCCAGGCGAAGCTGCAGGAGAAAACGGTCCAGCTGCGCTTCCGGCAGCGGAAAGGTACCTTCGTACTCCAGGGGGTTTTGCGTCGCCATAACGAAAAATGGCTCCGCCAACCGATACGTCACTCCGTCTACCGTGACCGAGCGTTCTTCCATTGCTTCCAGCAAGGCCGACTGGGTTTTGGGCGATGTCCGGTTAATTTCATCGGCCAAAATCACATTGGCGAAGATGGGACCGGGGCGAAACTCAAATTCCATGCTTTTTTGATTATAGATCGCCACGCCCGTCACGTCCGTCGGCAATAAATCAGGCGTAAACTGAATGCGTTTGAAGTCCCCCCCGATCGAGCGAGCCAACGCACGGACCAGCATAGTTTTGCCCACGCCCGGAACGTCTTCCAACAATACATGGCCGTTTGCCAAGATGGCCGTCACGCATAACTCAATGATCGACCGTTTGCCAATCAACACGTTCTCGATATTCCCAATCAATTTCTCCACAGCAGGGTGAGTCTGTTCCAATTTCATTTGATTCATGGTGACACAACTCCTGTTCCCGTGTTATCGTCCAGTACGGCAATCGCAATGGCCTGACAGCTTGTCCATGACCATCCGCGACTTTAGTCGAAAAAATCTACTCCTAACGTACTGGATTAGCTTGGCAGTGACAAGGAAAAAAACGTTAATAGTTGTAAAATTGAGAAACCGCTTATAGAAAAAAAGAGTAGGAAGTTCTCCTACTCTGCGGTTCGATATGCAATGTTATGGCGTGCCCTGAGAGATTCGAACTCCCGACCTTTTGATTCGTAGTCAAACGCTCTATCCAGCTGAGCTAAGGGCACATAAGCAAGATGTCTCTCCGACGCACGTACAGAGAGCAGAAATAATGGAGCGGACGACGGGTCTCGAACCCGCGACCTTCGCCTTGGCAAGGCGACGCTCTACCAATTGAGCTACGTCCGCATGGTATTCAGGATGAGTAATGGAAAGATCCAGTACAGCACAGCTCTCACAGGCAAATCTTCCAAAAGAAGATACTGGAACATGCTGCATCACAGTGTAAAAGGCTTGCACGATTCGCAAACCTTCCCGATCTGCTATGGTGCGGGTGAAGGGACTTGAACCCCCACGGTTTCCCGCCAGAACCTAAATCTGGTGCGTCTGCCAATTCCGCCACACCCGCATGCGTCATGGGGTCCCCGCAAAGCAAACCGATGATGCACAAGTACATTGCTCACTTGTGGGGTTGTAAAAACTGGTGAGCCATGAAGGACTCGAACCTTCGACCCTCTGATTAAAAGTCAGATGCTCTACCAACTGAGCTAATGGCTCATGAAAATGGCTGGGGTACTAGGATTCGAACCTAGGAATGACGGAGTCAAAGTCCGTTGCCTTACCGCTTGGCGATACCCCAATGCGTGATACGTGGTGCCGGCGATAGGAATCGAACCCACAACCCCCTGATTACAAGTCAGGTGCTCTACCAATTGAGCTACACCGGCAAAATCCTATGAAAGGAAATGGTGGTTCGGGACGGAATCGAACCGCCGACACGAGGATTTTCAGTCCTCTGCTCTACCGACTGAGCTACCGAACCGTAAGCGGTTCTCGGTGCGCCATTATGATCCGAGGAAAGTATC